>NZ_CP108442.1:6657592-6971177 GCF_041435355.1 Streptomyces sp. NBC_01276
AGGTGTACGAGCACCGTGGGGAACTGCACTACAACTGGGACGCAGTGGAGGAGATGTTCGAGCCGGGTGTGCTTGACGCGCTCTTCGAGGCGTGGTGCGCAGTGCTCCACACCCTGGTGGAGGAAGTCTGGGAGGAGCCCGCTCCCGAACTGCTTCCCGCGACGCAGCGCCTGCTGCAGAGCCGTACCAACGCCACCGGTGCGCCCGTGGTTTCCGACACACTGGTCGACGGCGTGCTCGCCGCACTCACTCGTACGCCCGATGCCCTGGCCCTCATCGACGCGGACCGCACCCTCACCTTCGCGCAGCTCGTGGAGGAGGCGGAAAGAGTCGCTGCGGCGATCCTCGGCCAACAGGTACCGCGGGGCGCTCTGGTGGCGATCGTGGCACCGCATGGATGGCGTCAGGCCGTTGCCGCCCTCGGCGTCCTTCTCGCCGGCGCGGCCTATGTGCCGATCGACGCGTCCCAGCCCATGGAGCGGATCCGGCAGATTCTCGCCGAGGCGGCTCCCACCTGCGTGTTACGCGCGGGCGACTCCTGGCCCGACGGGGTGGACCTCGAAGACCTGCCCGCCGTACGGCGCCGCCGACCGCCCCGTGCACACGATATGGCCTACGTCATCTACACCTCCGGCTCCACAGGACGGCCGAAGGGCGTCGTGATCCGTCACGAGGCGGCGGTCAACACTCTCGTCGATGTCGCCGACAGGATGGGGTTCGGTGCACAGGACCGCGCCCTCGCCCTTTCCTCCCTCGCGTTCGACCTGTCGGTATGGGACCTGTTCGGGACCTGGCGGCTGGGTGCCGCCGTGGTCTACCCCACCGACCGCAACGACCCGGCGGCCTGGGCGCGTGCGGCCCACGCCCACGGGGTACGGGTGTGGAATTCCGTACCTGCCCTCGCGCAGATGTTCGCCGATGCCCTTGAGGCCGACCTGGACCTTCCCGCCCCCGCGCTGCGCACCTTCCTGCTTTCGGGCGACTGGATCCCGCTGCGACTGCCCGAGCGGCTGAGGGCCGTGGCGCCCGGGGCCGCGGTGTGGTCCCTCGGCGGTGCCACCGAGGCGTCCATCTGGTCGGTCGCCCACCTGGTGGGTGATGTGGACACGAGCCGGGCGAGTATCCCCTACGGCCGCCCGCTCGCGAACCAGACGGTCGCGGTACTCGACGAACACCGTCGGCCCTGCCCGGTCCACGTACCGGGCCGGCTGTTCATCGGCGGGCTCGGCCTGGCCGACGCGTACTGGCGGGACCCGGTACGCACCGCTGAACGCTTCGTCGACCACGAGGGCGCGCGCCTCTACGACACGGGCGACCTCGCCCGCTGGCTCCCCGACGGAGACCTGGAGCTCCTCGGCCGGGTGGACACCCAGGTGAAGATCCGTGGCTACCGGGTCGAACTCGGCGAGATCGAGCACACGCTGGAATCCCTGCCCGGTGTCGAGCGCGCGGCGGTCGTCGTCGTGGGCGACCCGCGGGGAGACCGGAGGCTGGTGGGCTTCGTCGTACCGCGCGCCGACGCCGCAGCCGCAGCCGCCGATGCCGATGCCGTCGGCACTGCCGTCGAGCTGTCCGAGCGGGAGCTGAGCCGGGAACTGTCCGCCAAGCTCCCGGACCACATGGTTCCGCATGCCTGGACCGTGCTGACCGCGCTGCCCCTGTCCGCCAACGGCAAGATCGACCGCGCCGCGCTCACGGCTCGTATCCAGGCGGCACCCGCACCCGTACCCGATCCCTCGTCATCGGCCTCGCCGGTCCCAGCGGAGGACAACGTGCTGGCCCGGGCCTGGGCCGAAGTGCTGGGGACTCCACCGGCAGGACCGGCCGCGAACTTCTTCTCCGCGGGCGGCGACTCCGTCACCTGGCTGCGGGTCTGCGCGCACGTCTCTCGCACCGGGTGGCGCCTTCCGGCGGCCGCGATCGGACAGGACGCCTCGTTCGCGGCCCTGTCCGCCCACTTGAGTCCCCCCAGCGCACCCGTACCGGTGCCTGAGGGACCCACCCCACCGGCGCCGATGCGGACCTGGCTCGAATTCCGGGGCCTGCCCGGCCGCTTCAACCAGGGTGTGCTGCTCCGGCTGCTCCGTCCGCTCGACGCGGAGGCACTCGACAGGGCGCTCGCCGCGGTCGTCGTGGCGCATCCCGCCCTCGCGTCCACCCTCACCGGAGGTTTCGGCGGCCATGTAGTGGAGTACGGGGACGACCTCGAAACGGCGTGCCGGGGCTTCGACGCGGACGGCGCGCTGCTGCGCGCCACGGTGATGCCCGGTCACCTGCTCCTGTGCGCGCATCACGCGGTGGTGGACGCCCAGTCCTGGAAGGTGATCGTCGGCGACGTCGAGGAAGCCCTCGACGTCTTCGAGGCAGGCGGCGTACCCTCCCTGGCCCCCGAGGCCACTTCGTACGCGAGCTGGTGCCATGCGGTCGCCGGGCTTCCCGCGCCGGCCACGCTTCCCAGCCTCCCCCCGCCCGGGGAGACTGGACGCGAACGGGACACGTGTGTCAGAGCCCAGCCGTTGTCCGCCCGCCCCCAGGGCGTGCGCGCGGCGATGGAGCGGCTGCGATGTACCGAGGAGGAACTGCTGGTAGCCGCCGCCGCGTGGGCCAACGGAAGCGTCACCGGACGCTGGGACGTAGAGGTGGAGCGCCATGGACGGATGCTCGGCGCACTCGATCTCGGCCGTACCGTCGGCTGGCTCACGGCCCTGATCCCACTCGTACTCGACGGGGGATCGCCCGCGGACGTGCTGCTCCAGGTCAAGGAGCGCCTGCGCGGCCTGCCGGACGGCGGGCTGGCCCTGGCGGCGGCCTACGCGTCCTCCGGCCGCTCGGCCTCTTTGACGGTCAACCCGCTCGGCGTCCTAGGCGACGAGGCCTCGTCCCGGTTCGCACTGGTCCGGGACGCCGCGCTCCCGCTGCGTGACCCGAGCCTTCCCCGTACGAACGAGCGGCGCATCACCCTGTACACGATCGGGGAGACGCTCAAGGGCGAGTTGAACCATCGAGAAGGTGCCGACGCCTGGCTGAAGGCTTTCGAAGCCGCTCTGGAGGAGTTCCTCGAAGTCCCGGGATCCGCCGCGGCCGGCGGCATCGACTTCCCCGCGAGCGGACTCCCCGACGACGAGATCCGCGCACTGCTTGCCGGTTTGGAGACCACAGATGAGTAAAGTGGAAGACGTTTACGGTCTCACGCCGCTCCAGCAGGCCATGTTCGTCCGTGCGCTGATGGAGCCGGAGTCCAGCGCCTATGTGGAACAACTACGGATAGAACTCGCCGCGTGCCCGGACCCGGACGCGCTGCGCCAGGCATGGGCCGACCTGTACGCCCGTCATCCGGCGCTGAGGACCTCGTTCCACCACGCCGGACTCTCCGATCCGCAGCAAGTCGTCCACAGGACGGGCGCGTTGCCCTGGCGGGTGGAGGACCGGCGCGACGGGGCGGACGTGGACATCGACGCGATCGCCCGGCAGGACCGCGAGAAGGGCTTCGACCTCAGCCGTCCGCCGCTCTGGCGGGTCGTCCTCGTCCTGCTGCCCGACTCCGCGGTACTCGTCTGGACGTTCCACCATCTCTTACTGGACGGTTGGAGCCTGGGCAGGGTCCTCGTGGAGATCGAGCGCGGCTACCGCTCCGCCTGCGAAGGTACGGCGGGTTCCCTCCCGCCGGCGCCGCCGTTCCGGGAGTACGTCACATGGCTGCGGGCCATGGACGGACGGCCTGCCGACGCATACTGGCGTACACGACTGGCCGGCGCCGTAGCCACCCCTGTGGACGGACCTGCCGGAGGGACGGGCGGCGAGCGCCGGATCATGCTGGACTCCGCCGCGACGGAACGGATCCGTACGGTCTGCCAGTCCCGTGCCATAACCCTGGGAACCCTGGCCACGGCGGCGTGGGCCGCTGCTCTGGCGGAATCCGGCGGGATCCAGGACATCACGTTCACCTCGTTGCTCTCGGGCCGGCCCGCCGAACTGCCCGGAGTCGACGAGATCGTCGGCATGCTCGTGAACACGGTCGCCACGCGGGTCCGGTTCGAGCCCGGTGAGACCGTGCACGCCCTGCTCCAGCGCGTGCAGGAGGACCTCGTACAGGACCGCACGCACGGGTGGTCGTCGCTCGACACGGTGTCGCGCGCCACCGGTCTCGCGTCGCCGGAATCCGTGCTCGTGATCGAGAACTACCCGTTGGACCAGGCGCTCCTCGGCGATTCCCGGCTCCAGGTACGGTCCATCGCCGTGCACGAGCAGGCGGACGTACCACTCGTGGTCGCGATCGTCCCCGGCAACGACCTCGAACTGAGGCTGGCGGCGCCGCCCGGCGGGCTGACCGCCGCCGCCCTGGACGGACTCGGGGCATCGCTCGCGCGGTGGCTGCTCACGCTGGCGGAGGGGATGGACGACGAGGTCGCCGAACTGCTCGGCCGCGGCGAACGCGGCGCACAGGAAGACCTGCGCGCCCGGATCCGGCAGGACGCGCCGAGGGCGGGGAGCCTGGTCGAGGCGATTCTGGCGGCCGGCCCCACGGTCATCGACGGAGCCGACCACTGGAGCGCCGCGCAGGTCCTGGCCGAGGCAGAACGTTTCGCGCGAGCGGCGTACAGCGCGCCCGAGGGCCCCGTGGCGCTCGTCGCGGACACCCACGCCCGCACCGTCGCGCAGATGTTCGGATGCTTGCGGGTCGGCCGGACCTACGTACCGCTCGACCGTTCGGACCCGCGCCACGCCGACCGAATGGCGCATGCCGGTGCCCGGGAGATCGCGCAGGGCGACCCCCAGGGGTCGGAGCTGCCGCCGCTCCCGGCGCCCGCCACCCTGGCCTACTTGCTGTACACCTCCGGCACCACCGGCACCCCGAAGGCCGTCCGGCAGACCCACGACGGTGTCTACCAGCACGCCCTCCGCTTCGCCGCCTCCATCGGTCTCGGACCTTCCGACCGGGTCTGCATGACGGCGTCCTTCGCTTTCGACGCGGCCGTCATGGACATCTACGCCACCGCGGTCGTCGGGGCGACACTGCTGATCGGTTCCCCCAAGCGGCACGGGCTGAAAGCCCTGCGCGAGGACATCCTTCCTCAAGCGACGGTGCTGCACACCACTCCCAGTCTGTTCCGCCTGCTGGCCGCCGATGGCCTGCCCGGAGGGCTGCGGGCCGTGGTCCTGGGGGGAGAGGCCGCGCTCCCGTCGGACCTCGAACTCTTCACGAGGACCGCGCCGACGGGCTGTGTTCTCGTCAACGGCTTCGGCCCCAGCGAGAGCACGACTGGACTCCAGTGGTTCGCCGAGCGCGGGGTACGGCTCCCGGCCGTCCCGATCGGCCTGCCGGTCGCCGGGACCGACGTGTGGCTCTGCGACGAAGACGGCGAGCGGGTGGACGGCGCTTGGGCGAGCGGTGACATCGTGCTCGCCAGCGAGGCCGTCGCCCACGGCTACCACGGTGATGCCGAGGCCGACGGCCGGTTCGGGCAGGAGGGAGGCCGCCGCTTCTACCGCACAGGCGATCTGGGCCGGCGAAGGCCCTCCGGATGCCTCGACATCGTGAGGCGGGCGGACGACCAGGTGCAGATCGGCGGCGTCCGTGTGGAGCCCGCAGAGGTGCGCGCGGCACTCGCGGCCCTGCCCGGCGTCGCCGCGGCCGAGGTTCTCGCCACGGGGGAGGGCGCGGGCGTCCGACTGCGCGCATGGGTCACTCCCGTGGGCCGACGTCACCTCGACGCCGCCGTACTGCTGCCCGCTCTGGCGGCCGAACTGCCACCCGCGTTCGTCCCAAGCAGCCTCCACGTCCTCGACGAGCTCCCGCTCCTGGCCAACGGGAAGGTGGATCGCGCGGCCCTGCGCGCACGTACGACAGACGGCGCTCTCACCCCCGCGGAGCCGTCTGCATCCCGCGATCCGGCCGATCCCGTACTCGCGGCCGTGCTGGAAGCCTTCGCGGAGGTCACCGGCAAGACGGTGGAACCGGACCAGAACCTGTTCGCGCTCGGCGCGAACTCACTGGACGCGCTACGGGTGACAGGGCGGCTGGAGAAACGACTCTCCCGCCATGTTCCGCTCCAGCTGGTCTTCGACCACTCGACCCCGCGCGAACTGGCCGCGGCCGTCGCGGCCGGGCCCGGCCGCAAGCCCGCGGACGCCGTACCGCGTACCGAGAGGCGCTGGCGGACGCGTGGCGGCGCCAAGCCCGCCGCACGCTCGGACCAGGCGCCGGCGCTCAGCCTGTTCTTCTTCTCCGGCTCCGGCGAGGATCCCGCGCAGAGCTACCAGCTCCTCCTCGACGCCTCCCTTCGCGCAGACGCGCTGGGACTGGAAGCCGTGTGGACACCCGAGCGCCACTTCGACGAATTCGGCGGCCCGTACCCGAATCCGTCCGTCCTCGGCGCATACCTCGCCGCGCGGACCCGGAACATCCGGCTCAGGGCCGGCAGCGTGGTCCTTCCGCTCCACGACGTCGCGCGTGTCGCGGAGGAGTGGGCGGTCGTCGACCAGCTCTCCGGTGGCAGGGTGGACCTGGCCATCGCCTCCGGCTGGCACCGTCGTGACTTCGTGCTGGGCCGAGACCGCTACGACGAGCGCAAGGCGCGACTCCCGGAGCAGATAGACCAGCTGCGCCGCCTGTGGGCCGGTGAGGCCGTCGAGTTCTCCGATGCGGAGGGATCGACCACCGAGGTGCGGACCTGGCCGAGGCCCGTCCAGCCAGCCCTTCCCCTGTGGCTGACCTCTCAGGCGCCGGAGACCTTCGAGCTTGCCGGGCGCCACGGATTCAATGTCCTGACGAACCTCAACTACAAGTCCATGGACGAACTCTCCGAACGGGCCGCCCTCTACCGTCGGGCTCGCGGATCCCGGCCCGGCGGGCGGGTCACGGTGATGACCCACACACTCGTCGGCAAGGACGGGGCGGACACGCGCACGGCCGCTGTCGAGGCCTACGCCGACTACGCCCGGAGTAATTTGCTCCTCCAGCGGGCGCACGCCCGGGGGGTGGACCGGGACCTGCGTCCGTCCGAGGCGGACGCCCGGATCCTCGCCTTGCGTTCGGCTGAACGGATGGTCGAAGGCGGCGGCCTCGTAGGCGATCTGGACCAGTGCCGCGAGCGGCTTGCCGAACTGCGTGCCGCCGGAGCCGACGAGGTGGCGTGCCTGATCGACTTCGGAGCTTCCTCCGAGCGCGTGCTCGAAGGGGTGGAGCTCCTGGGCGAGCTCGCCACGCCGACGGCGACGGCGCACCGCTCGGGCAAACGGGTCGCCGTGCTGCCCGCGGCGCCCCTCCAGGCCCAGCTCTGGCTGCTCGAAAACCTCTCGGACACGCCGGGTACCTGGATGATTCCCACGATCGTCCGCGTGGAGGGCGCGCTCGACACGGAGTTGCTGACGTCCCGGCTTGCCGCACTGTGCGTGCGGCACGAGGCACTGCGCACGTCCCTGGAGGAACAGGACGGACGCATCGTCCAGATCGTTTGGGAGGACCGGACGGCCCGCCTTGAGATCCGGCCGGTCGCGAGCGAGTCCGACGCCCTCCGCCAGGCACGCGACGTCCTCGACGAGGGACTCGACCTGAGCCGGGCACCCCTGCTGCGGGCCGTGCTGTTCGCCGTGGACCCGACGCACCACGTGCTGCTGCTCGCCTGTCACCACGCGATCGCCGACGGAAGCTCCACCGTCGCCCTGGCACGCGAGCTGTTCGACGGGGTTCCCGGTGACCTGCCGCTGCAACTGGGCGACTGGGCGGCATGGATGGAGGACCGGGTGGAGAGGGGCGACCTCGAAGCCGAGGAAACCTGGTGGGACGAGGCCCTGACGGACCTGCCCCCGCGCCTGAGGCTCGGAAGCGGTCGTCCCGACGGGCGCCGCGCCGTGCATCCCGTCCCGATCGACTCGGCTGTCGAGACGGGACTGCGCGCTGCCTGCGAGTCCTCGGGGGCGACGCTCTTCGAAACGGTCCTGGCCGGTTTCACCCGTGCTGTCGCGCGGACGACCGGGCGGGACGACTTCCTCATCGGCCTCCACCACGCGAACCGTGACCGCCCCGAGCTCGAAGGCCTCGTAGGGCCCTTGGTCAACCTGCTTCCGTTCCGGGTGCGGCTGCCTTCGAGCGACGTCCTCGCCGGTGTCCGGGACCAGGCGCGTGCGGCGCTCGCACACCACGAGGTCCCCTACTCCAGGATCGTGGCGCGCCACGCCACCGAACACCGCGTGGGCACGGATCCGCTTATCGATGCCGCTCTGGTGTACCAAAACCTGCCCGATGTGACGTCCGAGAGCCCTGTGCGGTGGACGCGGATCGAGCTGGAGGGCGGCCGGGCCCGGTTCCCCCTCACGCTCGTCGCGACCGAACGCCAGGGCGGATTGGCACTGCAACTGGAGCTGGACGCGGGGATGTTCACCGAGGAGGACGCGGCCCGGCTGACCGCTGCCGTACGGGAGAGCCTGTACGGGCTCGCGGGTCTCGACGCACCGGCCCGCGCCCGCGTCGAGTCCGAGCCGGCCGTTGCCATGCCGGGCGCGCATCTGCTGGCCCCGTTCCTGGACCATGCCGAACGCCACCCTGGCGACACAGCGGTGGTCGGCCCGGAGGGAAGCCTCACCCGCTCGGAGCTCCGCGCGGGGGCACGCCGTCTCGCGGGGGCGATCCGGGCGCGCGTACCCGCCGGAACCCGCGTCGGCGTGCAGGTCGAGCCCGGATGCGCCACCCTCGTGGCGGTCTACGGCGTGCTGCTGGCTGACTGCACCGTGGTTCCGCTCGACGCCCGCAACCCCGCCTCCCGCAGGGAGGTCGAACTGCGGCTGGCGGAGGTCGAACTCGCGGTGGCCCACGCCGACCTGGAAGTACCCCGGCTGGATCCGTACCAGACGGGCCCCGAGTGGGTTCAGGAACCCTCGGGCAAGGAACTCGCCTACCTCATCTTCACGTCCGGCTCCACGGGTGTGCCGAAGCCGGTCGCGGTGGGCCACGACAGCGTGCGCGCGCTCATCGGATGGGCTCGTACGGAGTTCTCGGAGGAGGAGCTCAGCGGCACCCTGCTGACCGCGCCGATCCGTTTCGACATGTCCGTGTTCGGGCTGTACGTACCGCTGGCCGGCCCCGGATCCGTCGTCGTGGTCCGCGACCTCGCGGCACTCGTGGACGGGCCCCCTCCGGCCCCGGTCAGTCTGGTCTACACGGTTCCCTCCGCACTGCGCGCCCTGCTGGGCGCGGGGGCCCTGCCACGCACCGTGCGCACGGTGAACCTCGGCGGCGAGGCCCTGCCCGCAGACCTGGTCGCGACCCTCCTGGACCGCGTGGACCGCGTGTGCAACCTCTACGGTCCAACCGAGAGCACTTCCAACGCCTTCTTCGAGGACTACACGCAGCCGGCCGAGCCGACGATCGGCCGGCCGATCACCGGAACCGGTGCCTGGATCCGCCGGATCCCCGACGGGACGTGCGCCGAGACGGGTGAGACCGGCGAACTGGTCCTCACCGGCGCCGGACTGGCCCTCGGATACCTCGGCAGTCCCGGCCACCCAGCCTTCACTCCCGAGGGCTACCGGACCGGGGACCGCGCGTACCTGGCCCCCGACGGCCGGTTCGTCTACCAGGGACGTCTGGACGACCAGGTGAAGGTCCGGGGCCACCGCGTACAGCTCGCCGAGATCGACGCACACCTTTCCTCCCTCACCGGTGTCAGTGCCGGGGCCTCCCGCCTCGACGGCGACCTCATCGAGGCATGGATCGTGCCGTCCGCGGGCTGCGCGCGCGCCGCGCAGGCCGATGCCCGTCAGGCGCAGGCATGGGCCGTCGAACTCGGACGGGTGCTTCCGGCCTTCCTGCTGCCGTCCCGGTGGATCCTCGTGGAGGAGCTTCCGCTCACAGCGCACGGGAAGCTCGACCGCAAGGGCCTCGACGCCATCGAGTGGTCCGCGCTCGCGGCAGCCACCCTCGACAATCCGGCGCAGGCGGAGCTGGCCGCGGTGTGGGAGGAGGTGCTGGGGGTACCGGTGCCGGATGCCGACGCCGACTTCTTCGCGCTGGGCGGCCACTCACTCCTGGCCATCACCTTGAGCCGGCGGATCGAGGACCGCTGGAACGTGCGCGTACCGCTGCGCACTCTCTTCGACCACCCGACCGTCGCGGCGCTGGAGGTCGCGCTGAGGGACGCCGAGCCCACCCGGCCGGACGCCGCCCCGCTCGTTGAGGACCCGTCCGCGGCCGGAGAGCCCTTCCCCCTCACCGAGCTCCAGCAGGCGTACTGGGTCGGCGGACGCGACGGCATGGACCTGGGCAGCGTCGGCACCCAGGGCTACGTCGAGGTGGACACCACGGTGCCGGTGGACAGGCTCACCGACGCATTTCGCACGCTTGTCCGCCGCCATGACATGCTGCGGGCGGTTTTCGAGCCCGACGGCCGTCAGCGGGTGCTCGCCGATCCGGGAGAGTTCCCGATCGTGGTCGAGGACCTGAGGGACGCCCCCGAATCCGAGCTCGCGGCCCGCAGGGAGGAGCGGTCCCACCACCGCCCCGATCCGGCGAACTGGCCGCTGGTGCGCGTGTGGGTGTCCCGGCTGGCGGACCGGTCCAGGGTGCATATGAGCGTGCCGGCACTCATAGCCGACGCCCACAGCGTGTACCTCCTGACCCGTGAACTGACGACGCTGATCGAGGGACGCGAGCTCGCACCCGCCGGACCCGCCTACCGCGACCTCGCGGTGGCTCTGGCGGAGCGGGACCGGACCTCCGACGACGCGGAATTCGCCTCCCGGGCGGGAACCTTCCCGGCGGGCCCGCAGCTCCCCCTGGCGGCCAATCCGGAACAGCTGCACTCGGTGCGCTTCCGCCGGGGCCAGGTACGCCTGGAACCCGAGGTCTGGCAGGCCGTGAAGGACGCCGGGGCGGCACATGGGCTGACCCCGGCGGGCATGCTGCTCTCCGTGTTCGGATGGGTGCTCCAAGCCTGGTCCGAGGAGCCCGAGTTCACCCTGGGGGTGACCTTCTTCGACCGGCCGGCGCTGCACCCCGACGTGGACCGGGTGGTGGGGGACTTCACCAGCGCCCGACTCGTCGAGATGGGGCAGGCCGCCGACCTCGGACAGTTCGCGACCCTCGTACAGGGACGGTTGTGGGAGGCGCTCGACGGCAGTGTCTTCGATGCCGTGCGGTGCGTCCGCACCCTTCGCCGCCTGGGCCGGCCGCACACCTTCCCCATCGTCTTCACCAGCACCCTCGGCCTCGAGTCGCCGAAACGCGGCAGCCTGGGCGAGGTGGCGTACGCCCTGACCCAGACCTCTCAGGTGTGGCTCGACCACAAGGTCCGGGAGGAGGACGGCGGGCTCGTCAGTACCTGGGACTTCGTGGAGGGGCTGTTCCGTCCTGGAGTCGTCGAAGCCATGATGGAGCGCTTCGAGGCGGTCCTGCGCGACCTTCCCGCCAACGGATGGCCGACGGCCTTCCCGGGCCTCCCGGACGACCAGCAGCGGGTACGCCGCGCCCACGGCTCCGCGCCGTGGACCCCGTCCGGCCCGGCCCTGCTCCACGAGACCCTGCTCGCCGATCCCGACGCCGACTCCGACGAGCCGGCCCTGATGACCCCGGAGGGTGAACAGGTCACCCGGCGGGAGCTGGCCGCGGCGGCGGGAGCGGTGGCACGCCGTCTCCTGGACGAGGGCCTGCGTGTCTCGGACATGGTCGCCGTCGACTCCCGCCACGGATGGCGGCAGGCCGCCGCGGCGCTCGGCGTGCTGGCGGCGGGCGGAGCCTTCGTACCCATCGATCCCGCGTGGCCGCAACTGCGCATCGAGGCCGTACTGGAGACCGCCGGGGCGCGCTGTGCCGTCGCACCCGAAGGCTGGGGTGCGGACCTGCGCCACATCCCGCTGCACGACGACGACCGGGCGGCGCCCCTGGAACCGCTGCCCGGGAGGGCCGGTCCGGAGGACTTGGCCTACGTACTCTTCACGTCGGGATCGACCGGTACGCCGAAGGGCGTCGAGATCACTCACGCGGCGGCGATGAACACGCTCGCGGACATCGGTGACCGCTTCGCCCTCCACGGGGAGCGGGTCCTCGGACTCGCGGGACTCCACTTCGACCTCTCGATTTTCGATTTGTTTGGCAGCTGGCTGACCGGTGGCGCCGTCGTCCATCCGGAAATCGCGCGTGACCCCGCTTCCTGGGTGGAGCGCATGGCAGCCGAGGGCGTCACCGTGTGGAACAGCGTGCCCGCACTCGCGGAGATGCTCGTCGAACATCTGGAGGCGACGGGTCAGCGCCTGCCCGTGCTCCGGCTGGTCATGCTTTCGGGGGACTGGATCCCGGTCACGCTCGCAGACCGCCTCCGCGCGGTCGCGCCCTCGTGCCGAGTGGTCAGCCTGGGAGGGGCGACAGAGGGCTCGATCTGGTCGATCGCGCACGAGATAGGAAGCCATGACCCGGCGTGGCCGAGCGTTCCGTACGGGCGCCCGCTGCGCAACCAGGGCATGCACGTACTCGACGCGGCCCGCAACCCGCGGCCGGACTGGGTGACGGGAGAGATCCACATCTCCGGGCGCGGCGTCGCGCGGGGGTACCGAGGAGATCCCGTACGGACCTCGGCGGTCTTCTGGCACGATCCGCGAACGGGCGAGCCCTACTACGCGACGGGCGACCTCGGCCGGTTCCGCCCGGACGGCACCATCGAGTTCCTCGGCCGCCGGGACGGGCAGGTCAAGGTACGGGGCCACCGGATCGAGCTGGGAGAGATCGAGGCGACGGCACTGGAACACCCGGCGGTACGTCAGATAGCGGTCACCGCCCCGAAGGGCCCCTCGGGACATCGCCACCTCGTGGCGCACGTGGTGGGGGACGTGGACGAGGCGGCCGTCCGCGCCCACCTGGCGGAGCGCTTGCCCGATGCACACGTACCCCGCCGGATCCACCTCGTGGACGCCCTCGCCCTCACGGCGAACGGCAAGATCGACCGCGCCGTGCTGAGCACCCCGCCGCCCATCCCGGCAGCGCCCGTGTCAGAGGCACTGCTCACTCTGTTCCGGGAAGTTCTGGAGCAACCCGAAGCCGGGTTCGACGACGACTTCTTCGCACTCGGCGGCGACAGCGTGCTGGCAATCCGCATGCTCTCGCGGGTCGAGGCGGAACTCGGACGGCGCCTGCCGATCCGCCAGGTCTTCGCGGACCCGACACCGCGCGGCCTGTCGGCGCTCCTGGAGACCGAGCAGCCCCGGTCCACGGTGTCGCTGGACCCGGAGGCCCGCAAGCGGGCGAAGGAGCGCCAAGGACGGCCCGAACTCGACGGCCCGGCTCGGCTCCTTCCGCCCGCCGCGCCGTCCGCGTCGCTGAGTTCCCGCCGCAGCCACCGGGACTTCGCACCGGAACCGGTTCCCGCAGAGGCGGTCGAACGGCTGCTGGCGCTGCTCGGCGTCCACGAAGGCAACCACCTGTATCCCTCGGCCGGCGGTGCGAACGGGGTGCACGCGTACCTCCAGGTGGCGGACGGGCGCGTGGACGGTCTCGACGGCAGCTGGTTCGTCGACGGCCGGCTCGTGCGGGTCTCGGACGCTCCATGGGATCCCGGCACGGCGGACGCGCCCCCGAACACCGGGCTGTCGCGCGGAGCCGCGTTCGCGGTCGTGCTCGTGGCCGATCTCGACACCCTCGAACCCCTCTACGGGGAGAACAGCGGACATCTCGCCACTCTTGAGGCCGGGTACATGGGGCAGTTGCTCGCAGGCGAGGCGGCGGCATTCGACCTGTCCCTCTGCCCGATCGGGGCGGTCGGCGTACCGTCGCTCCTCGACTCGGCGCTGCTGCTCGGGCCCCGTCGCAGGGTGCTGCACGTGCTCCTCGGCGGGCGCTCGCTGGCCTCGCGGATCAGTGCCGACACGGTGTGGTCCGGTACCGTCGCGGAGCCACGACAGGGACCGGCACCGGTACTCCTCACTGGCGCCGCCGGAGTCCTCGGATCGGCGCTGCTCGCGGAGCTCCTCGAACAGGGCCGGGAAGTCCACTGCCTGTTGCGCGGGGACGCCGACGCCCGCCTCGCCGGCCTGCTGAGGGCGGAAGGCGTCGAGCACTGCGCGGACCGGGCCTTCGCCCTGGCCGGCGACTTGGAATCCGTGGGCAGCGAGCTGGCCGGACGGTTCGGCACAGTCGTCCACTGCGCCGCGGACGTGTCCTTCGTCAAGGACTACGCAGCTCTCGCGCCCGTGAACGTGGAGGGCACCCGGCGGATCCTGGACCTGTGCGCCGAGGGCGCCGTTCTGCACCACGTCTCAAGTCTCTCCGTCTTCAGCGATCAAGGCCGGGAGTACCTGCCGGAGACGACACCGCTGCCGGTGCGGCCTCCTGCACGCGGCGGCTACGCCCAGAGCAAGTGGGCCGCGGAGAACCTGGTGCGCTCGTTCGCCGCGAGCGGCGGCCAGGCACACATCCATCGGCTGCCCATCGTGATAGACCGCCGGTTCGGGGCCGATGACTACATGGGCGCGCTGGTGCGCGGATGCCGGGAGACCGGGGCCTTCCCCGATGTCGATGTGGACCTCCCGGTGGTCCGGCGCCGTCTCGCCGCCGCCGCGATCGCCGCCTCCCTGGGCATGCCGCCGAGGACGTGGCACCTCCAGGAGAGCACGGCTCCGACGGTCCGGGAACTCGCCACTGCCGCCGGAGCGATGGAGGCACTGCCGCCAGAGCAGTGGCTGCGCCGGGTGGAGCGGGCGGTCGCCGAGACCGCCGGGCATCCGCTGGCCCCGTACCTCGACGTCCTGCGGGCGTCCCGCAGGAACGGAGTCCTGGATCCGGCCGGTCCCAGTGGCGGACGGCTCGACGGGCGGGACAGCTGGCGCCGTCTGGCGCAGGCCGGTGTCGAGGCCGGCACCACCCTTGAAGCACTACTACGGGAACTCATATGACCTGGCTGTACGAATGGGAAGAGGCGAGCAGCGCTTTCCGGTCACTGGCCGAGCGGCACGGTGATGTCGAACGGATCGCCCACGGTGGCCGGGGCCCCGGGGGCGAGGAGCTCACGGTGGACGTGGCGCTGCTCGGGCCAGCCAACGCGAAGCGCTGTGTGATCGTTTCATCGGGCCTGCACGGAGTCGAGGGGGTGGCGGGCTCAGCGATCCAGCGGCAGTGGCTGGAACAAGGGGCCGACTCGTCCACCCGAGTGGTACTGATCCATCTCCTCAACCCGTTCGGGTTCGCCTGGCAGCGCCGTGTCGACGCCGAGAACATCGATCTGAACCGGAACTTCCTTCTGGAGGGCGAGGAGTTCACCGGCACGCCCCCGGGCTGGTCGGACGTCGTTCCGTGGCTTCTGCCCGGGCGCCCGGCGAGCCGCTGGGACCCGCTGCTGCCGAAGGCCTTGCTCGGGGTCGCCCGGATGGGACGGAAGGCTGTCTTCCAAGCTATCAGCGGCGGCCAGTACGAGACTCCCCAGGGGCTGTTCTACGGGGGCTCCGGCCCGGCGACACTGCAAGAACTGCTGAGGGACGGTCTGCCACGGTGGACGAAGGGTGCGAGGGAGGTGCTCCATCTCGACATCCATACGGGTCTGGGCGCGAGCGGTGAGCTCCAGCTCCTCCTGCCGCGGCGGCAAGGTACACCCGAGGGCGACGCACTGGTGGCGAGGTTCGGCCCGGATGCCAAGCCGGCACTCGACACCGTGCGCCACTACCGGGTCCGGGGAGGGCTCGGAAACTGGTGTGAGGCCCTGCTGCCCGACAGCGCTTACACGCTGTGCGCTGCCGAATTCGGAACCGTCTCCGCCCTCGAGGTGGTTGCGGCGCTGCATCAGGAGAACCGGGCGTGGTTCTGGGGGCAGCGCGACGACCAGCAGTCCGCGTGGGCGAGGACAAGGCTCGCCCACGCTTTCGCTCCCGTGTCCCCGGCATGGCGCCAGCGCGTCGTTGACCGGGGCGTCCATCTCATCAACCAAGCAACGGAGCCACGATGACGATCGACGGGCTGGTCCATCAGACACGCAAGCGTATAGATGCTGACCAGCAAGGGATCCCGACGTACTACGACAGACGCGTGCTCCGACAGGCGGAGGAGACCGACCGGGAATGGCGGGCTCGGCTGGCGCGGCACATCACTGCCCGTGAGGCCGGGCGCTACGTTGCATGGTCGGAACGGACGACTGTCGACCTGGCCGGTCTTGACCCGCACCGCCGGAGTGAGATCCCGGATGAGGTACTGATCATGAGCCAGGGCACGGCCCGGCCGATGCAGTGGCGGGGGCTGGATCTCTTCAAGAGCACCTTCGATTTCGCCCTGGTCCCCATGCTGCTCGCGGAACTCCGGCCCGCGTCCATCCTCGAGGTGGGTTCCGGCAACGGCGCGAGCGCTCTGTGGATGGCCGATCTAGCTGAGCTTCACGAGTTCCCCTCGCGGATCGTTTCCGTCGACCTGCAACCCGTCTCCGTCACGCGGCCGTCGGTTGACTTCATCACGGGAGACGCGCGCCGGCTCGCCGAGATGCTGGCCCCCGACACGTTGGCGCGAGGCCCGCGCCTCGTCGTGGAGGACGCGCACGTAGGTGTCCGCGCCGTGCTCGAGTACGTCCACGGATGGCTGGAGGAGGGGGACTACATCATGGTTGAGGACAGTGTCGGCAAGGCGGCCCAGCTGGCGGACTTCACCGCCGCCCATCCGGGCGTCTATGCGGTGGACACGCGCTACACCGACTTCTTCGGCCGAAACGCCACCAGTTGCGTCGACTCGATCCTCCGGAGGATGACATGAGCCTTCTCGGCACCATCTTCCCGAATGGCCCCGCCACGCCCGGGGACGCGCCGTTGCGGGTCTCGATCCCGGACCTTGAGCAGCTTCTCACTTGGCCCGACCTCGAAAGCATCCTCGCCACCTCGTGCTTCGAAGGGGCCGGCAGCGCCACCATCCAGAAGGACCTTGCCTTACCAGACCCTGGCATGAGTCGTGTCTGTGTGCTGACCAACGGCGAATCCATCTGGCGAGCACCGCGTCGAACCGAGCCGGACGAACTGCGCCGACGTCTCCCCGGCGCCACGCTTCGGATCGAAGCCCTAGAGGAGGTCCACCCCCCACTCGCCGAACTGGCCGCCGCGCTCTCGTGTCCCGCAGCACCCGTCTACATCAATGCGTATGCGGCCTGGGGCAACTCCAAGGGACTCGCGCTCCACTACGACTACACCGACAACCTTGTGCTCCAGTTGCAAGGACGCAAGCACTGGAAGATCTACCGTCCCACTCGCCCTGCCGTGCGCGGACCCGAATCCAGTGCCTACAAAGAAGGCATCCAGGCAGCCGCCCGAGGCGACGCCACAGGAACACCGGACGAACTCCGGCGCGTTCGGGCCGGGCTGTTCTGGGAGGGCGAACTCACGGCGGGCGAAGCCCTGTACGTCCCGCCCGGCTGGTTTCACGAAGTCACCCCGGTAGGCGTCCCTACCCTGCATCTCGCCTGTGCATTCTCGGCCAAACCAGGGGAATCCACACCTGCACCGCCGGCGATCCGGCTCCCCGAAGCGCTTAGGGGTACCGGACAGTCGTGACCGAGTGCAGAAGGTCTCGAACCCGAGCCTGCCATGTGGGACGCGGATCTCTCGCGCCACGACATTGGCGGTCATCGGACAGGCCTTGGTAGCGGCGACATCGACATCGTCGAACGGGACATCAATCCCTTGGCATGCCGAGCGCGATTCGACCGATACAGCTGACGGTCAGCTTCCCGGCCGTAGTGATGCCACTATGCCGGGAAGCAGCCTCATCGAGGCGAATCGAATCCCACGGGTATGGACCGTCTCCTGACCGAAGAACCGCGAGCACAGGAGTACCCATGGCTAGACCGTCGCTCTTCGAGTCGCTGCTGCCTCCATGTGTACGAGTGGCGGAAATGGACCCGAGCGAGGGCCGTGTTTGGGCACTCGCTGCTGAGGAGCGAGCAGCGGTCTCTGATGCGGTGCCGCACCGTCAGCGGGAGTTCGCTGCCGGAAGACAGCTCGCGGCCGGGTTGATGGACGAACTCGGCCTGCCTCGGGTCCCCCTCATTGCCCATGCTGACCGGTCGCCGGTCTGGCCTGACGGTGTCGTGGGATCGATAACCCACTGTCCGAGCCGTGTCGCCGTCGCCGTCGTGCGCGCTGCCGATGCCGGTGGAATAGGGATCGACATCGAGCCGAGCACGCCGCTTCCCGAAGGTCTTGAGCCCCTGGTCCTCACAGCGGAAGAGGCCGGTCAGTTCCTCGGACGGCCGAGCATGGAGCAGGCGCTGCGCGGAAGGTTGGTGTTCTCCGCGAAGGAAGCGACCTACAAGGCGGTCTATCCGCTGACAAAGCAAGTCCTGGAGTTCGCTGACCTTGCGGTGTCGTGGGAGGCCGGGCGCTTCGTGGCTGTCCTCCGTCGTGCCGCACCACCGTTCCGGACCGGTACACGATTCGCCGGGTCCTGGGCATTGCATCACGGGTATATCGGCACGGCCGTGGTTCTGGGACAGGACCGGAGTCATGCGGCTGTGCCGCCGGGCGAGAACCCGGCGGCACAGCCGCAGGATGGGTCACATCCGGTGCAATCGCACGCTCACCTGAGCGCCATCGGCCACTGAACCGATCAACGTGGGGTCCGCGACACCGGCGTAGGAGACTGATGACGCCAGCACCTCACCTGCCATAAGCTGCTCGTGCCTGCGGACGGCCTCCAGCACCGTCTCCGAGGCGTCCAGCGTCAGTTTGATTCGCTCGGACAGCTCGAAGCCGGCCTCACGGCGGGCCTGCTGCACGAGCCGGATCACATCCTTCGCCAGTCCTTCGGCGGTCAGCTCAGGCGTCAGCGTTGTGTCCAGAACCACCAGTCCGGTGTTGCCCGGCAGCGCGGCGGTCTCATCCGGATCGGAGGCGACGAGGCGTTCGGTGAACTCGCCCGGCAGCAGCTCGATCCCGGCCGCGGTCACTCGGCCCTCGGCGTCCTGGTCATAGTCACCTGCCTTGACGGCACGGATCACCTTCTGGGTGTCTGGGCCCAAGCGAGGGCCGCAAGCCGACGCGTTGACCGCGATCTCGAATCGGCCGTGCGCCTTGACCTCGGAGGTCAGCTCGACCACCCGGACGTTTACTTCGTCACGGAGGATGTCGGTGAAAGGCTCGAGCGAAGCAGCGTCGGTGGTAGCCACGGTGAGCCTGGCCAGCGGGAGCCGGACCCGGAGTCCGCGTGCCTTGCGTAGCGATAGCGCCGCCGACGCGACCTCCCGTACGCGGTCCATCGCGGTGACGAGCTCGGGGTCGTGCGGCAGGTCACCGGACGAGGGCCAGTCCGTCAGGTGCACCGAGCGCTCGCCGGTGAGCCCCTGCCAGATCCGCTCGGTCGTGAAGGGGAGCAGCGGCGCGGCAACCCGTGCCGTCACCTCCAGCACAGTGTGGAGCGTGTCCATCGCGTCGACGTCGCCATCCCAGAACCGCTTGCGGGAGCGCCGGACGTACCAGTTGGTCAGTACCTCAGCATGAGCCCGGAGCAGCTGGCACGCCCCACCGATGTCGAGCGCGTCCATCGCGGCCGTGACGTCGTCGACGAGCGTGGCCGTACGGGCCAGCACGTACCGGTCGAGAACGTGCTTGCTGTCGGTCCGCCAGACTCCGCGGCGGTTGGCCACACCGGCGTAGAGGGACTGGAAGTACCAGGTGTTCCACAGCGGCAGGATCGCCTGGCGCACACCCTCACGGATACCTTGCTCGGTGACCATGAGATTCCCACCGCGCAGGATGGGCGACGCGAACAGGAACCAGCGCATCGCGTCAGAGCCGTCGCGCTCGAAGACCTCTCTAACATCGGGGTAGTTTCGCCGCGACTTTGACATCTTCTGGCCGTCGTCGCCGAGCACGATGCCGTGGACGAGCGCCGAGGAGAACGAAGGCCGGTCGAACAGAGCTGTGGCGAGCACGTGCAGCGTGTAGAACCACCCGCGCGTCTGCCCGTTGTACTCGACGATGAAGTCACCGGGGTAGTGGGTCTCGAACCACTCGGTGTTCTCGAAGGGGTAGTGCACCTGCGCGAACGGCATAGAGCCCGACTCGAACCAGCAGTCCAGCACCTCGGGCACCCGGCGCATGGTTGACTGCCCGGTCGGGTCGTCTGGGTTGGCCCGTGTGAGCTCGTCGACGTAGGGACGGTGCAGGTCGGTGGGGCGTACCCCGAAGTCTCGCTCCATATCGTCCAGCGAGCCGTAGACATCGATCCTGGGGTAACGCGGGTCGTCGGACATCCACACCGGGATGGGCGAGCCCCAGTACCGGTTGCGTGAGATGTTCCAGTCACGGGCGCCCTCAAGCCACTTGCCGAACTGGCCGTCGCGGATGTTGGCCGGCACCCAGTTGATATCCTGGTTGAGCTCCACCATCCGGTCCCGGAAGGCGGTCACGCGCACGAACCAGGAGTCGACGGCGCGCTGGATGAGCGGGTTGCTACAGCGCCAGCAGTGCGGGTACGGGTGATCGTACGTCTCGTGCCGGAGCAGCACGCCGGAAGCGTACGAAGCCCCGTCCCGCAGGTCCTTGATGATCGCGCGATTGGCTTCGAACACCTGGGTACCGGCGTACGGAGCCACTTCGGAGGTGAACTCGCCCCGCGTGTCGACCGGGATCACTACCTCGATCCCGGCGGCGTCGGTGACGGCCTTGTCCTCCTCGCCGAACGCCGGCGCGAGGTGCACCAGACCGGTGCCGTCCTCGACTGTGACGTAGTCGGCGGCCAGGACCACGTGGGCGTTCTCCCGGCCGGCGAAGAAGTCGAACGGCGGGGTGTAGGCGAGGCCGAGCAGCTCCGACCCCTTCAGCCGACGCAGAACCGTCGGCTCCTCGCCCAGTTCCCGGGCGTAGTGGGCGACCCTGGCCTCGGCCAGGACGTAGCGCTCCGCACCGTGGTCCGCGTCGGTTTCCACCAGCACGTAGTCGATGTCCGGATGCACCGCGACCGCCAGGTTCGACGGCAGCGTCCACGGGGTGGTCGTCCAGATCAGGGCCAGGGCGCCGTCGAGGCTCTCGCGGGATTCCGCGCCGGGCTCCGCCACGCCCGAATCTGGGGCGGACAGCCGCAGCCCGACGGTGACGGCAGGGTCCTGCCGGTCGAGGTAGACGTCGTCCATCTTGGTCTCGGTGGCCGAGAGGGGCGTCTCGCAGCGCCAGCAGTACCAGAGAACCCGGAATCCGGAGTAGACCAGCCCCTTGTCCCAGAGCTGCTTGAACGCCCAGATGACGGATTCCATGAAGGAGAGGTCCGACGTCATGTAACCGTTGTCGAAGTCGACCCAGCGGGCCTGGCGGGTGACGTAGTCGCGCCACTCCGACGAGTAGCGCATCACCGAGGCGCGGCACGCGTCGTTGAATGCCGCGATGCCCATCTCTTCGATCTCGGATTTGTGTCCGATTCCGAGCTGGCGCTCGGCCTCGACCTCGGCGGGGAGTCCGTGCGTGTCCCAGCCGAACTGGCGCTCGACGCGCTTGCCCCGCATGGTCTGATAACGCGGAACCGCGTCCTTGACGTACCCAGTCAGCAAGTGCCCGTAGTGGGGGAGCCCATTGGCGAAGGGCGGGCCGTCGTAGACGACGTATTCGTTGCTGCCGCGCTCTCCGGCAGGGCGCCCCTCGACCGAAGTGACGAACGTGTCATTGGTTGCCCAGAAATCCAGTACTTCGCGCTCGAGAGCGGGGAAGGATGGTTGTGCCGGGACGGCGGGGTATGGGCCAGTGTCCGACTGGTCGGCCATTGTGGTTCTCCTCGTGCTGCGGAATCGTCTTCTGCTTGCACGGGGACGACAGTCCGGTTTCCCGGACGCCGCGGTACCACCCCGCTTGCCGCCCGCGTCAGGACGACCGCTCGTTGAAGGCTATGACGGGCCCTTCCCGTCCGGTTCTACTCCGGTGTGCCGCACGAGGACGACTGTCCGTTTCTTCCGGAGGCTCCCCGGTGATGGCCGGATCGGCGCCTGTGGCGTGAGGGTACCTCAAATGCCGTCCGTGCACGCAGAATTGCAGCTGGGAGAGAGTGTCGGGGTGTGGTGGAGGCGATCTCGGTCGCACGTGGCCGAAACCCGCCCTGTTGAGGCGGTGAGGGGTGTGTAACTGCTAATCTGTCAGCGGTGGTTGTGGTCGATGGGGGCTTCTGTAGGGGTGCGGGATGTTCTGGTCGGGCTCCGCCTCCCACCCTGATACCCTCTGAGAAAGCACATCACGATGAGGGCCTATAGCTCAGTCGGTTAGAGCGCTTCCCTGATAAGGAAGAGGTCAGTGGTTCGATTCCACTTAGGCCCACTACATCAGCCATGCTGGTTAAACTGTCGTGCCGGATGGTTCTTCCGATCTCATTCTTGAGAGTCCGTCAATATATTGGCTGGCAGTAGCTGCCCCAAACGGGTCGCGGACCATCCGGACATTGGGGAGCTTGCCCCTCCAGAGCTCTCGTTCACCTGTCGTCTTGAAGCCGTACCGGGCATAGAAGCGGATCGCCCGGGTGTTGTAGGACGTCACCCACAGACGCGCAGGTACGTCCCCGGTCCATGAGAAGAACTCACTCATGAGTCGGCCCCCGACACCATGCCCCTTAACCCCGTCGAGCAGGTACATGGGCCCGAGATTCACCACCTCGTCTCGACGGCCGCACATGAACCCGCCGATCCCCGCCTCGGTTCGGACGATGCGGCAGAAGAACCGGTCAGGCTCATGCCAGGCGTCCCCGATGACATTCCGCCATCGGGTGATCCCCTCCGTCGTCACGACGGATCCGACGTTCTCCGTGATCCAGGCCTCGTCAATCCCGGCGTACTCGTTTGGATATGTCTGAAGCCAGGCTGCCAGATGCGCCCGGCTGACCGCCGTGGCGTCGTCGATGAGGGGAATGCAGATGATTCCGTAGCAGTCGTCCATAGTCGTCATGCCAGCAGCCTTTCGTGCCGGCGGGGCCGAATTAATGGAGATCGGCCAGTGCATTTAGCAGACTCGGATCGATAGGAACGTACGGTCACTGTCGATGCGGCTCAACTTACCTATGCTTTCATCACCCCTCAAGTTGATCAATTGACTCCGCTCCTTCCCGCCACCGTGCGTCCGGTGTCCCGTCGCTGGTCACCATCGTCACCTTGACAGAGGAGAAGCGCAGGTCGGCGGCGATCGAGGTGCAGCCGGCCGGGTGAGCCGCGTCAATGCGGACCGTGTGGGGGCTCGGCACCACGGCGTGAGGCCGGACGGCCCAGAGCATCCGGGCGGTCGGTTGACCCGGCCGAATACGTCCGCTGCGCGAGGCCGGAGATTGAATTAATTTCCCGGAACAGTCGGCCAAGAGTGGAATTTCAGCGAGGTGGCAGAACCGGCTGCATATTCCGGAGGGCGCTGCGTGCGCACCGGTAGAGCGAGACGGCCTCGTCCCGCCCAGCCTGGAGGCGCGGCACCCGTGCCCCGAGCTGACGGATTCGTCGCCGCCCATCCGCGATAGCACGTCGGGTGCGCTGGCGCCGGCAAGTCGACGGTGGGCTGGGAGGTCTCTGCGCAACTGTGCGCTGCGGAGGTACGCGCCCCAGTCGGTGGCGGAGCATCGCGAGGACGGTGACGACGATGAGCGTGACGAGGAACCATGTACTGGTCAGCTCCACGGTCCGGGCTCCTTCAAGAACGTCCCGCTGAACACCCGGAAGACCTGGGCGCAGTTCCCGCAGAACGACTTCTCCGCGCTGCCGGACCTGTCGTTCGTGGTCCCGAACCAGTGCAACGACATGCACTCCTGCTCGGTGAACACGGGTGACACGTGGACGAGGAACAACCTCGGTTGACGTTGACCTCGGCCACACGGACTCGCAGGTGGTGATCCCCTGCGGCGGACGCATCCGCGTAGACGGGTCAGAGCGCCGGGTCTTCGTGACGTACTGAGGGGTGGAGCCTCACCGAGTAGGACGCAGAGCGTCGCAGTGATAACGAGTCGCCTGCTCACTCTCCTGGACGCCGTGGACGAGCAGCCAGTGACCCATCAGATGCGGTGAGCTGCAACAAGCACTGCTGTCTCGGCGAAGAAGAAGCGCCCAGCCGCTGCGGCCCGTTGAACTGCGGCGTACCACTCGTCGATCTCGTCCAAGCCCACTGTGCTGTGTCCTCGACTGGTGGTCGACCGCAACGCTCCACGGATATCGCCGACCCGGCGAGCGGCATGGCCGGACAATTCAGTTGAGGAGGTCACTACGGTCTCTACATGGGTCCGGGCAAGCGGTGATGCTTGGACCAAACCAGGCAGCTTGCGCCCGATCCTCCCATCCGAGCTATCCATCCATGAGGGCGCGTCATCGGCGAAGGCGTGGCCGATCTTGCGGTCGAGGTCGACGGGAGCACCGGCGATCACGAGCGAGTCGAAGTCGGAATGGGACAGCACCGCGCGGCCACCCGGTCGCAGCACCCGCCACACCTCGTTCAGGAGCTGAGCCGGGTCAGGCAGGCACTCGAGAAGGTTGGACGAGACGACCGTGTCTACGCTGCCGTCCGCGAGAGGGAGCTTCTCGCGTAGATCCACGGAGCCCAACTCCACTGTGCCAGCGTGAGCCTGTAGACGCTCGCGAGCCGTGGCCAGAGCGAGCTCGGACCGGTCGAAGCCCGTGAGGTGCGCCAGCGGAAAGCGCCTCGCGAAGGCGGCCAAAGCCGGGCCACTGCCACAGCCTAAGTCGACGACTCGGCCCCGCTCCGGAAGCTCCGCGAGGTCTATAAACCGGTCGTGCAGCGTCTCGTTGGTCATGAGCACGCAGGCCTCTCCTTCTCGTACGACACGCCCGTGCATGTACGCGCCAGGTGCTGCACACCATAGGCCGCAGCGATGTTCCGCGGCTCCGGGATATTGGCGCTGGCGCTGAGATGTGTCCTGGGCACTGGTGTGCAAGTACCACCGGATTCTCTGTCCCGGGTCCGGCCCC
This sequence comes from Streptomyces sp. NBC_01276, assembly GCF_041435355.1. GTDB lineage: Bacteria > Actinomycetota > Actinomycetes > Streptomycetales > Streptomycetaceae > Streptomyces. The sequence continues at coordinate 6,682,465 of NZ_CP108442.1, forward strand.
GCAGCAGCCGGATATCGGGATGCAGGACGTTTGGCCGGGCCCTACCATCGCAAGGCATGACAAGCATCGACGAGCGGATCAGCGACTTCTACACGGAGTACGACGAGGCGTCCAGGCTGCATGCCACCGCGACGGGCCGCCTGGAGTTCGAGCGGACCCGGGAGCTGCTGCGCCGACGCTTACCTCCGCCGCCGGCCCGGGTACTGGACGTGGGCGGCGGCCCGGGTACGCACGCCCGCTGGCTCACCGAGGACGGCTACGAGGTGCTACTCCTGGACCCCGTGCCGAAGCACGTGGAACAGGCCCGCGCGCACGCGCCGGGGTGTTCGGCCGAGCTGGGAGACGCCCGCGACCTGGCCCTCCCGTCCCACAGCTTCGACGCGGTCCTGCTCTTGGGCCCGCTGTACCACCTGGCGGACCGCGTGGACCGCCTCAGGGCCCTCCGTGAGGCTCGCCGGGTCGCAGCACCGGGCGGTTTGGTGGCAGCCGCGGGGATCTCCCGCTACTCCTTGATGCAGGACTACACCGTCAGCGCGGGTCTGTCCCCGGAGCTGCTGGCTGGCGAGGTCACACAGGTGGTCCGTACCGGTTCCTACGACGGCAGCAGGGGGTTCACGGTGGTGCACTTCCACACCGCAGCCGAGCTTGCCCAGGAGGCCGGCGAGGCGGGGCTCAGCGGTGTGAGCGTGCATGGAATCGAGGGCCCGGGGTGGGCGTACGTAGTCGCGGCTGGCCGCTTCGCGGACCAGGAGGCAGCTGGAGCGCTGCTTGCGGACGCCATCGTGACGGCCCGCCTGGCGGACGAGCACGGCGTATTCGCCGACGCCTCGGTGCACGTCCTCGCGGTCGGTACAGCCTGAGGCCTGGCTCTGTCCATGAGAAGAACTGGCAGCACCGGTGGTTCCTCCCGCATGGCCGTGGGCGGAGCTTGATGGACTCCTTGATCTTGCTCTTCGCACGGCGACCCGTTCATGATTGTCGGGTGAGTCAGCACTCGGTGACCTTGGACAAGATCGTTTTGGATGACTGGCTGGCCGTTCACTCTTGGGCGTGCCTCCCGGAGGCGTGCCGCTATCAGTCCTGGGGGCCAAACACAGAGGTCCAGACGCAGGACTTCGTGGACTCCGCGGTCAACGCCTGGTCTGATACCCCTCAGCACCGGTTCCCCTTTGTCGCCCGCGTCGCGCGGGATGTGGTGGGCATGGGTGAACTGCATGTCCGCAGCCATAAGCAGCGTCAGGGTGAGATCTCATACATCGTGCATCCCCGAGTGTGGGGGCAGGGCATCGGCGCAGAAATCGGTCGACAGCTGCTCGCGTACGGGTTCGACGAGCTGGGGCTGCATCGGATCTATGCCACGTGTGACCCGAGGAATCTCGGCTCCTCCCGTGTGCTGTCCAAGATCGGTATGGCGTATGAGGGATGCCTGCGCCACACGGCGCTGCTCCACGACGGCTGGCGAGACTCCGTGATCTTCAGCAGCCTCGAAGTAGGATCGCGAGGATGAGCAGGGCGCTGCTCTCAGGCGGCCGTGTGCCATGCACCGACGAGCGAGTGAACGGAGGGGAAGCGGCTCTCCGGGGCAGCAGCCGTGGCCTTCCTGATGACGGCTAGCTGGCCAGGGGTGCCGCGCCGCTGTCTCTCGCTGTCGCCGGCATCGAGGAGTAGGTGCATCGCCTGGGTGTTCGGCCGAGCTCGGCGACGCCCGCGATCTCGCGCTCCCGTCCCACTGCTTCGAGGCGGTCTTGCTCTTGGGCCCGCCGTATCACCTGGCGGACCGCACGGATCGGCTCAGGGCCCTCCGGGAAGCCCGCCGGGTCGCGGTACCGGGCGGCCTGGTGGCAGCCGCGGGGATCTCCCGCTATTCCCTGATGCAGGACTACACCGTCAGCGCGGGTCTGTCCCCGGAGCTGCTGGCCGGTGAGGTCACGCAGGCGGTCCGTACCGGCTCCTACGACGGCAGCAGGGGGTTTACGGTGATTCACTTCCACACTGCGGATGAGCTTGCCCAGGAGGCCGCTGGAGCGCTGCTTGCGGACGCTATCGCGACGGCCCGCTTGGCGGACGAGTACGGCGTACTCGCCGACGCCTCGTCGCACGTCCTCGTGATCGGTACAGCCTGAGGCCCGCGGCTCGTAGGCGAGTCCTCATCCGGGGACGGGGCGAGGTTGTCGCAGGGCCGCGGGGATGAGCCGGGCCGCTCTCGGGCTGCCGTGTGCCATGCACCGACGAGCGTGTGCACGCTGGGGAAGCGGCTCTCCGGGGCAGCGGCCGTGGCCTTCCTGACGACGGCTAGCTGGGCAGGGGTGCCGCGCCACTGTCTCTCGTTGTCGCCGGCGTCGAGGAGTAGGCGCAGGGCTCGCCCGAGCGTGAACACGGTTGTTCTGATGTCGATGACGGAGCCCCGGACGAACTCTTCCGGGGCCATGAAGCGCCTTGAGTCGGGAGGCCAGTTTGTCTCCACGGTGGACAAGTCCGGGCCGGTAGCCGGAGGCCTGTTCGCCACGGCGGGCGATCTGAGGGAGTGCAAGCGGCCGTACCCCCAGTCGGGGATACTGGTACGTCGGTGATCTTCCCAAGTGATCTCGTAGTAGCGCGCATGGGCGGGATGATCGTGAGCCTGGGTGTGATACATCGATGAAGGAGTTTCGTCAGGTGGCGACCGCTACGGACTATCCGCAGGGCGCAGGTGGCGGCAACGAGCGGACAGCGGCGCTGCCGCCTATTCCTGAACCGGGGCAGGTGGTGAAGGTCCGGGGCTCTACGTGGGCGGTGTCGGATGTCCGTCGGCAGGGTCTGCCGCGGAGCCCCGCCGATGAGGGAGTTCCCGGCCTGGCCAACGTCGTGAGTCTGCAGTCGCTCGACGAGGACCGGCTGGGTCAGGAGCTGACTGTTGTCTGGGAGCTGGAGGTCGGGCACACCGTCGCCCCGAACCAGGGTCTCCCCGAGACAGTGCGGGCGGAGGCGTTCGACGACCCGAATACGCTCGCCGCGTTCGTGGACGCGGTCCGCTGGGGCGCGGTCACCTCGGCCGACGCGGATTCCTACCAGGCTCCTTTCCGGAGCGGCGCGAATGTGGAGGCGTATCAGCTGGAGCCGCTGAGGCGGGCCCTGCAGTCGTCGCGTACGAACCTGCTGCTCGCGGACGACGTGGGCCTGGGTAAGACCATCGAGGCCGGCCTCGTCGTGCAGGAGCTGCTCCTGCGGCACCGTGCGCGGTCCGTGGTCATCGTCTGCCCGCCGAGCCTGTCGTTGAAGTGGCAGGACGAGATGCGGGAGAAGTTCGGCCTCGACTTCGTCATCGTCAACAGTGAGCTGATGGCGAAGGTGCGGCGGAGCCACGGGTTGAACGCCAACCCGTTCCGGCTCTTCCCCCGTGTGATCGTGAGCATGGCCTGGCTGCCGTCGCTTCGGGCGCAGCGTCTACTGCGCGACGTGCTGGCCGATGTACGCAGCTCCGGGACGGCCCGCCGGTACGCGTTCGACGCACTGGTGGTCGATGAGGCGCACCATGTGGCGCCGGCCAGTCCGACGACGGCACCGGGCCAGCGCGGCTACGCGGTGGACAGCAAGCGGACCACGGCGACGAAGAAGCTCGCGGAGGCGTGCGAGCACCGGCTGTTCTTGAGCGCGACGCCGCACAACGGCTACTCGGAGTCGTTCACCGCCCTTCTGGAGATGATCGACGGCCGCCGGTTCACACGTGGCGCGAGCATCGATGAGCGGGCGCTGAGGGAGGTGATGGTGCGGTGGCTGAAGAGCGATCTACCGGAGAAGGGGTTCAAGGCCCGGAAGCTGGGGACCTTGCCATTCACGCCGTCGGCTGAGGAGCAGCGGCAGTTCGAGCGGCTGGAGCGGCTGCTGACAGAGAGTGCCCGGGCGAATGGCAAGGGATCGGGCGGCGACATCGTCGCGATGCTGCTGAAGAAGCGTTTTCTGTCCAGCCCATGGTCGTTCGCCCGCACGCTTGAGCTGTATGAGGCCGCGGACGGCGGCGACCGGCAGCTGCGGGTGGACGACGAGTACGAGTACTACACGGAGGTTCTGGGCAGCGCCCAGTCGGACGAGGAAGAAGGCGCGGCTGAGCACCCCGAGTTCACCGCGCTGCGCCACTCGAAGGGTTCGGACCCCCTGGTCGCGGCCACCAGCAGCGAGATCGCCTCACTCGTGGAGTGGGGGCGGGGGTATGAGCACAAGCCTGACTCCCGGCTGGAAGAACTGCTGTCCTTCCTGGGCGCCGTTTGCCGCCCCGATGGCCGCCACTGGACCAACGAACGGGTCGTGGTGTTCACCGAGTACGCGGCCACCCTCGACTGGATCGCTGGCATCCTGCGCCAGCGCGGCTACAACGATGTACTCGAGGTCATTCAGGGCTCGACCCCCACGGAGGAGCGGGAGAAGATCCGCGCCCGGTTCACCGAGAGCCCCGCCAAGCACCCGGTCCGCGTCCTGCTCGCCACCGACTCCGCAGGTGAGGGCATCGATCTCCAGACCCATTGCCACCGTCTGGTCAACTTCGACATCCCCTTCAACCCGTCTCGCCTGGAGCAGCGCATCGGTCGGATCGACCGGTATGGGCAAACGAAGAACCCGGAGATCTTCCACTTCGCACCCAACTCCGACTCCACGACGTACGACGCGGACATGAAGTTCATGGGGATCATCGCGACGAAGGTCGGGCAGGCCACCGAGGACCTCGGCAAGGTCAACCAGGTTATCGACGCCGAGGTGCAAGAGCACTTCGCTCCCACCCGTACGACGCCCAAGGCACGGCTGACAGCGCCGGACGACGCCAACGAGGTGATCACCCGCGTGCTGGCCGGCGGTATCGAGCTGAACCGCAAGCTGACCCAGCTGTCGGACACGTACGGCGAGGCCAAGGCGGCCATGCACCTTACGCCCGCCAACGCGCGCCGCGTCGTAGACACCGCTCTCACCTTGACCGCTCAGCCCCCGCTCGTCGAGATCGGCGACGACCGCACCGAGGCACAGGTCTTCGAGGTTCCCAACCTCGGCCGCTCCTGGCAGTCGGCGCTGCGTGGCCTGGACACCCGTCTTGAACCGGGCGTGCCGCGTCCCATCACCTTCGACGACCAGGCCGCCCAGCAGCGCACAGACCTAGTCCACATCCACCTCGGGCACGCCCTCATGCAGCGGGCCACCCGCACCCTGCGCTCCGCACTGTTCAGCACGGACTCCCCGGTCCACCGCGTCACCGCCGTCATCGCCCCCGACCTTCCCCAGTCGTGTGTCGCTGCCGTCTCCCGGCTCGTCCTGGTCGGACGCGGCGGGCTACGCCTCCACGAGGAGGTCTTCCTCACCGGCGTCCGCCTGCGCGGTCAGGCACTCGCGGAGGCAAAGGTCGAGCAGGTCCTCGACGAAACACTCGACTCCGAACAGCTGCTCCTCGCAGACGATGAAGTACGGGCCCACCTTGCCGAACAGTGGAACGACGACGGCGCCCGGTTGCGCAGCCGCCTGCTGACCGCGATGGAGCGCAAAAGCGCCAGCCGCCAGGAAAAGGTCACCGAGGCGCTCACCAAGCGCCGAGACTCCGACATCGCCCGCGCCCATGAGATCTTCGGCGCGTTCCGGATCAATCTGCGCGAGTCCCGTGACCGCCTGGAGCAAGCCATCCGCGCCGAGGAAGAGCTGCTGTTCACCGACGACCAGCAGAAGCAGCGCCGCCGCGACCTGAACCACATGAACGAACGCCTGGAGAGCCTGGGCGACGAGGAAGAGCGCGAGATCGCGTCGATCCGGGAGCGCTACAGCGACATCAGGCCCTACGTGTCGGCCGCCGCGGTCGTGTTCGCCCTGACCCCGGAAGACGCGAAGAACGGAATGGTTACGGCATGAGCCGCAAGTACGCCCCGACCGCCGCCGACCTGCATCGCGCCTGGCTCGAACTGGTCGATGCCGACGGCCCGTTCCTTGCTGTCCCCGCCCTGGAACGCGTCTGGCCCCAGGGCATCCCCCAGCCCGACGCCCGGGCGCTCGACGCCATCAAGGATGCCAAGCCCGCCTTCGAGAAGGCGTGGGAGAACTGGGACGAGCATCCCGGCGACGAAGCTGCTCTCGATCTCTACCGCGAGGCCCGCGATACCTGGGTCGATCTTGTCCTGCGCCAGGGCCTGCGCTGGGGTGCCTCGTACGTCGTTCCCGCCCCGGCCGCTGCCGAGGTCCACTCGCCCGACTACGTCATCACCGTGCGCGCCGACGGTGCCCTTATCCACGGTGACACCGTCGGTGCCCTGGTCTTCGTCACTGACCCGGTCGACTCCCTGCGTGACCCCCTCACGGACGGCTGGTCAGCCGGCCCCATCGACCGAATGGAAGAGCTGCTGCGCGCCTCGGGCAGCCCTATCGGCGTAGTCACCGACGGTCGCTGGTGGGCGATCGTCAGCGCCCGCCCGCAGACCATGGTCGCCTCCGGAATCGTCGACGCCCAGACCTGGATCGAAGAGCCCCCAACCCGCAACGCCTTCATCGAACTTCTGCAGCGCCGCCGGCTGATCGGCGGCAAACTGCAGGAGCGGCTGACCGAGCTGTTCGGCGAGTCCGTCACCGCCGCCGAGAAGATCACCGAAGCCCTCGGCACCCAGGTTCGCCGCGCCGTCGAACTCACCGTCCAGGCCTTGTCTGAAGGCGCCCTGGAGGCGCGGCGACGCGGCGAGCCTGATCCGTTGCCCGAGCAGCGCGGCGAGGTCTACGAGGCCGCCGTCACTGTCATGATGCGCGTCGTCTTCCTCCTGTTCGCCGAAGAGCGAGGCCTGCTGCCGCAAAGCCGTCTCTTCGCAATGGGCTATGGCATCAGTGACGAACTAGACCTCCTCGACGCACGGGAAAAGGAAGAGGGTGAACAGTCACTCGATGCCACCTTCCTGACCTGGCACCGACTTCTCGCCACCTCCCAAGCCCTCTACCGGGGCGCGACCTTCGAAGACCTGCGTCTGCCCGAGTACGGCGGCTCCCTCTTCGACCCGGCCCGCTTCCCCTTCCTCACCGCGTGCGACTCCCAGGACACCTTGGCCATTACGGTCAGCGACCGTGTCATGCTCGAAGTCCTGCGCGCCGTCCAGATCGCCCAGCTGCCCGGCGGGGCCCGCCGGATCTCCTTCCGCGACATCGACGTTGAACAGATCGGTTACATTTACGAGGGTCTCCTCGGTTACTCCTGCGAGCCCGCCGAAGAGATCGTCGTCGGCCTCATTGGTAGCGCAGGATCCGAACCCGAGATCCCCCTTGCCACCCTCGAGGAACTCAGTCAGGCCAAGCGCACCGAAGCCGCACGGACCGATGCGATCCTCGCGTGGATCAAGCAGAACCAGCCGGCGGCGAAGCCGTCCAGCAAGGCCGCCCTCGCCAAGGCACTGAAGGAGGGCGAGACCCTCGACGACACCGAGATCGCCCTGCGCGACGTCACCGACGATCCCGAACTACGCGAACGGCTGCGCCCGTTCATCGGCATCATTCGCCGTGACCTACGAGGCCGCCCACTCGTCGTTGAACCCGGCGGCGTCCTGCTGGTGGAGACCCCCTCGCGGGCCTCGGCGGGCGCGCACTACACGCCGCGCTCACTGGCCGAGGAAGTCGTCCGGTACGCACTCGAGCCCCTCGTCTACGCACCCGGCCCACACCAGACCGCCAACCAGGACACGTGGCGGCCGCTCGACTCCGACCAGATCCTCGAACTGCGGATTGCCGACATCGCCTGCGGCTCAGGCGCCTTCCTCGTCGCCGCCGCCCGCTACCTCGCCGACCGCCTCGTCGAGGCGTGGCAGCGTGAGGGCGTGGCATATGGAAGGACGCCCCACGACCTGCTCGTCCACGCCATAAGGACCGTCGTCGCGACCTGTCTGTACGGCGCCGACATCAACGGCATGGCCGTGGAAATGTGCAAGCTGTCACTGTGGCTGGTGTCGTTGGACCCCAAGCTGCCCTTCTCTTTCGTCGACGACAAGGTGCTCCACGGCAACGCCCTGCTCGGCCTGACCGACGCCGACCAGCTACGCCGCCTCCACATCAACCCCGCCGCGGCCGGTGACCAGCTCAGCGTCTTCGCCCTGGACGTCGACGACATCCTGAGTCAGGCCACCCGCCTGCGCCGCCAGCTTGCTACGGAGGTCGACGACAGCGACCCACAGCGCTCGGCCGCCACCAAGCGGCGCCAGTGGCGCAGGTACCAGGAACTGACCGCGCAGCTCGCCGATGTCGCGGACGGGGTGATCGCGGCCGGGCTGCAGTGGGGCGGGAAGCCCGGGAAACAGTTGAACGCGGCGTACGCGAATCTGCGCATCGCGGTGGAGAACGCGTACCCCGCCGGGGGCGACGAGACGGACCGGGATCGGACGATGCTCGACGGCATCAAGGAGGTCGGGCTCACTCCGACGGTGACGACGGACTACGCGAGGTGGAAGCCGCTGCACTGGATTCTGGCTGTGCCGGATGTGATGGAGCGGGGCGGGTTCGACGCGATGATCGGGAACCCGCCGTTCCTGGGTGGCCAGAAGCTCACAGGATCGATGGGGACTAACGTCCGCGACTGGTTCGTCAACACACTTGCGGGCGGGAGGAAGGGGAGCGCGGACCTGGTGGCGTACTTCTTCCTGCGCGCATATGAGCTGCTGTTGCGGCGCGGTGGGCTTGGGCTGATTGCAACAAACTCCGTCGCCCAGGGAGACACCCGACACGTCGGCCTTGATCAGTTGGTATCGAAGGACTTCACCATCACTCGCGCGATTCAGAGCCGGTCGTGGCCAGCGGCCAGTGCCAACCTGGAGTATGCGGCAGTGTGGGGCAGCCGGGCTGACGTCAATTCGACGGTGCCCCGGATCGTCGCCGAGGTCGAAAAAGACATCGAGGTTGAGCGGATCTCCACCCTGTTGGAACCGGGCGGCCGGGTGGACAGCAACCCGGTGCGGCTGGCGAAGAACGTTGGGATCGCGTTCCAGGGCTGCATCGTGCTGGGCATGGGCTTCGTGCTGGAGCCAAATGAGGCTGCGGCCTGGATCGAGGCCGATCCGCGGAACGAAGAGGTTCTTTTTCCGTACCTCAATGGTGAGGACCTCAATTCCCGCCCAAACAGCTCACCTTCACGATGGGTCATTGACTTCAACGATAGGTCGGAGCAGCAGGCGCAGGAGTACGAGCTGCCATATGAACGGGTGCTAGAGCGGGTAAAGCCCGAGCGGGCGACGAATAAACGAAAGCCTCGACGCGAGCGGTGGTGGCAGTTTGCCGAGCTGGCGCCCGCGATGCGGAGGGCGATTGCCGACGCTGACTTGGAAGAGGCGCTGGTTATTGCACGAGTCAGTAAGACTGTGATGCCCCTTCGTGTTTCAACACGACAGGTTTTCCATGAAAAGCTAGTTGTGTTCGCGAAGGGGGAATCCGTAGATCTGGCGGTATTGTCCAGTGGCCCACATCAGTTGTGGGTGATCAAATACGGCACCACGATGCGGATCGACCCGACGTACACGCCATCGACCGTATTTGAGACCTTTCCACGCCCGGACGCGAACGAACATCTTGCCGAGGCAGGCGAACTACTCGACGTCGACCGACGTGAGATCATGCTCCGCCGCGGCCTCGGCCTGACCAAGCTTTACAACCTGGTCAACGACCCCGGCATCTCCGACTCTGCCGATCCTGACGTAGCTCATCTCCGCGAGATCCACGTTCAACTCGACCGGGCCGTGATGGCCGCCTACGGCTGGGACGACGTCCCCTTGGACCACGGCTTCCACACCTACCGGCAGATGGAGCGCTGGACGGTGAGCCCCGCCGCCCGGGTGGAGATCCTCGATCGCCTCCTCGAAGAGAATCATCGCCGTGCCGCCTCGCAAGGCGTTGTCAGTCCCACCGGCAACAATGAAGCCACCGAGGAAGAGGAGGGAGACGAGTGACCACCCCCCAGAGCAACAGCGCCCAACCCGTAGCAGGCGCCTCCCAGGCCCCGCCGTACCGACTCGCCCTCGACCCCGACGGCCGTTCCTGGACGGCCCGCGAGAACCTGGTCGACATCCTGGAGCGTGAGCTCCTGGGCCCGACCAACGGCCCGGACGAGATCCTCGAAGGCGTTCCTGACTCGGCCTACCTGGTCGGCCGGATCGCGCCCGTTCGGCTCACCGCCGGCCGCGACGACCTGGGCGAGGCGGGCTCGGACGATGCGGCGAGCGACGTTGGCGATGCGGTGGACGCCGACGAGAGCCGAGGTGTGCCGCTGACCGCCGTTGACGACAGCAGTGCCAGTTCGGAGGAGGACGACGTCGAGGACCAGCCCCAGAAGCGTGGGCTGATGATCCCGGCGTCGATGGGGCTCCGATGCCAGGTCCCTGATGATCTGGACGAGATCACGGTGACCGCCTCATGGGGCACGTACGAGCCGGTGCAGGAGAAGCGCGGCGAGGGGACGGAAGCGGCGGGGATCCCGGACGACGTGCCTGCTCTTCCCTTCCGCCGGTTCCAGCGCACCCCGCACTCCATCCCTAAGACGATCAAGATTGCTGATCTCAAGCAGTCCCGTACGACCGAGATCCCCCTGAAGGACAAGGTCGTGCTCCGGGTGGATCGTTACGACGATGTCGAGCGTGGTTGCCGTCTGATAGAGCTGGTGTTGTGCAACGACCGGGAGACCCCGCGCAAGATCCCGGTGGAGGCGTGGCTGTACCAGACCAAGGTGTCGGTGTCGGCTGGTGGGGCGGAGGTGTTCCTGCCGGTCAATGACGTCCTTCTCGATACGCGCGAGGAACAGGAGGACGAGCTGCGTCGGCTGCGGCTTCAGTACCGCAACCGTTTGGAGTTCGCTCACGGTCGGACCTGCTCGGTGGACTGGAAGGTGGCAGAGGGGGCACGCAGGGCGAGCGAGGTCTGGACCACGTGGCTGCCGGTGAGTGAAACGCCGCAGACGGCTGCGGAGGAGATCGGGGCGGCCCTGCTGGACATGCGCAAGCTCCAGGGAGCATCAGCCGATGAGCTGCGCACCGGGCTTGAGCCGATCATCGCGGGCTATGTGGCGTGGCTGGACGGCGAAGAGCAGCGGGCCGAGGCCCTGCCGGAGCACCTGCGGGCGGAGGGGCTGGAGGCGGTGGGCGACGCGCGCCGGGTGCAGCAGCAGCTCGCGGACGGTCTGACGTTCCTCCTCGGGGACGAGGAGGCGTTGCGCTGCTTCCGGTTCATGAACCGGGTGATGGCCGACCAGCGTGTGCAGTCGCAGGTCGCGGAGCGGCGGGCGAGCGCTCCCGAGGAGAGCATCGAGGCGGCCCGCGAGGCGATCCTCGCCGAGAAGGGGGCCCGGGCACATTCGTGGCGTACTTTCCAGCTCGCCTTCGTGCTCATGCAGTTGCCGCTACTGTCCGATGCAGCGGCTGAGAAGCGGTCGGGGGATCTTGCCAAGGCGCAGCTGCTGTTCTTCCCGACCGGTGGCGGCAAGACCGAGGCGTATCTCGGTCTGGCGGCGTACACCTTCGCGATCCGCCGCCGCCAAGGGGTCGTGGATGCCTTCGACGGGCCGTTGGACGGGCGGTCCGGGGTCGCCGTCCTCATGCGGTACACGCTGCGCCTGCTCACCGCCCAGCAGTTCCAGCGTGCCACCACTTTGGTGTGCGCCGCGGAGATGGCGCGGCGTGATGATGTGGCGACTTGGGGAGAAGAACCGTTCCGGATCGGGCTGTGGGTTGGTACCGATGTGAGCCCGAAGCGGTATGACGAGGCCGCCGAGCAGTTGCAGAAGGCCCATGGGGGTCGCGGTTATCGGTTGACGGTGCTGCAGATCCAGCGCTGCCCGTGGTGCGGTACCCGGGTCGAGGCACGGGACGTGCGGACGGAGCCGGCGCTGCGCCGGGTGTACGTGTACTGCGGAGACGAGCTGGCCGAGTGCCCGTTCGCCGACGGTGGCGAGGTCCCTGACGGGCTGCCGGTCCTCACTGTCGACGAGGAGATTTACCGGCTCGCGCCGGCGTTCGTCATCGCCACCGTGGACAAGTTCGCCCGTATGGCGCGGGAGGGTGAGGCCGCCTCACTCTTCGGGCATGTCTCGCGGCGCTGCGACCGGCACGGGTTTGTCCACCCTGACTATCAGCAGTGCGACATCAAGGAGGGCAGCAAGCACCCCAAGAAGGATGGCTACCCGGCCGCCCCGGTGCATCCGGCGACCCGGCTGCGGCCCCCGGATCTCGTCATCCAGGACGAACTCCACCTGATCACGGGAGCTCTCGGAACCACGGTTGGCCTGTTCGAGGTGGCCATCGATGTGATGACCGACTGGCGGACGAAGGACGGGCGCCCGGTGCGTCCATTGCTCGTCGCCTCCACCGCCACCGCACGCAACGCCTTCGAGCAGGTCCGTGCGTTGTACGGGCGGGATGTCACCATCTTCCCGCCGCAGGTCCTGGACGCCGGGAACACCTTCTTCTCCAAGGAGCTCCCTGTTTCCGAGGAGAACCCGGGGCGCCGGTATGTCGGGATCAGCACGACCGGAGTGCGTCTGACCACGGCGGAGATCAGGGTTGCCGAGGTCCTCATGGCCGGCGGGCAGCTGCTGCTCGACCGCTCGGGCAGTGTGGCCGATCCCTATATGAGTCTGGTCGGCTACTTCAGTGCCACCCGTGAGCTGGCGGGCATGGCTCGGTATATGAGCGATGACATCCAGACTGCGCTGGCGAAGGGCCGGCCCTGGTCGAAACTGCCCCGCCGCACTGGTACCGAATTTGGTTCGCTGCACGTAGCCGAGCTGACCTCGCGCGTGGCCAGCGCCGAGATCACCGCGACCTTGGACCGGATGGCGATGCCGTTCGACCCCGCCTTCGACTCCACGGCGGGCAAGCGAAGTCGGCGCGCGCTGCGGGAGGCGAAGAAGCCGGAACCCACCCGCGAGGTCAACCCGTACGACGTGGTGCTGGCTACCTCCATGCTGCAGGTGGGTGTCGACGTGACCCGGCTCGGTCTGATGCTCGTGGTCGGTCAGCCGAAGAACACAGCCGAGTACATCCAGGCGTCCTCCCGCGTCGGCCGGGACGCGGACCGGCCCGGCCTTGTCCTCGCCCTGGGGAACTGGGCGCGGCCTCGTGACCTCGCCCATTTTGAGCAGTTCAGGCATTACCACGAGACGTTTTACGCGCAGGTCGAAGCGCTGTCCGTGACCCCGTTCTCGGTGACCTCTTTGGAACGGGGTCTGGACGGTGTGCTGGTCAGCGCTGCCAGGGTCCTGCAGGCTGCCAAGGCTGGCCACGGCCAGGGGTTGTCCCCGGAGGGCGGTGCGGGCCGTATCGAGGCCGAGCAGCAGTTCGCCGATGAGCTCACCAAGGCGCTCGTGCGCCGGATCGAACGGGCCGGGGACGAGGACGCGGCAGAACGTGCCCGGCTGCGTCTGAAGAACCGGCTCGACCAGTGGGGGCAGCGGCGCAAGCACCTCGCGGAGCACCGTAAGTCACTGGTGTACGAGAGGGTCGTGGACGACACTCGGCACGATGCGCTGATGATGGGTGCGGAGAACGCCAAACCGGGCCTCGAAACTCGGGACGCGCCGCCGTTTATTGTGGCCAACTCGATGCGTGAAGTGCAGCCGGAGATCAACCTCCTGGTGAGCCCGATCAAGGAACGACTGGTGTACATCGCACCCGTCAACGCACCCCAGTGGGTGATGCCGGAGGAGAAGAAGTCATGACCGAGGAGACGCGCTTCGTCTACGACGCGACGAAGGCAGTGGACCCGCTCGGCGACCTGGAGGAGGAAGCCGAGAAGCAGGCCAAGCACAACCGTGCCAAAGTCGGCTCGGCCCGTCCCTCCTCCCTCCTCTACACCTACGGCCCCGGTTCGATCATGGACCTGCCGCAGTTCACGGTCATGCCCACCGGCCTGGACGACTGGGAGCAGATCTGGCGCCGACGTGACTCCCTGCCGCCGACGATCCACGCCCCGCGGCTGCGGGACGCCGTCCGGAAGATGCTGCGCTCGCCCGACGTACAGCTGCACCCCCACCCCTGGCAGCCCAAGAAGAACAGCCGCTCCACCGAAGGCAACGACCTCGGTGTGCCGGCGCGCGTGTTCCCGCAGTGGCTACGGTGCACCGGCTGCGACATGCTCGGGCTGCTCTCCCAGTTCGACTACAAGAACACCCACCCGTTCCGTACGGACCTGGCCGGCTTCGAGCACGCCAAGTGCACCGGGCGGTCCGGGAGCCGCAGCCGTAAGGCGATGCGCCGCACCGCGGTCCCCGCCCGGTATCTACTGGCGTGCGCAGACGGGCACCTGGACGAGTTCCCCTATGACCTGTGGGTGCACCACGGGCATCCGTGCACCAAGGCCGAGATGCCTGCGCTGAAGATGGTCGACCGGACCGCCGGCAAGGGCGCCTCGGCCATGATCAAGTGCGCGTCGTGCGACATGCAGCGGCCCATGAACGAGGCCCAGGGCGAGGTTGGAAAGGAAAAGCTGCCCAAGTGCCGGGGGCGCCACCCGCACTTGGACGCCTTCGAACCGGGAGGCTGCGGGAAGGACACGCGGCTGATGCTGGTCGGCGCCTCCAACCTGTGGTTCCCGGCCACCCAGTCGATCATCGTCATGCCGGAGTCCCAGCAGGAGGAGGCCAGCGACCTCGCCGACCGGATCCGTATCACGCTCGGTGACAAGCTCGGCAAGTACCGGCAGCATCTCGACATGATCCGGGACCTGCTGGACGGCCGGGTGGACGTCACCGCAGTGGCCGACCACGAGCTGGAAGCGGTCCTGGAAACAGCATCTGCCCCCCCGGCTACGCCGGAGGAACTGGACGAGGAACTCCGTAACTGGGACCCGGTCGACCTGCTGGTACCCGAATGGCGGTTCCTGTTGCCGGACATCGACGGCGAGCGGGTCGCAGACCTCAAGAGCGGACTCACCCTGGCCACGCGGCAGCGAGGCGAGCAGCTCCAGCCGGAAGTCACCCGTGTCCTGGCTGTGGAGAAACTCCGAAAGGTCAACGCGCTCGTCGGCTTCACACGGATCGACGACATGGACCGTGTCGGAGACTTGCCGCGCCGCCTGGCGCCTTTGACGCGTACGCCCCGCCCGACCTGGACGGTGGCGACCGAGGACCGCGGAGAAGGCATCTTCCTCCAGCTCGACGAAGACCGCGTCGCGGCCTGGGAGAAGCGCATCGGGGACACCGGCCTCTGGCAGGCCCACCGTGAAGCCCACAAAAGGAACTTCGAACGACGCTTCTCCGAGACGGCAGCCCACGTCAGCCCCGACAGCCGGCTCAAGCCACCGCGCTACTGGCTCGTCCACACCTTCGCCCACATCCTCATCCGCGAACTCGCCCTCACGTGCGGCTACTCCGCCGCCAGCCTCAGTGAACGTCTCTACGCCTGGCCCGCCGCCGAAGGACGCGAACCCGCGGCCGGACTCCTTATCTGCACCACCGCATCCGACAGCGACGGGACCCTCGGCGGACTGGTCCAGCTCAGCGAACCCATCCGCCTCCAACGAGTCGTCGCCGGCGCCCTCCGCAAGGCACGCCGATGCTCCTCCGACCCCGTCTGCTCCACGCGCACGCCCCGGACTCCCGAGGACTTCCTCCACGGCGCCGCCTGCCACTGCTGCGTCATGGCCTCGGAAACCTCCTGCGAGCGGGCCAACCGATTCCTCGACCGTCGGTTCCTCACTGACCTACCCGGGAGCAACCTCGGGTACTTCTCGGCCAATGAGTGAAGCCCAAGCCGCCCGACGCCTCGGCCAGCTCCTCACCATGACCGAGGCCAAAGGCATAGCCGACCGACTCGCCGACGGCGACACACTCACCACTGCACTCAAGGTGATCGCTGCCGGCCACCGGGCAGAGGTCCGCGCCCTCCTGGACGCGGTCGCCGCAGGCCCCAGAACGCCACGGAGACTCATCCCCCTCCTGCGCGCCGTGGAAGGAGCACGCACGCTGCCCACCACGCTCACCCCTCTGTGGACCATGCCCGGACACCTGGTCCAGAGCGGCCCGCTCACCACCTCCGTGCCCCACCTGGTGGACAACGCACGCCACTCAGTGACGTGTTCCACCTTCAACTTCCAGAAAACCTCTGGCCTGTGGGCCGCTTTGCAGAGGGCAGCGCAGCGCCCCGGGGTCTCGGTACGCGTCTACATGGACACCCAAGCTGCAGACAGCAGCGGGCAGTACCGCTCGCCCACGACCACCGAGGTGGCCGGGCATCTGAAACCCGCAGAAGTGTGGCGAACCCAGGACTTCGATGGAACGTACGTCCGTAACCACGCCAAGTTCCTCGCCATCGATCACCATCTCCTGCTGGTGACCAGCGCGAACTTCTCGTGGAGCGCGGAGAACAACAACGTCGAGTTCGGTGTTCTGATCGACAACCCGAACCTCACCGAAACCGTCGAGCGGGAAATACGCGAGGCAGAAGGAAGCCTGTACGAGCAGGTAAAGGCCAGATAGGGCCAGACCGTCACAACCCCTGGATCGGGTCGTAGCCGGTTCTCGCTCCGACCTGGGAGATCGCCCACGATGCGGCTTGTGAACTGTGCAGACGGCGGACTACTGTCCACGGGTGTCCAGCATCTCCGATCGCGTGAGAAGCCTGATCGACCAGTCGGGCCTGAGCCTCCACGACTTCGCCGACCAGGCTGACCTCGACGCCAAGCATCTCAGCGAGTGCCTCAGTGGCACGAGCCCCCTCTCATCCGTCGACCTCGCGGTCATTGCGGATGAATTCCACGTCTCCATGGACTGGCTGCTCACCGGATCCGAGCCCCCACTGGCGGTGGCAGCGAGAACAACCACTGGAAAGGCAGCCGAAGCACTGGCAGCCGCCCGGGACTACGTTGCCCGGCGCGCCGACCTGGACAAGCTCGGCTATCCGCAGCCCTGGCGGCCGGTCTCATTGACAGTGCGTTCCGGCAATGGCTACGCAGCCCAGGGAGAAGCGCTGGCGAAATCAGCTCTGAGGGCGGTGGAGCGCCAGGGACAGCTACCCCAGAACGGCCTGCCGGAACTGATCGAGACAGTCTTCGGTGCCGATGTGGCTGTCGAGCCGCTGGGTGACGGTTTTGACGGCCTCGCTGCGATGGGCCAAGGTGTCAAGCTCATCCTCCTGAGCACGACATCAAACCCGGCACGTCAGCGCTTCACCCTCGCCCACGAGCTCGGGCATCTCCTCGCTGACGACGACCAGGACGTCCACCTCGATCGCGACATCTTCGACCGGGCTCAGAAGAACGATCCGAGCGAGCAGCGAGCTAACGCCTTCGCCTCAGCCTTCCTACTGCCCGAGCAAAGCCTGCGCGAAGCGGTCGGAGTGGCGAGACTGACCCGGGAAAGCTTTGGCACCCTGTGTTGCGACTTCATGGTCAGCCCTGAGACCTTGGCGTACAGACTGCTCAAGCTGCGCGTGATCGACGCCGGCGGTTGCGACTATTACAAGCGCATGACCGTCCGCGAGGCCGCAGCCATCGCCGGCCGCGTAGAGGAACTCAACCAGCGAGTCGCGGCCTCGGAGGAGAAGAGGCTCCCTGGACTCGTCGTACGCGATACGCGCGCCGCCTACGAGGCCGGCAAGGCGACCTTGCGTCCCTACGCATCGCTACTCGGGGTTGACGTCGACGAGCTCAGAGACGAGCTCGCGACCGAACAGGACAACGGCGGTGCCGCATGAGCGACATCCTGTTCCCGGACAACACCGTCCTGTGCAACTTCGCCGCCGTCGAGAGTCTCAATCTGCTCCGCGCGGTCCTGGACGGCCGCGGCAAGTGGACCGGGGCTGTGGCGCGAGAGGCCCGCAAATCGGCCGAACAGCTGCCTGCCCTCCACGACCTGAGACAGCAGGGCGGCTGGCTCGGCGAAGCAATCCTAGTCACCGCTCCGGACGACCTCGAGAACGTCAGACACCTCCGCACAGCCGTGTTCGGCGGCCAAGCCGACCGGCACCTGCAGCACCTCGGCGAGGCCGAGACCTGTCACGTTATCCAGCACTGGCACCAGTTCGCCGGCGCATGGTGGATCTCAGACGATAAATCCGCGCTGGAGTATGCAAGGGGGCAGGGCATCATGACAGCGGAGACGCTCGACATGATGCAGCTGGCCGTGGAGATGGGACTTGTCACGGCGGAGGACGGCTTCGCCCTGATGCAGAAGATGCACCAGCTGGACCGTTATCCGCGACTTCCTCGGTCCGTCGCCGACCTCAGCCCCCTCCCATGGTCGATTGCTGAACTTCTACCTGGCCAGATCGACGACGAGGCCGCCGCCCACGCCACATAACAACTGCCTCCCCAGTCCGGAAGGCGGGCGCCACGCCGCTTGACGGCGACCGTGGCAGGCGGAGCCCTCGACACCGCCAGCGCCGAATCCGGACCCCACGTGCAGGCCCTGGTCTCGGGAGCCTTCGCGAACGCCAGGGTGCCGCGGGACAAGGGCCGTCACCCACGGATGCCACGGTCAGACGCTGCACTCACGTAGGCCCAGAAATTGCAGCGCGCCTCCTTGAGGGCCGTGGTGGTAGCTGGCCGGGGTGTGCTGACGTGGCGGGAAGTCGGCCGATCATTTGGGCAACGGACGGTTCGCACGCGAACTGTGCCGCAAGGCCGCTGCCCTGCGGGATCTGCGACTCTAGGAGCACCACGCAGACTCCGGCACACTCACCCGCGAAGAGATCACCACCGTACGGGCCACGGATATCTCACAGGTGGCTTTGTCGACGAGCCTCGACACCCCACGAGACCCGCGCACCTGGCCCACACCGGCCCCGCGTCCCGTGCCCCAGTACATCGAGGACGCCCTGCTCGTGGGCAGGACCCTCTCCACCCTGGGCAAGGCTGCTTTCGAAGGGATCCGCGCCTTCGCGGACCATCACCACATCCGTATCGAGGGACTCCCTGACGATCCCAAGACCGAGGTCCCCCCGGAACAGGCCCTGCAGATCATGCGTGACTTCCTCGCCATCCACTTCCCCCGCCTGGTCCCACCCACCCAGGTACCGGAGACCCCGCAAACCTGACGGAGGCCGCACACCGGCCGCCGATGCCGTCGATGATCAGTCCCGAACCACCCCGTTCGCGGCCTGGCGAGACCGACAGCATCAGTGGGCGGTTCACGATTGAGCACGGCGACAGGGGCAGATCCGTAGTCGGGACAGCCTTTAACCCGACACGCCGAAGGGGCGCTCTCAAAACACTCGTCAACATTTCAGGCACCCGCAACGAGCAAGTGCTCCCCACTCTCAGCAATAAGCGTTCTCCGTTCTCGCCTACGTAGCCACACAGGCATACCAGGAGCTCTGCGACAGCATGACCACACCCTGAGACTCACCTGCGATGGCGCTGCCTCGGAATCAGGCATGAAAGGCTGTGCGCATTCCCAGCACCTCAGTGAGTCACGGCCGGGAGCATGCACAACACCGAGGAGAACGCTATGGACCAGTCCGCCCGCGAGGAGCAGCTGCGTGCGGAGGCTGAACGGCACGGGGTTTCCCCAGCCGCGGTCCACCATGCGGTAGAGGTGATCGCCGCTGTCCAGCAGCGCGACAGGGACGACTATCGCCACAATTTCGGCGGCGAACTCACCCTGGACCAGTGGTTCGAAGGGTACGGCACGGATGGGTTCAACCAGCTGCTCACGTACGCGGCAGGCAAGGCTGGCCTCGGCGACGACGGACCAGGGATCCTGCGGCGTGTGCTGACCGCGGCTGCGCTCGCAGAAGAGGACCCCACCGCGGAGAGCCCAGCGCACCGGCTTGACTTCGCCGTCCGGCCAGCAGGACGAGACGGCTCCGTAGGTCACACAGCCGTCGGCGTATCCCGGGCGGCCGAGCCGGACCCCGCAGGGCAGAAGTCTGAGGAAGAAGCCGACGACTCTGGCCCTGTGATCCTCTTCGGCGAACACCCCGAACACGGATGGATCGCCGACGGTCTGTACGACGACTCCATTGTCGCGATCCTTGAACAGGCCGGCTTCTGCTATGACTCCGCACTGGCCACCCACCGCATCCCGGCCGCCGTTGACCCGTGGGTGGTCCTGCGCAGAGTTGCCAGAGCTCTGCAGAAGCGTGACGTGAGCTTCCGGATCCTCGACGCCAAAGCGGCCGCGGAGGCCGCAGGTCTCCCGCCAGACCCCGACCTGTAGCCCGCATGTGTCAACGCTCCCTGTCTTCAGGTGCCCGCGACAGCAAGCACTAGGCAGGAGGGAACCAGTGCGCCCCCTCCCGGGCCCGGGCCCCGCGCCACAGGAGACGTCAACGGGATTAGTAATTCGGCACAGTTTTCCCGAATTCGTTCACGTGGTGCCCGACGACGGGGCGGGGGCTGTCCGGAGGCCAACGACGGTCTCCACGACGTCCCTTTGGGCCCTGAGGCATGAAGGTGGCCCTGACGCCGGGGAAGCCCGCTCTGCGACATCAGGGCCGTTACACGAGCCGGCTCGAGGGGTCGCCGGGTGTGCTGCTCCACCAACACCATCGACGCGAAACGGTCACGCCGCTCCTGAGGTGGATGGCCCTCTCGGTTGCGTCACACGGCGGCCGAGTTCGCGGCAGCCGCGTTCATCCTCAACGCCAGCATCGAGGTGGCCAATCCGCGCCACCGCTTACCTGATCACAGACCCCATAGCGTCTCCCCTCGCGGGCGGGTGGTGGAGTCAGAGCGGCTAATCGCCCAGGCGTCCCAGGAGGGCTCCCTGGCCGGACTGGAGGACATGTGCAACCTCCAGCCGGATCCAGAAGCATTCGAAGCGGGTCGGCTCCTGTTCGCCGTCGTGGTCCTCTTGACTCATCCACCGCTCGGGGGTCGGCTGGGTGAGTTCCAGATGGAACACGTGGCGGTGCTGGATCTCGGAGCGGTACGGGCTGATGTCGTATTCGGTCTCGCCGAGCTTGCGGACGATCTTGAAGTCCGAGAGGCCGGTCTCCTCGCGCGCCTCGCGAAGCGCGGCGTCCTCTGGGGTCTCACCGGGGCGGATGCTCCCTGCAGGCACCTGGATGCCTACCTCTTCGTAGGAGTAGTCGGTGTGGCGGAACACCAGCAGGCGCCCGTCGCGTACGACATAGGCCAGCGCCTTTTCCTTCGTGCGCTTCTCGGACATAGCGATAATCCTCCGTTCGCTGCGGAGCTGCGGAGTGAGATCAGGGGCAGCAAGACCTGGGTGGCGTGAGGCTGAAGGCTGTGTCCCGCTCGGAGAGCGATGGTCGTCAGCGTTGCCTGGCGTAGAGGGCAGCGAGGCCGCCACGGACGGCAGCAGCCGTCTTGTCAAGCTGGTCTCGCTCCTGCACGCGCCAGTCAGCATCAATGCGAAATGGGTCACCGGTGAAGCGGGGGAAGACGTGCAGGTGAACGTGGAAAACTTCCTGGAAGGCGGCCTCACCGTCCGCAAGGAACAAGTTGACGCCCTCACATCGCAAGCCTGATCGCCGCAGTGCCCGTCCGAGCTGATGCGCCACTTTCCAGACCTGGACGCCGACGTCCTCCTGAAGATCCTCCAGTCCCACAGCGTGCGCCTTGGGGATGACCAGCAAGTGGCCTGGAGTGACGGGCTGGAGATCCATGAAAGCGATCACCGATTCGTCTTGGTGGACGATGCTGGCGTCCGCCTGACCTCTCGCCATTGCACAAAAGATGCATCCGTCGTCTGCCACAGCCTGCCCCTCAAGGCCCGAGTACCTCGTGCCGCTCACAACATCAGAAGCGGTACGAAGGCGCGAGCGAATTTCACCCGGCATCTGGCACAGCACCGCCCCTGCCGGAGACCATGGGAACCGTCTCACCGCAAGAGCCAGGGCGGGGCCACTTCGCCCCGTCACCACCCCTCAATTCGTCTGCGTGACCCGCCAAGTGGGGCCGCTCGAAGCCAACATGCTGGAGCCGCTGATCAACGTCACAGTCAGGAGGGGACCAATCGGCCAGGAGTGTATCGGTGACCGCCTCCTCGTAGACGGCGCGGTTCTCCCTTTTCATGACCTCGGCGAGTTCTGGTTCCCAGGGGGTGCCCTGCGGCTTACCGCTCAGCTGGACGTGATCGCTGTCGGCGCGAACCCCGTTGAGGTAGTCGGCGGCGTTCATACGCCAGGGCTGGGCCTGGTAGCGGGTGCGGAGCTGATTCGTCATCTCGATGCCGGGCCAGTCGAAGTCTCCGTGGTAGAGCAGGGTGCCGCCTGCGTCGGTGATCAGCCGAGCGAGTCGGTGGAAGGCGGTCGAGGGGCGGCCCTCGGTGCAGATCAGGGGTGGGCTGCTCGTGCCGAGTTCGCCGGCGGCGCGGCGGAGGACGGCTGGGTTCTCGCAGACGTACACCGTCGGCAGGTTCACGGTGATGGGCAGGGTGATGAGCTGGTGGAGGGTGATGTGGAAAGGGGCACCGTAGCGTGCGGCGTCGGTGAGCCAATGCCCCAATCCCTCTCCGGTCGCTGGGAGGTTGAGGACGAGGACGCGGCTGGCAAGGTCGTCGACGATGACGTCGAAGGTGTCCCACAGCTCGCGCCGGGCCTCGGCTCCTGATTCGAGTGGGATTCCGCGCGCCATGGCCAGCGCTCGCAGGACCAGGGTGGGCAGGGAGCCGCGGCCGGGGTTGAGGGCCTTGGTGTCTCCTGTGGTGGCGTCTGCCAAGGCGGGCAGCATGACCGGAGGCGAGCCGTTGGGCCTGCTGTAGAGGTATTCCAGGACGCGGATGGCTTGACTGAGGACGTGGGTGTCGTTCTTGTTGATCAGCCCGGTGATCGTGCCGTCGGATGCGAGGTCGGCCAGCCATTGCCTGTACCAGGGGTGCTCGGCGTGCAGCAGGTTGGCCTCGGCCTCAGCGAGGATCTCCTGCCGGGCGTGATCGAGTGTGGTTCGCTCGCTGGCGCGGAAGCGCAGCTCGGGGCCGAGGTGTTCTAGGACATCGCGGAGTGACTTGCCCGTGACGTTGCGTACGCTTTCCTCCAATGCCGCGAGGGGGATGGTGAGGCTGCGGACATCGGCCGAGCGGTAGGTGCCGGTGATGCCGATGACGGCGTTGCGTTCGGCGGTGGTCGGGTTGGTCAGGCCGATAGAGCCCTTGATCTCGCCGCCGTTGCGCTCGAGCGAGCGCCGGGCAGCGGCCAGGAGCCGGTGGAACTCGGGGCCCTGGTAGCGCTCGTATGCCTCTGCTGACGTGGTCATTCTGATTCCTCGGCGTCGTCGTTCGCCGACTCGTCGTCGGGGATGTCAGCGAGCAGTCCTGCCTGTGCGGGGACGTGGCGGCGGGGTGTGAAGCCCAGGAGTTCGGCGGCCAGGTCGTCGGATCCGGGGTATTCGAGGTCATCGAGGATCTGTTCGCCGTCCCAGACGAGCAGCATGGCGGAGACGGTGTGGGATGCCTCGTCGTGCTTCATGTCGTAGTGCGAGATCTGCGGCACATCGGGGTAGGTGATCCACAGGTCGTAGCCCGTCATGAAGAGGTCGAGGTCGAACTTGGCGGTGAGAGCGAGAAGGTCGGGACGGTACTTCTCGTCAATGCCGGCGAATGCCTCATCCAGGGCGATCAGCCGCGGGCAGGTCGGGTACGCCGAGCTGTACTGGGCGTGGGCGGCTGCGAACAGCGGCAGGTGGATGGAGGCGGACTTCTCCCCGCCGGACATCACGCTGTGCTTGGCCTTGGTGAGGAGTTCCCCCTTCCGCTTCTCCTCCTGGCTCATGCCCGGCCGGAACAAGCGGAGCTCGAACTTGCGCCAGGCGCGGTAGTCCAGCACCTCGGCGATCACCTGCTGGTAGCTCCTCTTCGTATCGGCAGCGGCCTTGGCGCGAATCTGGTTGCGCAGGTGGGATCGCAGTTCGGCCAGGCCGGCGGGGCCGAGACCGGAGGCGTCCTTGTCGAGAAGCCTGTTGACGGCCTGCTGGGAGTCGGTGAGTGCGTCGGAGACAACCCAGTTGATGCCTACCGTCGTACCGGAGGACATCGGCTTGGACCGGGTATCGGCATCCATGCTCTTGACCAGGTCGCGGGCGGCGACCGTACGGTCGTGGATCTGCTGGGCCAGCCCGGTCAGGAGCCCGTCTTCCAGGACGGTGCGTTCCTTGTCTTCCAGCAGCACGCTCTGATCAGCGAGCTGTTCGGCCAAGCGGCGTGCGAAATCCGCTACAGGTGCCGGTCCTTCGCTGTCGGTGACTCGGGCCAGGATGATGTCGCCGGCCGGCTCCCACTCGAAGAGGTAGCCCTGATCGGATTCCAGGAGGGCTGCCTCCAGCGTGGTGATTGCGCTGGAGATCTTTGTCGTGACGGTCTTAAGGAGGCTCGCGGTGATCGCGCGACCGCGGGTCGCCTCGTCGAGCGCGCTGATCAGGGAGGCGATGGACTCGGGGACGACGGTTCGGGCGACCGCCATGCCCGTGAGGGTGGTATCGGGCGATGTGAGGCTGTCCATGAGGGCCTGGACTGCCTGTTCGGGACTCGGCCACATGTCGTGCGGCAGCCAAGCGGTGTCCACGGTTGCATCGAGCAGGCCGAGCAAGTCGGGCCGGGCGTACGGCTCAAGGGTGAGGGTGGTGCGCACCTGCTCGGCCACGGCCGTGGCCAGTGCTGTACGGCCGAACTCCAGGGCATGGTCGGCTTTCAGAAGCCGGTCTCGCTGCTCCTCGGCGTCCTTCTTCGCACGACCGTATGTCTTGCGTGCATCCGCGAGCTGCTCCTCGGATTCCGCGATCTGCTGCAGAATCATCTGAAGGGGTGCTTCGAGCGTCGCCTCCTGGGTGCGCAGACGTTCGTCCTGAACCGAGAACTCATCCTTGCGTGCTTGCAGCGCCTCGGCCTGGTCCGTGCAGGACTCGGTCTGGGCTTCGATGATCTCCTTGCGGCTGGAGATATCGTGCTCGGCAGCACCGGCCTGCTCACGGCAGGTGGAGAGCGCCTTGCCCGCGTCGACGAAGTCGTCGATGGCCTGGGCGACATCGTCCAGTTCTTCACGACGAGTGGGCAGACGCGCGGCCGTGGCGGCATGCCGAAGCTGCCGGCTCTTCTCATGGGCCCGGGCGATCGCCCCGTCGAGTCGCTTGCGTGCTTCGGTGAGGCGGCGGCGGGCTCCGGCGACCTTCTCCGCCACCACTGCCACTTCGCGTACCGCTTCGGTGATCGCCTGAGTGCGGGGGAGCTCACGCCTTGCGCGGTCGAAGTCGTCGAAGGCTTCTTCCGCGTACCGCTGTTGTTCCCCGATGCCGGCAAGCTGAGCTTCCAGGGCGACGATGGATTCGTCGAGGCGGCGCAGCCGTTCGCGCCGGCGGGCGGCACGTGCGGTGGCCCCGATGTACTCCGGCCGGGCCTTGGGATGCGCACCGGCCTGGATGCCGAGGCGGAAGTGCGAACCCGTGGTCACCGAGGGAGCAGACAGCTCCTCGTCCGCTGCCGGGACGTCGTCGGTTACGGCGATGGATGCCAGGACAGCCTGGACAGCAGCAGAGCCCACGTGCTTCTGGTCCTCGACGACCAGCACATCGGCCAGGGTGCGGCCGGTGGGCCGCTGTGCGGGAGGCAGCGGGCGGAGGAAGGCGTCGGCGACCTTGTCGTGCAGTGCCCGGTCGGTCAGCGCAGGGTCGGGGTGCAGCCAGGCGGTGAGCAGGCCGGCCGCGTACAGCGCGCCCTCCATGGCGGCTGCCTGGTCGTCGGGGACGTGATCAGCGAACCGCACGAGCTGCCACAGCGGAGCGCCGGGCCGCTCGTCGCGGCTGGCCGGGCGCAGGTCACTGGGCGGCGGCGCGTCATCGCCCTCCGCTGCCACGGTGTCGCGCTCATCCCGCCTGGCCCGCAGAGTGTCCGCAGTGTCGCCGTGCTGCCGCTTCAAGGTCTCGACGCGGGTCAGGGCGCTAGTGCGGCGCTGGTCGGTGAGGGAACGGAAGACCTCCGGCAACGGGGCCACCTCGGCTTCCCCCACAGCACCGATGGCCGCGCGCAGCACGTCACCATCCGCGGAGAGCAAGACCGCGGTGTCGTCGCTACCGCTCCAGCGGCTGGCGAACGCGTCCAGCTCCTGGCCGGCCGTGGCGCGGGCGAGGTCGAGTTTGTCGGCTGCTGCGGCGGACTGCCGCTCGGCCTCGGTCAACTCACCGTTCGCCGCGTCACAGTGTTCCTGCTCGCGCTCCTGGTCCTTCGCGGCGGCGTCGGACGCGTTGAGGTGGGCGCGTACGTCCTCCAGCTCGCTGCTACGCGCGGCGCCCCGACCGGCGACCTGCGAATCCAGCTCGGCACCGAGATCCAGCGCGTCGTCGTCATGCAGGATGCCACAGCGGCGTGCCGCGTCCATGAGGCTGTGGGTGTGCCGGGAGGCCGCGCTCCGCAGTTCATCGTGCCGCTGGAGGGCACGGTCCGCCTCGTGCTTGAGGGCGGCCAAGCTCTCCTGGGCCCGATTGAGGTGGCGTCCACTGTCGATGATGCCCAGGCGCTCGGTGCGTACGCGCTCGCGCAGTTCCTTGAGCCCGTCCTGCTTCTTGATGGCGTCGTGGTTCTTGTACTCGGCCAAGCGAGCGCCGATCTCGTTGCACTGGCGTTCGGCGGTGTCCCGCTCCTGCTGTGAGGCAGTCAGCTGCCGCTCGGCGGTGCGGTGGCCGCCCGCCGCTTCCAGGATCGTCTCGCACCGGGCGGCCGTGTCCTGGATGCGCCCGGTGACGTGGTCGACACGGTCACGGGCATGGGCGCGCAGGTAACTGGTGTATTCACGCAGGAAGTCCCGGACCGCGGTATCCGCCCCTGTGAGGGCGTTGAGGAGCGCTTGGATCTCGGCGAGGTTCTCGAAGTCGCGGGCGGCCTGCAGGATCAGGGCATCGTCGACGGGACGCAGTCCGGCGGTGAGGGTGTCGGACACCTTGACCGGGTCGAGGTCCTTGGCCAGCAGAGGGCGCCGCAACTGGAGCAGCAGGTTGACCAGCTGGTTGTAGCGCTCGCGGCCCAGCCCGAACAACCGATCGTCGACAGCCTCGCGGTACGCCTCCGCCGTAGCGTACGTGGCTCCTTCGCCCAGCAGCGTCTTAAGGGCGTTCTCCCGAAGCGGGCGGGAGGCAGCGTCCAACAGGCCGAAATCGATGCCGACTCTGCCGTCGGTGACAAAGAAGAAGCGGGCCGGCGTGGACATGGGCTTGGTCACCCGCATGCCGAGCCCCACGGTGACGGCTTCGAGGACCTCGCCGTCGGGTCCCGTACGGGCAAACTCCATCCATACATAGCCGTATGCGGACTCCTGCCCCTTGTAGAGCAGGTTCGACTTCATGGTCCGCTCTTCGCCGCTGAACGGATCAAGGCGCCGAGCGTCGAGAACACCGTCCAGGACCAGCGGGAACAGAACCTCGAGGGCCTTGGTCTTGCCGGAACCGTTGTGTCCTCGGAGGACCAGGCGCCCGTCGGCAAAGACGAACTCCTCGTCGGTGTAGTCCCACAGGCCGATGACCCCGGCGCGCGTGGGCTTGAAGCGAACCTCCGACTCGTCAGCGGTGCGGGAGTGGGGGATGAGAGTCATCGAGAGGTTTCCTCAGTGGGGAAGTCGAGGGCGAACTGGCCTTCATGCGCGGGGCGGGGCAGGACGGCGGTGATGTTGCGGTAGCGGCCGGCCGCGGGCCGCACCAGGACCCCGCCGGGGACGATGTGGACAAGGCGCAAGTCCGCCAGGAGCGTGACCGTCTCTGCGAGCAGCCCGCTGGGATCGGCCTGCCACTTGTTGGTGAAGGAGGAGGGGCCAAACTCTTCATAGAGTTCGGTGATCATCTGCTCCAGGGCGCTGTGTTCCACGAAGGGCAGGCTTGCCTGCCTCTCCTGCTCTGGGGCGGCCGGATCGGTGTCGTCCATGTCGTGGCCGGTGTCCTCGTGGCGGCCGTGAGCCAGGGCTTCGAGCGTGCCAGCCTGGGGGAGGGCCATGTCGATGCGGCTCAGCAGGTCGGCGTGTTCCTCCCCCGGGTCGGGCGGCAGGAGGTACCGCAGGCTGCTTGCTCGGTCCGGGTCTTCCCGCAGGTCCGCGACCTTCGCGAGGATTAGCCCGGCGGTGCGGTTGACTGCTCCGCCGCGGCCGGGGAACCTCTTGTCGGTGAAGTGCCCTGTGGTGTCGACGAGCATGACCCCCTCGGCCCGGCGCTCGACAGGCAGCCCGGTAAGCCGTGTGAGGTCCTCGGCCAGGGTGGGCTGGCGCAGCGCTGTCGCTGTCTCCGTGTCGGTGTCGCCGAAATAGACCACCGGGTACTCGATCAGCAGCCGACGGGCTCGCTGGGCAGCGAGTCGCCGACGGGGGTCCCGGCCGGTGCCGGCGGTCGGTGTGTCCAGCAGTCCAGCGGCGCTGACCAGGTGCTGCAGGGGCTTGCTCGGCCGGAAGAGCGCCGCGCAGGTGTTGTGGTCAATGTCGAACAGTGCGTCCCCGCGGTCGTGGTCACGGGCCCAGTCCTCCATCGAGCCATCGGAGATCCGCAGCGCACCCCGGTCGACGAGCCAGTCCATCACGTCCACTACCGCGTCCTTGTGGCCCGGTGAGGTCGCATCGAAGCCCAGGTGCTCGATGGCGTTGGCGGACGGTGCGAGGAGCTTGACGAGATCGGCGAGGTTGATCTCGACCCGTGACCGATGCAGGCAGGCCAGGATCAGGCAGAGGTAGGCGAGTCGTCGCCGGTCGAACGGTCTCTTGCTCTTCACCGTGAGGAACGCCTGGCTGTCATCGAAGGCATCCAGCCGCCGCAGCAGCCGTGCGTGACGGGCACTGGTCTGTAAGGAGTAGCCGAACAGGTCCCGGAAATCCTTGGCCAGCTCGTCGGCCCACTGCAGCACCAGCGCGAGCGCCTTGGCCCGCGGGTAGCTCTCGGTGACGAAACCGTGCAGCAGCATGAGCCGGGCCGCTTGCTGGTACGAGCCCAGGTCAGGAGTCTCCACGGAGGTGGCTACGCGATGGGCGGACATCAGGGCTTCTCCGTTCGACGGCGGCGCATCGCACCATGAGGCTTGATCTCCAAGGCGAAGCCGGGCAGGTGCAAGGTGCCGGTCTCGGTCCGAAGCCGACTGCCATGCTCGTTCGGCACCAGGCGCAGCGTCAGGACGTCGCTGTTGCCGGTACCCGATCGCAGCCGACCCGCGACCACCGTCCGGGCCTGCAGGGCACGTGTCAGCAGCTTGAGTACGGCACGGGCCTCCGCCGCGTTCAGCACCCGATCGTGGGGCCCGTGGTCCAGGAGATCCGTGGCCGCCTCCCTGTCCGCGGCCCGATCCGCCAGCTGTTGCTCGCGCAACCGAGCATGAGCGCCACGGCGCGTACGGACTGGCTGCGGGCCGCCCGGTGCCGGCCGCTTGCCATGGCGGAACAGGCTGATGCTGACCTCCACCCCGGGGGCATCCCACCACGTCGCCCGCGGAGAGATCTGGTCGTCATCGTCATGCGCACCCGACAGGTGCCGCACCGAGCGCAGGTCGAAGGCAGCGGAGACCAGGGCGTTCGCCGCCTGTTCGTCCGGCGCACCAGCCGCCCAGGCGGCGAGATGCCGCAACTGGGTAGTCCGGCTCACCCCTCCTCGACGAGACTCCGTCACCTGCCGCAGCAGAGCAATGACTCCCGAGATGGCTGAGCGGGTAGCTCCCTGCAACTGAACGGCCTTGGTTTCCCCAGTGCCGTCGGCCAAGAACCACTGGCGCAGCCCCGTCCAGCGCCGACGCCAATCCTCAAGCCGCGCGGCCGGCCGCATCATCGGCCGCTCATCCACCGCAGCGGCCCGCTCCAGCAGGGTCTCCACCCCGCTGTCTTCCACCTCGTACACTGCCTCCGCCAGCCGGGGCGCGTAGCGCTCAAGCTCCGCCGTGAACTCACTCATGTGTGCCAGCAGCGTGTGCTTATAGCGCAGGAACGTCTCCGGAGAGACGTCCGTCGTACGCGCCACGTCGTTCAGCGTCAGATAGAAACGCGCCGCCCGCTGCGTCATGTCCGCCAGCACACTGTCCAACCGGGCGAGCTTGCGGTACACCTCGTCCCGATCGCCCTCCCGGTTCGCTGTCGCCAGCGCCTTGAAGTCAGCCAGGATGTCGGCGAAAACCAGCCGCGACAGGTTCGCGTCCTGCACCCGGGAGCCGATCACCTCTTCCACCGCGCAATAGACGCGGTACCCGATCTCCGTGAACTGGTAGACCGACTGCCGGTTCCGGTACGCGGCCAGATTGCCGCACCGCAATGGGTCCTCCACCCGGTAGAGGACCTGCTCGTTGTCCGAAGAGAGGTTGTCGAGCATGGCCCGCAGGTTCAAGTCCGTGGCGGACGGCACCTCGTCGTGCGCTGTCGCGAGCTCCTTCAGTGCGTTCGCCACGTCGTCGGGATGGACCTGCAACTGGTGTACGGCCCGTAGCACGTTCATGGCCCGCAGGACCCACAGATATGCCACATGCTCATCACGCTGCGTGAAGTTGAACAGTCGCAGGCGGTCGCCCACCGTCAATGAATCAAGATCGAATGACTCCGAGACTCCCGAGTCACCACGCTGGAACACCTATGCCACCCCTCGTCTCGCCACGCATTGCGCATACCCTGACAGACGCCACTGACAATCGCCCCGCGGTCGGGAAGAGAGGCCGCCTCCACCCCCCTTCAGCGCTTTCGGCAGTCAACGCCTGTTGCGGCCCAGCTCCGTGCCGAGCAGGTTCGGGAAGAAGATCTTCTAGAAGCGCGATCGGAGCACCGCATTGACTGGGCTCGATATGAGGCGGACCGGGGCCAGTTGCAGCCCCCGGGAACGACCCGGGGGTTCTTCGCGGCCCCCGAAGGTACGGAGGCGCAGGCCCGGGAGCAAGCGCACGCGTTAACCGGCGCCCTCGCAGGGGTACTGGGAATCACGGGGGGCCTGGCTGGCACGGCGCGAGCTGGCCGACTCCCGCTCTGAAGGCGTGCACATGGGCAGGCGACCCTCACAAGGCGCAGTTTGTACGCCATTCGGTCAGTAGTGCCAGGGTCGCGTCACCGTAGGCTCGGGCACGCTCCCACATCTTGTGCCGTTCGGTGTGTAGCCGGCGGGCCTCGTTCTCCATGCCTGGGCGAACTCTCAGGGCGGCAGGTGTCCACGTGCCATCCTGGGCGCGACCCGACTCGGTGACCTCGTAGAGGGCGGAGGAGCCCCGGATGTTCTTGGCCAGGCGGCTCGCGCCCAGTAGCTCTGCCTGACGGGTGACGGCAGCGACACCAGGGTGGCCCAGCGGCAGTCCAAGGTCGTACTCCGGCCCAGCCTGGGGGATTCTCCGCCACACGGCACCGGAGCTATGGATAGCTTCCACCCACCAGGACGGCGCCGAGGGACTCACGGGACGCGGCTGGGGCAGGCGCTTCGGCGGCCGTCGCTTCGCTCCCGCCCGCCGAAGCAGGAGGCCCGCCGCCCGGACGTACGCCACGTCGCACACCTTGCTTCGGGCCTGCAGCGCTGAATGGACGGCCATGCACTGGTCGCGCGCCCGGCTATCGCTCGCCCCCGTGGAAACGATCGCCGCGCGCGCCGAAGCTGCCCGTCTACTCGCTGTGGCGGAGAGCTGCCCCAGCTCCCGCAGCCGGGCCAGCGACCGGTCCCACGCCGCGTCGTCCGTCAGCATTCGACAGTCCTTCCTCGACAGCAGGGCCGCTCGGCGTCGGGATTCGCCCACGGCAGACGACAAACAGGCCCGAAGGACTGGAACCGTCCTCCAGACCATGTCAACGTACAACACCCCCGCAAAACAGCAGGTCAGTGCAGGGGTCGACCAATTCGTGGGCTTCGGCTGCTGGCCCGTCCAATTGCGGGATGGCTCCGGTTCACCCGCGGGCCGTGCGACATGTCTGCCGATCAAAGGAGGCTCTCCTGTCCGAGGCCGCTCTGTTCTCCCTCCGCCTAACTGCCCCGCTCCTGTTCGCCCTCGGTGCTGCCTGCGCCTTTCTCGCCCAGCTGCACCGTGACTACGCCTCCATCGCAGTAGCTCTCTGTCTCTGTGTGTGCGCGGCTGCTCTCTTCGCTGAAGACCTCCTCCAAGACGGTTACCGGCGTGACCGAGCCGTGCTTGCCTTTGTGGCCACGCATCCTGGTGCTACGCCAAGGCAGACCGCTCGTGCACTGAACAAGGCCGAGAAGGTTGTGGCCCAGAGCTTTGTGCGCCTCAGCGCTGACGGGCTGCTGATCCTGGCAACAGGGGATGAAGTACCCCTCGTCCGTAGCTACGTGCTTGCCGCGCATCACGACGCTCAGGAGCGCGAGGGCTAGCACTCGGCTACTACACCCCTACATAGCCGACGATCCCCGGTCAGCCAAACCGGGGATCGTCGCGACCATTGGACTAGTTCGCGCCGCTACTTGGCGGTGGCATGGTGCGAGCACTGCGTCCAAACTGATCTGCGTTCCTGCCAGAACTCTGAGTATTTCTCGTGAGGTGGCAGTGGGAACGCAGGGGTGAATTGAAAGAAGCTGACATGGCTGACAGTAATCTGCTCGCTCTGGATCGGGCTCCGTCGTTTCTGACGGTTGCCCAAGCGGCGGCCTATCTTGGCATATCGCCCAACACTCTCTACGTTTGGCGTCACCGTAGGGAGGGTCCGCCGAGCTTTACGATGGGGTCGAGGCGTGTCATGTACCGAGTTGCGGCGCTGGATGAATGGATAGAGCAGCAGGAGCGGGCAGATTCCCGATCTAATCTGGCGTTGAGTCCATTTTCGTGTCAGCCGCAGCGCAAGGAGCGACGTAGTCGGAATGTCGGTTGATTTGGGGGTCCTTTTGAGGTGGTTCAAGCTGCCTCAGGAAAGCATCCCAGTGATGCTTGTTTGTTCAAGGCGATGGGGGTAGATGCGTGGCGGGGTATGTCGAGGACCGTTGGGTAAAAAAGAAGAAGGACCCTGTCACTGGAAAGCGGGAGCGAACCGAAAGGTACGGAAAGGGGAAGCGGTATCGTGTCGCTGGAATCCCAGGGGTCCGGGACAGGTCCTTCGAGACGCTGGAAGATGCTAAAGGATGGCTCCGACGCTCAAGTACCGACGAGGAGCGCGGCGAGTTTGTTGATCCGCGCGATGGTTCGATTCTGCTTGAGGACTACATAGAGAAGTACTGGTTGCCTGGGCAAGGTGGTGCGGTCAAGACACGCGCAGGGCTGGACCAGAAAGTTCGCCTGCATATTATCCCGCATTTGGGTAAGCTGCCATTGAAGAGTGTCGCAGTTTCCGAAATTCGCGCATACATCATAGCGTTGTCAAACTCGATTTCACCGGCGTATGCGCGAGGCGTTCTGACCACATTGTCGAGCATCTTCGAAACGGCTGTCGACGACAAGCGACTGGTTCGGAACCCGATGCGCTCGCAATCGGTTCGCTGGCCGAAAGCCGTTGATGTGAGACGCAACGCGTGGGCGCTGGAGACCGCGCTTCGGATGCGGGATGAGATCAGTGATCGATACCGCATAACGGTCGTCCTCGGTGTTGGTTGTGGTCTGAGGCAGGGGGAGTCATTTGGTGTCAGTCCGGAAGATATTGACTACGAACGAGGTGTGCTCCATGTAAGGAAGCAGGTGCAGGCCATTAAGGGGCGCCTGTATTTCACTCTTCCCAAGGGCGGGAAGACGCGCACAGTGGATATGCCGGAGTCTGTCGCTAGCGAGCTGAAAGCTCATTCGGAAAAATATCCTGCTTCTGACGTAGTACTCCCATGGGGGGAGCCGGGGAAGCCCGAGAAGAAGTTCTCTCTGCTGCTTACGACGAGTCGCGGCAACGCCATCGCCGTTAACACGTACAACACCTACATGTGGAAGCCTGCCCTGGCGCGGGTCGGTGTGATTCCCCCGCAGTTGGAGGGGGCCAAGCCCTGGCAGTGGGAGGCGGCACACAGGGACGGCTTCCATGTTCTGAGGCACACCTATGCCTCTGTAGTCCTGGAGGCTGGCGAGTCGGTTGTGACCCTGGCGAGGTGGCTGGGGCACTCCTCCCCGACGATCACGCTCGACCACTATGCTCACTTCATGCCGGAGGCCGGCGGCAAGGGTCGCCGAGCCATCGACGGTCTGCTGGGGGGCCGGGGGAGCGAGGCCTCTGGCCCAAACTCCCCAGATTCTCCCCAGGGCTGATCGGCGGTCCGTCCGGGCTGACTACTGGTTCGGGGAAAACCTTGGATCGTGAAGCACGTCGGCCCGTTAGCCTGGGAAAATGCTCACAGAAGTGATCGCGACCCGCTACGTCACGCCCTTGCGTGAGGGCGGCTCGCTGCCCGGGATCGTCGAGGCCGACGACCTCGGCACATACGTCATGAAGTTCACCGGAGCCGGCCAGGGACGCAAGACCCTGGTCGCCGAAGTCGTGTGCGGGCGCCTCGCCCAGCGGCTGGGCCTGCGGGTCCCGCAGCTGGTGGGGATGCAGCTCGACCCCGTCATCGGGCTCGCCGAGCCGGACCAGGAGGTCCAGGAGCTGCTCAAGGCCAGCGGCGGGCTCAACCTCGGGATGGACTACCTGCCGGGCTCGATCGGCTTCGACCCGCTCGCGTACCAGGCCGACCCGGCCGAGGCGGGCCGCGTGGTCTGGTTCGACGCCCTGATCAACAACGTCGACCGCTCCTGGCGCAACCCCAACATGCTGGTCTGGCACGGCGACCTGTGGCTCATCGACCACGGCGCCACCATGATCTGGCACCACAACTGGCCCACCGCCCGGGCCGCCGCGGCCAAGCCGTACAACGCCTCCGACCACGTCCTGGCCCCCGTGGGCCCGGACATCGCCGCGGCCGCCGCCGAGCTGGCCCCGCTGGTGACCGAGGACCTGCTCACCGAGGTCACCGCCGACGTCCCCGACGAATGGCTGGTCGACGAGCCCGGTTTCGACTCCGCCGACGCGGTGCGCCGCGCCTACGTGGAGGCGCTGCTGCCGCGCGCGGCGACGATCCACGAGAGGATCACCATGGAGGCCGAGGTCAGGCCGCGGTCCGGTCCGCCGGGCTGGCTGGCCGAGCGGCTGCCTCCCCAGCCGGACAAGTCGGACGAGAACGAGCGGAAGAGCGGCGACGAGTGACCGAGCGGGACGTGTTCGAGTACGCGCTGGTGCGCGTGGTGCCCAGGATGGAGCGCGGCGAGTGCTTCAACGCCGGGGTCGTCGTCTACTGCCGGGCGCACGCGTACGTCGCCGCGCGCACCCACCTCGACGAGGCGAAGCTCCTCGCGCTGGACCCGGGGGCCGACGTGGCCGGCGTCCGGGCCGCGCTGCGCGGGGTCGAGGGGCTGTGCGCGGGCGGCGAGCGGGCCGGACAGGCGGCCGGTGACGACCCGGGGCGCCGCTTCCGGTGGCTGATCGCCCCCCGCAGCACGGTGGTCCAGCCCGGTCCGGTCCACACCGGTCTGACGGCCGACCCGGAGGCCGAGCTGGAACGCCTCCTCGACCTGCTGGTCCGCTGACGCGGGGATCGGCGGGACGCGCGCGCCGGGGTGCCGTTGACACGAGGTGTCACGGCTCCTAGCGTCTCCTCAGCTGAAGCTACTAAGCGGTTGCTCACCTTCGGGCGGCCGCTCTCAACGGCGAGGAGATCCAGCATGTCCACCACCGAGCAGCGCGTCGCGATCGTCACCGGGGCGGCCCGGGGCATCGGCGCCGCCACCGCCGTGCGCCTGGCCGCCGAGGGCCGTGCGGTCGCCGTACTCGACCTGGACGAGGCGGCCTGCAAGGACACCGTGGAGGCGATCACCT
The DNA here is from genome assembly GCF_041435355.1 of Streptomyces sp. NBC_01276. GTDB lineage: Bacteria > Actinomycetota > Actinomycetes > Streptomycetales > Streptomycetaceae > Streptomyces. The sequence goes on from NZ_CP108442.1 coordinate 6,718,047, forward strand.
CTGCCGGCGGCCGGGCCCTGGCGGTCGGCTGCGACGTCTCCGACAGCGCCCGGGTGGAGGCGGCCGTCGAGCGGGTCGCGAGCACGCTCGGCGCCCCGACCATCCTGGTCAACAACGCGGGCGTGCTCCGCGACAACCTGCTGTTCAAGATGAGCGACACCGACTGGGACACCGTCATGAACGTGCACCTGCGGGGCGCGTTCCTGATGGCGCGGGCCTGTCAGAAGTACATGGTGGAGGCCAAGTTCGGCCGGGTCGTGAACCTCTCCAGCAGCTCCGCGCTGGGCAACCGGGGCCAGGCCAACTACGCCGCCGCCAAGGCCGGTCTGCAGGGCTTCACCAAGACCCTGGCCATCGAGCTGGGCAAGTTCGGCGTCACGGCCAACGCGGTCGCCCCCGGTTTCATCGTGACGGAGATGACCGCCCAGACGGCCGCCCGCGTCGGCATGGGCTTCGAGGAGTTCCAGGCGGCCGCCGCCACGCAGATCCCGGTGCAGCGCGTCGGCCGCCCGGACGACATCGCCAACGCCATCGCCTTCTTCACGGGCGAGGCCGCCGGCTTCGTCTCCGGCCAGGTCATGTACGTGGCCGGCGGCCCGCTCAACTGACCCGTCCACGAGAGGCAGGGCGTACGGCATGACGTACAACGGCATCGACAGCGGCAAGGTCGCGCTGATCACCGGCGCGAGCCGGGGCATCGGCTACGGGATCGCCGAGGCGCTGGTCGCCCGGGGCGACCGGGTCTGCATCACCGGGCGCAACGAGGAATCCCTCAAGGAGGCCGTCGAGCGGCTCGGCGCGGACCGGGTGATCGGCGTGGCCGGGAAGGCCCACGACGAGGCCCACCAGGCCGTCGCCGTGGACCGCGCGATGGAGGCCTTCGGCCGCGTCGACTTCCTGGTGAACAACGCGGGGACCAATCCGGTCTTCGGGCCGATGGCGGACCTCGATCTCGGGGTCGCGCGCAAGGTGTTCGAGACCAATGTGATCTCGGCCCTCGGTTTCGCCCAGCGGACCTGGCACGCCTGGCAGAAGGACAACGGCGGGGCGATCGTGAACATCGCCTCCATCGCCGGCGTCTCCGCCTCGCCCTTCATCGGGGCGTACGGGATGAGCAAGGCCGCCATGATCAACCTCACCCTGCAGCTGGCGCACGAGATGGCGCCGAAGGTGCGGGTGAACGCGATCGCCCCGGCGGTGGTCAAGACCAGGTTCGCGCAGGCGCTCTACGAGGGCCGTGAACAGGAGGCCGCCGCGGCGTACCCGCTCGGCCGGCTGGGGGCCCCGGAGGACATCGGGGGCGCGGCGGCATTCCTCACATCTGCACAAGCGGAATGGGTAACTGGACAAACCCTCGTGGTCGACGGAGGCATGTTCCTCAATGCCGGAGTCCACTGACCGATAAACGGACGCATTTGCCTCCCGCGGGGAGGCAAATGCGTATCGAATACGCACGTAATCGGTCAAGTGCCTCACGAAACCTGCCCATTGGATTTGTGACGTACTGCGGTAGGGTCTGCCGCACCCCTGGCTGATCGAGGAGCGTGCACGTGTTCAACCGGACCAGATGCCTGCAGGTCTCTGCGGCCCTTGCGTCCATATCCCTGCTCGCCGGATGCGGTCTGTTCTCCGACGACAGCGGAGACAAGGCCAAGAGGATCGTGGTCGGCACGACGAGCGCCCCGAGCACCCTCGATCCGGCGGCGGCGTGGGACGGCTCCTGGGAGCTCTACCGGAACGTCTACCAGACCCTCCTGGCGTTCCCCACGGGCAGCACGAAGCCCCAGCCGGACGCCGCCCAGGGGTGCGAGTTCACCGACACGGCGAACACCGCCTACCGGTGCACGCTGCGCAAGGGGCTGAAGTTCTCCGACGGCGAGCCGCTCGACGCCAAGGCCGTCAAGTACTCCCTGGACCGGATCAGGAAGATCGATTCGAAGGTCGGCCCCAAGGGCCTCTTCAACTCCCTCGACAAGATCGAGACCCCGGACGCGCTGACCGTGGTCTTCCACCTGAACACCCCGGACGCCACCTTCCCCTTCGTCCTCGGCTCGCCCGCCGCCTCACTGGTCGCGCCCAAGGAGTACCCGGCGGACAAGGTGCGCGAGGACGGCAAGGTCACCGGATCCGGCCCCTACGTCCTCACCTCGTACAAGGCGGGCTCCGAGGCCGTCCTGGGCAGCAACGAGACCTACCAGGGCTTCGCCAACCGCCACAACGACGGCGTCACGATCCGCTACTTCAAGAAGTCCGACGCGATGGTCGCGGCCCTGAAGTCCAAGGAGATCGACGCGACCTACCGAGGCCTCTCCGCCCCCGAGATCAAGGACCTGCAGAGCCCGGCCTCGCACAACGCGGGCGTCCAGGTCGTCGAGAACGTCGGCGCGGAGATCCGCTACCTGGTGTTCAACCCCAAGGACCCGCAGGTCGCCAAGCTCCCCGTGCGCCAGGCCATCGCCCAGATCGTCGACCGCGGCGCGCTGGTCACCAAGGTCTACCAGGGCACCGCCGAACCGCTGTACTCGATGGTCCCCAAGGGGGTCGTCGGCCACAAGACGCCCTTCTACGACCTCTACGGCCAGCCCAGCGTCGACAAGGCCCGGAAGATCCTCAAGGACGGCGGGGTCCCCACGCCGGTCGACCTGACCCTCTGGTACACCTCGGACCGCTACGGCGGCTCCACCGCCGACGAGTTCACCGAACTCAAGCGGCAGCTGGACGAGAGCGGACTCTTCAAGATCACGCTGCGGAACAAGCCCTGGGTGGAATTCCAGGTCGGCTACAAGAACAGCGAGTACCCGATCTTCGGCCGCGGATGGTTCCCCGACTTCCCGGACCCGGACAACTTCATCGCGCCGTTCGTCGGCAAGGAGAACGCGGTCGGCACCCCGTACGAGCCCCCCGCCATCGTGAACGAACTGCTGCCCAATTCCCGTCGCGAGGGCGACCGCGCGGCCGGCGTCCGGGAGTTCGAGCAGGCACAGCAGATCTTCGCCCAGGACGTCCGCCTGCTGCCCCTGTGGCAGGGCAAGCTCTACGTCGGCGCGCGCGAGGACATCGCCGGCGCCGAGCGGGCCCTCGACCCGCAGACCGCCATGCAGATGTGGGAGCTGTACCGCAAGACCAGCTGGTGACGTCCGCGGGCGGTGCCCGGGTCGTGGCGTTGTCAGTGGTCCCCGGTAGGTTCTGAGCAGTTGCACGAACTTGTACCGGAGGTTGTCGACGTGACCCAGATGCTGCCCGAGTCCTGGCTCCCCGTTCTCGGCGGGGAGCTGGACCAGCCCTACTTCAAGGAACTCACCGAGTTCGTCGAGAAGGAACGGGCGAACGGGCCGGTCTACCCGCCCCGCGAGCAGGTCTTCGCGGCCCTGGAGGCGACGCCGTTCGACCGGGTCAAGGTGCTGGTCCTCGGCCAGGACCCGTACCACGGCGCGGGCCAGGGGCACGGCCTGTGCTTCTCCGTGCAGCCCGGGGTCAAGACCCCGCCCTCGCTGCGCAACATCTACAAGGAGATGAAGGAGGAGCTCGGCCTGCCGGTCCCGGACAACGGGTACCTGATGCCGTGGGCCAACCAGGGCGTCCTCCTGCTCAACGCGGTCCTCACCGTCCGCGAGGCCGAGCCGAACTCGCACAAGGGCAAGGGCTGGGAGAAGTTCACCGACGCCGTGATCCGCGCGGTCTCCGACCGTCCGGACCCGGTCGTCTTCGTCCTCTGGGGCGCCTACGCCCAGAAGAAGATCCCGCTGATCGACGAGGAGCGGCACGTCATCGTCAAGGGCGCCCACCCCTCGCCGCTGTCGGCGAAGAAGTTCTTCGGCTCCCGCCCCTTCACCCAGATCAACGAGGCCGTCGCAGCCCAGGGCCATGAGCCGATCGACTGGCGGATCCCGGACCTGGGCTGACGCCACACCGCGCCTCGGCGTCAGAGGCGCCGCCTGCGGCTAGCTTCGTGACGACCGGACCGGAGCGGGTCCGGCGGAGCGAGCCGGAGGCCGCGTTGAGGGAGCAGCAGGAGGCGTCGGAGGACGCCGTCATGACCAGGATCGGCCAGGCGGTCATCCTGCTGCACGCGGGTGACCGCGAGGAGGCCCGCAACCGCCTCGGCGAGATCTGGTCCGAGATCGGCGAGGAGGGGGACGGTCTCCACCGCTGCACCCTCGCGCACTACCTGGCCGACGCCCAAGACGACCCCGGCGACGAACTGGCCTGGGACCTGAGGGCGCTGACCGCCGCCGAGGGGCTCGCGGACCGGCCCCGCGAGACGGTCCGCGCCTTCTACCCGGCACTGCACCTCAGCCTCGCCGCCGACTACGTCAAACTCCGCCGTCCCGAGGCGGCCCGGGTGCACCTGGCGCGGGCCCGCGCGGCCACCGCGGAGCTCTCCGACGACGGGTACGGCAACGGCGTGCGGGCCGCCATCGCCCGGCTGGAGCGGCGGCTCGCGACGGAGCCGGGGCAGGGGCCCCGGCCGTTTCCCGGGCAGGGCCCGTAGGGCGGGCCGGGCCGACGGGGCGGGCCGGCGGGGCGGGGCGGGGCCTCGGGGCCGTAGGGCCCGCGCGGGCCGTCCCTCAGCCGTCGTGGACGCCCGCGCAGATGCGGGCCTCCGGGCTGTCCGGATGCCACTGGCCGTGCCGCCTGCCCAGCGCGCACACGTCGGCCGGCCGGACCGGCAGCTCCCGCATCAGCTCGCGCGGGGCCCGCGCGTCCTTCCGCAGGGGGTCCGGACGGCCCTCACGATGCCTCTCGGCGGACCGGGCGGGCTTCCGGGGCTCCGGGATGTCCGGAACCGGGGGAACGGCCTCCGCGGCCTCCCCGGCCCCCGGTGGCGTCAGCGGCGCCGTGCGCGCCGTGCCCCGGGCCGCGGCCGTCGGGCCGGACGGCCGCTCCGCTCCGCCCGGCACCGCCCCCAGCGCCTCCAGCGCGGGTGCCTGGACGACCACCGGGAGCGCCCCCGGCCCCCCGCGCGGCTCGTACCGGGGCGCCGCCCCGGCGGAGGGGGCCGTCGCAGGCCGCCCCGTACCGGGGCCCACGCTCACGCAGCCGGAGACGGTGGAGACGGCGGAGGCCGCACAGGCGGCTCCGAGGAGCAGTTTCGTCGAGGTTCGGGTTGGATGCACCCGCGCAACTCTGCTGTGCGAGGACCCCGTTGTGAAAACCCTGGACCGATATTCACCCCGCACGGGTGACGGGGAGGGGATGTCCGGCGGACAGCGCCTACTCGCCGGTGGCGCCGTCGATGTGCTCGCGCAGCAGGTCCGCGTGCCCGTTGTGGCGCGCGTACTCCTCGATCATGTGGGTGTAGATCCAGCGCAGGCTGAACACCTCGCCGCGGTGGTGGACGGCGGCGTCCGACACCGAGTCGAGCGAACGGCCCGCGGCGGCCTGCCGGGCCAGCTCCACCTCGGTCTGCCACACGCGCTCGGCGGAGGCCCAGGTGTCGGCGTCGGTGAAGTGGAAGTCGCCGTCGCGGTTCTCCCGGGTGCTGTAGAGCTCGGGCAGGTCCTCGCCCAGCGAGATCTCGCGGAACCAGTACCGCTCCACCTCCGCCATGTGCCGTACGAGGCCCATCAGGCTGAGCCCGGAGGGCTCCAGCGGGGTCAGGCGCACCTGCTCCTCCGTGAGCCCGGAGCACTTCCAGGCGAGGGTCGAACGGTGGTAGTCGAGCCACCCGTCCAGCATGTCCCGCTCGCCGGCGGTGGTGGAGGGTTCGGAGCGGTGTGATCCATTGGATGTCATGTCCGTCATCCTGACCGAACACGCCCCCTCCCACCAGGGATTAAGCTGCCGGTATCCCATTGGGCACACACGAGGAGGCACCCGGTGAAGGTCGGCGTCATCGGACTCGGCGACATCGCCCGGAAGGCGTACCTGCCCGTCCTCACCACCCGCCCCGGAGTCGAACTGCACCTGCAGACGCGCACTCCCGCCACGCTGGAGCGGATCGGCGCGGTCCACCACGTTCCGCGCGGACGCCTCCACACCACCCTCGACGCACTGCTCGCCGAGGACCTCGACGCCGCTTTCGTCCACGCGCCGACCGCCGTCCACCCCGAGATCGTCGAGGGGCTGCTGCGGGCCGGCGTGCCGACGTACGTGGACAAGCCGCTGGCCTACGCGTTCGAGGACTCGCGGCGCCTGGTGGAACTGGCCGAGGAGCGCGGGGTCGGCCTCTTCGTCGGCTTCAACCGCCGCTACGCGCCCGCCTACGCCCAGTGCGCCGACCACCCGCGCGAGCTGATCATCCTGCAGAAGAACCGGGTCGGGCTCCCCGAGGACCCGCGCACCCTGGTGCTCGACGACTTCATCCACGTCGTCGACACCCTGCGCTTCCTGCTGCCCGGAGAGGCCGACCACATCGACGTGCGGGCCGTGGTGCGCGAGGGGCTGATGCACCAGGTGGTGCTCCAGATGTCCGGCGAGGGCTTCACCGCCCTCGGCGTCATGAACCGGCTCTCCGGATCCACCGAGGAGGTCCTGGAGGTCTCCGGACAGGACTCCAAGCGCCAGGTCGTCAACCTCGCCGAGATCATCGACCACAAGGGCCAGCCCACCCTGCGGCGGCGCGGGGACTGGGTGTCCGTGGCCCGCCAGCGCGGCATCGAGCAGGCGGTGGACACCTTCCTGGAGGCCGTCGGGGCCGGCAAGGCGCTCAGCGCCCGGGACGCGCTGCTGACCCACGAACTGTGCGAGCGGGTGGTGCTGACGGCTCTGGAGCAGGCCTCCCGAGCCTGACCGTCCGGGCGCCCCGGAGCGCGCAGTACGCCGCCAGCGCGGCGACCGCCGCGCCCCCGGGCCAGTTCCCGAAGCGCACGAAGAGGGTGGTGCCCCCGGCGAGCGGCAGCTCGTACACGGCCGCCGCGGTCGCCGACGTGGACAGGGCCGGGCCGATCCGCGCGCCCGAGGGGCCGTACACGGCGCTGACTCCGGTGAGGGTGGCGTGCACGAAGGGACGGCCGTTCTCGGCCGCGCGCAGCGCCGCCAGGGAGGCGTGCTGGGCCGGGGCCCAGCTGTGCTGGAAGGTGGAGGTGGAGGACTGCGCGACCAGGACCGCCGCACCCCGCCGGGTCAGCTCCCGGCTCATGTCGGGGAAGGCCGACTCGAAGCACACCAGCGGGCCGATCCGGGTGCCGTCCGGCAGTCCCATGACCACCGGGGCGGCGCCGCGCATCCGGTCCTCGCCGGCCGCCTTGCCCACCGAGGTGGCCCATCCCAGCACCGCGCGGGCCGGCACGTACTCGCCGAAGGGCACCAGCCGCATCTTGTCGTACCGGTCACCCGTCGGCCCCTGCGGGCCGACCAGGACGGAGCTCTTGTAGATGCCGGGCCGGTCCGAGCGCCGGGCGTCCACATTGACCAGCAACGGGGCCCCGACCCGCGCGGACAGGGCGGCCAGTCGCCGGGACAGGTCCGGCCGCGCCGCCAGGTCCGCGCCGACGCTGCTCTCGCCCCACACCACCAGGTCCACCCGCCGCCCCACCAGCGTTCCGGTCAGCCGCTCCTGCGCGTCGAACCGCCGCTGGGCCGCGTCGGCCGTCTCCGCCGCGGCGGTGGTGCCCCCGGCGCCGGAGGCCCCGTCCGGGCCGTCCGCCATCGGGCCCGGCTGGACCACGGCCACCCGCAGCACGCCGCCCGAGGCCTCGGGGCGCGGCAGCCACAGCCACACCACCCCCGTGAGCACCGCACACCCCGCCACGGCGGCCACCGCGGGAACCCGCGCACGGGGCACGGCGACCAGCAGCACCACGGCACAGTTCACCGCCACCACCAGCAGGCTCACCAGCCACACGCCGCCCACCGAAGCCAGCCGCAGAGCGGGCGGCACCTGCCACTGACTGGCGCCGAGCAGCCCCCACGGCCCGCCCAGCCCCTGCCAGGACCGGGCCAGCTCCGACAGCAGCCACCCCGCCGGTACGAGGACCAGCGCGGCCGCGTTCCGCCACCCGTGCGGCGTCCCGCCGAGCAGCTCCCGCACCAGGAGCGCCCAGGGGATCCAGAGCAGCCCCAGCAGCAGCGCCACCGGCAGCAGGAACACGTGCAGGCTCGGCAGCAGCCAGTGGTGCACCGCCACGATGAACCCGGCGCCCCCGAACCAGCCCTCCACGGCGGCCCGCCGCCCGGTGGGGGCCGAACGCAGCAGCAGCATCCAGGGCACGAGGGCGACGTAGGCGAACCACCAGAGCGCCGGGGCGGGGAAGGCGAGGCACGGCAGCGCCCCGGCCGCCACCGCCGCGGCCGTACGCCACCACCGGGTCCGCTTCGTGAGCAATGCGCGCCTCCGCTTCCAGTGTGGGACCTGCGGCCGCACCCTTCATTCCGAGAGGCGGCGCCACTTCTCGTGCACGGTGACCCCGCTCAGGCGCCAGCCGTCGGGGGTGCGGGCCAGGTCGAACGCGTAGCGGCCGGCGGCGACGAAGTTCGGGGCGGTGACCGTACCGTCGAAGTCCTCGCCCGCCAGCCGCATCGGGTTCAGGAAGTCGGCCCGGACCCGCGCCGTGTCCCCGGGCGAGCCGCCCCGGTCCTCCAGCCGGACCAGCCGGTTGACGATCAGGTGCTGGCGCACCGGGAACAGCGTCATGGTCCGCCGCAGCCAGTCCGCGACCTCCCCGGCGGGCCCTTCGATGCCGCCCGCCGAGCGGTAGTCGGCCCGCCCGTCCGGCGTGAACAGGGCGCGGTAGCCGGGCCAGTCCCCGTCGTCGACGGCCGCGGCGTACCCCGAGACCACCTCGTCGATGGCCAGCCGGTCCATTACCGTCGCCAGGTCCACACGCTGCGTCATCGGGACAGTGTGGGGCTACGGGGCCGCCAGGCCAAGGGCCGTGCGGCCACCGGATGCCGGACGGGCCGCCGCCGGGGCGCGTTCCCGACGGCGGCACGCGGCGGCACACCCGCACCCGGCGTCCGCCGGGCGGCGTCCGGGCGGCTCCCGGCGAGGTCCCTCAGCGCCCGGAACGCGCCTCCCGCTGCCGGACCACGACCAGGAACGCGTCGCTGGCCAGGTCCATCACCACCTCCGCCGGCACGCCCTCGCGCGTCCGCTGCGCGGCGTACTCCTCGGCCGGCCAGCTCCCCCTCGGACTTCCGGCCGGAAATCGTTCCAGTACCACTCGGCTCATGGGACACCCCCTGCTGCTGTTCCTCGCTCCAGGGACAACGACGCGGAGGCCGCCCGGGAACGTTCCCGGGCGGCCTCCGATTCACGCAGATCGGTGAGCGGCGGCGCCGCTAGGACCCCGACTCGCCGGCGTGGGGGCTGAGCACGCCCGCGCCGATCAGGGCGAACAGCACGATGCCGAGCAGGATCCGGTAGATCACGAAGGGCATGAAGCTCTTGGTGGAAATGAACTTCATGAACCATGCGATGACGGCGTAGCCGACGAAGAACGCGATGACCGTCGCGAAGATCGTCGGCCCCCAGGTGATGTGGCCGGGGGTCTCGATCACGTCCTTGATCTCGAAGGCGCCCGAGGCCAGTACGGCCGGGATCGCGAGGAGGAAGGAGTAGCGGGCCGCGGCCTCGCGGGTGAAGCCCAGCAGCAGACCGCCGGAGATGGTCGCGCCGGAGCGGGAGACGCCCGGGATCAGGGCCATCGCCTGGCAGGCGCCGAAGATGAGGCCGTCCTTGACGCCCAGCTCCTTCAGCGTCTTGCGCTGGTGGACCACCCGGTGGCGGCCGCCCTCCTCGTCGCGCGAGGCCAGCCAGTCGGCGAAGCCGAGGATCAGACCCATGACGACGAGGGTGGTGGCGGTCAGCCGCAGGTCACGGGCCGGGCCCTCGATCTGGTCCTTGAACAGCAGGCCCAGCACACCGATCGGGAGCGATCCGACGATGACCAGCCAGCCCATCTTGGCGTCCTGCTCGGAGCGCAGCGCCTTGGTGAACAGCGAGCGGAACCAGGTGGAGATGATCCGCGCGATGTCCTTGCGGAAGTAGATGAGGACGGCGGCCTCGGTGCCGATCTGGGTGATGGCCGTGAAGGCCGCACCGGGGTCGTGCCAGCCGGCGAACGCCGCGGTCAGCCGCAGATGGGCACTGGAGGAGATCGGGAGGAACTCCGTAAGCCCCTGGACGAGACCGAGGATTAGGGATTCGAACCAGCTCATGTCGGGGTGCGCTCGTCCTTGTGATCGTCGGGCAGTTCGGGTCCGATGCTAGGGCCCGTGCGGAGCGGCCGTGACCACAGGGGGGTGAACAGCCCGCTGCCGGTGGGCGGGAGCCTCCGCGGCGGGGGGCGCGAGGCGGTGCCGCTTGCGCCAGGCGACCGCCGCGGCGGCCACCGCGGACAGGGCGATGAACCCGGACGAGACGAGGAAAGCGGGCGATCCGGGCGAGGCCGCGCTGGACCCCGCGATCACGTACGCGGCGGTGTTGGGGACGGTGCCGAGCGCCGTGGCGAGGAGGAAGGGCAGCCAGCCGCAGCGGGACACCGCCGCCAGGTAGTTGGCCGCCGCGAAGGGCACGCCGGGGAAGATCCGCACCGCGAGCACGGAGCGGAACCCGTGCCGGTTCAGCTGGCCGTCGGCCGCCAGCAGCCAGCGTCCGCGCAGGTACGGGCGCAACGCCTCCTGCCCCAGGACCCGCCCCAGCCCGAAGGAGAGCGCGGCGCCGAGGACGGTCCCGCCGACGGCCGCCACCAGCCCGAACGCCGAACCGAAGACCGCCCCCGCCGCGAGGTTCAGCAGCGGGCGGGGCACGAACGCGGCCGTGCACAGGCCGTACGCACCCGCGAACAGCAGCACCCCCGCGCCGAGCGGCAGCTCCGGGGGCCAGCCCCGGGACAGCAGCCGCTGGGGCTCGTAGAGGACCACGCACGCCCCGGCCGAGACCAGCAGCACGACGAGCAGCGACAGCCGGGTCCACGGCGCGAGGAGGAGGGACATTCCGGGAGACTAACCGAGGCCCGTGGCGCCCCGCCGTAATCTGGGCCTCATGCGGCCGAACACGCGGCGACCCACGGGAATCCCGCACAGCGCCCTCGCGGACGTCCTCCTGGAGCGGCTCACCACCGCCTACGGAGCCGCCGCGGATCCCGAGCGGGCAGGGCCGATGGCCGCGTACATGAAGGACGTCTCCCCCTTCCTCGGCATCCGCACCCCCGAGCGCCGCGCGCTGTCCCGCACCGTGACGAAGGACACTCCGCCGCCCACGGAGACGGACTGCGCGGCGCTCGCGCTGCGTTGCTGGGAGCTCGCGGAACGTGAGTACCGGTACTTCGCGGTGGACTACCTGCGCCGCCACGTCTCCCGCTGCTCCTCGGACTTCCTGCCCGTGGTGCGGCACCTGCTCGTCACCGGGTCCTGGTGGGACACCGTGGACCTGCTCGCCGCGCACACGGTCGGCCCGCTGGTGGCGGCGGACCCCCGGCCGGCCGCCGTGATGGACGCCTGGATCGGGGACGACGACATCTGGCTCGTGCGCACCGCCCTCCTGCACCAGCTCGCGTACAAGTCCGCCACCGACGCCGAGCGGCTGTTCGCGTACTGCCACCGCCGGGCCGGCCATCCGGACTTCTTCGTCCGCAAGGCCATCGGCTGGGCCCTGCGCGAGTACGCCAAGACGGACCCGGAGGCCGTCCGGGCCTTCGTCGCGGACCAAAGGGCCCTGCTCGCACCGCTGTCGGTGCGCGAGGCCCTGAAGAACCTGTAGGCCCGGCGGCGCCTCCGGTCCGAACGGGCTCCCGGCACAGGGAAATTCATTCGACGCCCCCGGTCCGCTCCGGCAGGATCGGGGACATGTTCCGGTACGCCTTCCCCGCAGCGCCGTCCGCAGTCGCGGACGCGCCGAAGGCTGCCTCGGATTCCTTCCCCGCAGCGGGCTTCCTCGCCGAAGCCTTCGCGGCGGCACCCTTCGCCGCATTCGACGGCGCACGAAGCTGACCCTTCCCGGATCGTCCGGCGGACCCCGCAGGGGGAGGGTCGGCTCGCTCCAGGGGTCCCGTCCACGCTTCGAACACGGGAAAGAAACCATGGCCAAGACGGCCTTCACCCGCACCAAGCCGCACCTCAACATCGGCACCATGGGTCACGTCGACCACGGCAAGACCACCCTCACCGCCGCCATCACCAAGGTCCTCGCCGAGCGCGGCGGCGCCTCCTACGTCCCGTTCGAGCGCATCGACCGGGCCCCGGAGGAGGCCCGGCGCGGGATCACCATCAACCTCACGCACGTCGAGTACGAGACCGACACCCGCCACTACGCCCACGTCGACATGCCCGGCCACGCCGACTACATCAAGAACATGGTCACGGGCGCGGCCCAGCTGGACGGGGCGATCCTCGTCGTCTCCGCCCTCGACGGGGTCATGCCCCAGACGGCCGAGCACGTCCTGCTCGCCCGCCAGGTCGGGGTCGACCACATCGTGGTCGCGCTCAACAAGGCCGACGCCGGGGACCCCGAGCTGACCGACCTGGTCGAGCTGGAGGTCCGCGAGCTGCTCACCGCGCACGGCTACGGCGGTGACGCGGCGCCGGTCGTACGGGTCTCGGGGCTCGGCGCGCTGGAGGGCGACCCGCGGTGGACCGGTGCGGTGGAGGCGCTGCTGGACGCGGTGGACACGTACGTGCCGATGCCCGTGCGGTACACCGACGCGCCGTTCCTGCTCTCCGTGGAGAACGTCCTCACCATCACCGGCCGCGGCACCGTCGTCACCGGGGCCGTCGAGCGCGGCACCGTCCGCACCGGCGACCGGGTGAGCGTGCTCGGCGGCGACGGCGAGCCGGTCGAGACGGTGGTGACCGGGCTGGAGACCTTCGGCAAGCCGATGGAGTCCGCCGAGGCGGGGGACAACGTCGCCCTGCTGCTGCGCGGCGTGCACCGCGACGGCGTGCGCCGCGGTCACGTGATCGCCGCGCCCGGCAGCGTGACGCCCGGCCGGCGCTTCACCGCGCAGGTCTACGTGCTCTCGGCCCGCGAGGGCGGACGCAGCACGGCGATCGCCTCCGGGTACCGGCCGCAGTTCTACGTCCGCACCGCCGACGTCGTCGGCGACGTGGACCTGGGCGCGGCCGGTGTGGCCCGGCCCGGGGAGACGGTCACCATGACCGTCGAACTGGGGCGGGACGTCCCGCTGGAGTCCGGCCTCGGCTTCGCGATCCGCGAGGGCGGCCGCACGGTGGGCGCGGGCACGGTGACGCGCGTCGGCTGACGCGGGTCGGCCGACCCGGTGTGGTGACGGCGGTGGCCCTGCGCCAGACTGCCGTCACCACACGGTGTGCGTACGCGTGCGCACACCGACGCGCGCGCGGACGGGAGAGGGGCGGGGCGGCGATGGGCGGCGACACGGCACTGGTGCTCGGCGGCGGAGGACTCACCGGCATCGGATGGGAGACCGGGATCCTCTACGGGCTCGCCCGCGCCGGAGTGGACCTCTCCCGCGCCGACCTCGTCGTCGGCACCTCGGCGGGCTCGGTGGTCGGCGCTCAGCTCGCCTCCGGGCTGCTCACCCCGCAGGAGCTGTACGAGCGCCAGCTCGGCGACACCACCGGGGAGGTCGCCGCCCGGATCGGGGCGGGCGTCATCGCCCGGTACGCCGTGGCCATGGCCCGCTCGCGCGACGCGGTCGGCTACCGCAAGAGGGTCGGCGCGATGGCGCTCGCCGCCGACACCACCGACGAGGCGGAGCGGCGCGCGGTGCTGGAAGCCCGCCTGGTCTCCCACGAGTGGCCCGAGCGGCGCCTCGTCGTCACCGCCGTCGACGCGCTGAGCGGGGAGCTCGCCGCCTTCGAGCGGGACGGGGACGCGGGGCTGGTGGAAGCGGTCTCGGCGAGCTGCGCCGTACCCGGGGTGTGGCCGCCGGTGACGATCGGCGGGCGCCGGTTCGTCGACGGCGGGGTCCGCTCCGCCACCAACGCCGACCTCGCCGCCGGATACCGCCGCGTGGTGGTCATCGCCCCGATCGCCCTGGGCTCCGGAAAGGTCCCCGCCCCGTCCGCACAGGCCGCGCGGTTGCGGGCCGACGGAGCCCGGGTGCTGCTGATCACCCCGTCGCCCGAGGCCCGCAAGGCCTTCGGTCGCAACGTGCTCGACCCCGCCCGCCGGGACCCGGCGGCGCGGGCCGGACTGGTTCAGGCCGCCGCCCACGTGGACGCGGCCCGGGAGGTCTGGGAGGGTCCGGCGGGGGCCTGACAATGATGGGGTGAGCGACGAACAGATCCCGGTGATCCGGGAAGTGGGCCAGGGCACCGCCAAGCTGATGCCGGACGTGGACCGGGAGCGGGCCTGGCTGCTCACCGTGGACGGGGCCCCGCAGTCGTACGTCGACCTCGACGAGCCCGGACACCTGGAGTTCGAGTACGTACGCCGCCTCGCGCACGTGCTCGACTGCGCGGCGGAGCCGGGGGACGCCCTGGACCTGCTGCACCTGGGCGGCGGCGCCCTGACCCTGCCGCGCTACGCCGCCGGGTCCCGGCCCGGGTCCCGGCAGACGGTGGTGGAGTTCGACGCCGGCCTGGTGGACCTGGTCGCCGAACACCTGCCGCTGCCCGCCGGGGCGGACGTGACCGTGCACGCCGCCGACGCCCGGGGCTGGCTGGCCACCGCCCCGCCCCGGAGCGCGGACGTGATCGTCGCCGACGTGTTCGGGGGCTCCCGGGTGCCGGCCCAGCTCACCTCGGTGGAGTACGCGCGGGAGGCCGCCCGGGTGCTGCGGCCCGGGGGGCTGTACGCGGCGAACCTGGCGGACGGGGCGCCGTTCGGCTTCCTGCGGTCCCAGCTGGCGAACTTCGGGGCCGTCTTCGGGGAGCTGGCCCTGATCGCGGAGCCGGGCGTGCTGCGGGGCCGGCGCTTCGGCAACGCGGTGCTGCTGGCCTCGGACGGCGCCCTTCCGCTGGCCGGCCTCGCCCGGCGGTGCGCCGGGGACGCCTTCCCGGCCCGGGTGGAGCACGGGGAGGCGCTGGCCCGCTTCGTGCGCGGGGCGGCGACGGTGGCGGACGCCGACGCGGTGGCCTCGCCGGAGCCGCCGGAGGGGGCGTTCAGCCTCGGCTGAGCCCGGCCGGCAGAGCACCTCGTTCCCCGGCCCCGGCCCGGCTGCTGTCTCAGGAGACTCCGGCGGCGCCGCCGCGCGCGGGGTCCGGGGCGGCGGGAGCCGGGGCCGCGGGAGCTGGGGCAGGGGAGCGTACGGGCGGGGGCTTGCGGGTCAGCCGGCGGACGTCGGGCACGAACAGCACCGCCGCGGTGCCGGCGACCACCAGTGCCGCGCAGCCCCACAGGGCCGCGGTCCGGCCGAAGGCGGTCTCGGCGGGTCCGGCCAGGGCGGTGGCCAGGGGGAGCATGGAGACCGAGCCGAACCAGTCGTAGGCCGAGACCCGGGAGAACTTCTCCTCCGGTATCTCCTGGTGCATGGTGGTCATCCAGTTCACGCCGAACACCTCGATGGCGGTGCCGCTGACGAACATCACCGCGCACAGCCCCCACACGGGCAGCGGTACGGCCAGCGCCGCCGAGGGCAGCGCCAGCGGGAACACGCACAGGGTGCCGACCAGGAGCAGGCGGCGCGGCTTCCACGTCATCATCAGCAGCGCCCCGGCGATGGTGCCCGCGCCGAAGCAGGCCAGGGCCATGCCCCAGGGGGCCGGCCCGCCCAGTCGGTCGCGGGCCACGAGGGGTCCGTAGACCGCCTCGGCGGCGCCGACGACGGCGACGACCACGGAGAACTGGAGCACGATGCTCCACAGCCAGGGGCGGGTCCGCACCTCCACCCAGCCCTCGCGCAGGTCGGCCAGCAGGCCGCCGCCGGGGGCCCGTCGGGCGACGTGGCTCACGTCGAGGAAGGCGCGCAGGAGACCGGCGAGCGCGAAGGCCGCCGCGTCCACGGCCAGCACCCAGCCCGGCCCGATCGCCGCGATCATGGCGCCGCCGAGGGCCGCTCCGCCGATGCCGGCGCCGTTCATCGCCATCCGGAAGAAGGCGAAGGCGCGGTTGGAGTGCTCGCCCGACACGCTGGAGAGGAGCATCCCCTCCGCGGCCGGGTTGAAGAAGGCCGTACCGGTGCCGCACAGCGCGGTGAGCAGCATCATCTGCCACAGCCGGGGGTCCCCGGCGAGCACCAGGAAGGCGAAGGCGGCCTGCGAGAGGCAGTTCAGCGCGTTCGCCGCGACCATCACCCGGTGCCGCGGCAGCCGGTCGGCGAGCGCGCCGCCCACGAGGAGGAAGAGGACGAGGGGGAGCGTACGGGCGGCGGCGACGAGGCCGACGTCCCCTCCGGAACCGCCGGCTCCGAGGACCGCGAAGGCGGCTGCGACGAGCGCTCCGTGGCTGCCGAGGTTGGTGATGACGGCGGCGCCGGTCAGCAGCGTGTAGTTGCGGCCGGCCCATTCGGGCCGGCGGCGCGGCAGGCCGTGGGGGGTGGCGGTGGGGGCAGGTCTCACCCACGGACTATCCCCTGCCCGGGCCGGGACTCCAAACCGATTACGGCTGGATCGCCGGCCCGGCGCCGGGCCGCGGGGGATCAGTTCGAGGTGAGCCGGATGGAACTGAGGATCTTGTCGTAGACGTCGGCCTGGACCTCGTCCTTCACGCCCGCCGGGCCGACCAGCACGAAGCTGGCGAAGTCACCGGCCGCGTTCTTGAAGCCGAAGCCGACCGCCTTGCCGTCGGTGGAGCACTTGTGCTCCTTCTTCACGTTGGGCGCGGTGGCGATCACCATGTGGCCCTTGAGCCCGGAGGAGGTCGTGTACTCCTTGGGGTCGGTCACCTTGACCGTTCCCTTGGGTTCCTTCTGGGCGTAGCCCGCCCACACCCAGGAGCCGGTGTTGTCGGTCGCGACCTGGGCCGTGTCCTTGGCGCCCTGGCCGCCCTTGATGCCGGTGTCGGCGAGCGAGAACTTCTCCAGGCTGCCGTTCTTGTCCGTGTCGACCGTGCACCACTCGCGCTTGAAGGAGGAGGTGCCGCTCATGGTGATGACCGGCGAACCGTCCTTCTTGACCTCGTCGTCGAAGAAGAGGATCGAGCCCGACTCGGGGACGTCCCACTCGGGGGGCACGTCGTAGGCGGCCCCGTACTTCGTGTTGACGACCACCTTCCAGCCCGGGATCACCGGCTGGGGCGCGCCGCCGCCGGAGCGCGGGTTGCCCGACGGGGCGCTGGGGGTGGGCACCACCGGGGCGGAGGTGGCGGTGGTCGGCTTGTCGTCGGCCCGGTCTTCCTTCTTGTCGTCCCGGGTCAGGACGAAGGCCGCGGTGCCGGCCGCGGCCACCACGACCGCCGAGGCCGCGACGATGGCCACGGTCCGGGTGGAGAGCTTGCCGCCGCCGGAGGGCGGGGACGGCGGCGGGGGAGCCTGCTGGCCCCACGGCTGGGTGGGGGGCGGCGTCTGGTATCCGGCCTGCGGGTACCCGTAGCCGGGCTGCTGCTGTCCGAATCCCGGCTGCTGCTGCGGCTGCTGCGGCTGCTGGTACGGGTTCGGCTGTCCCGGCTGCTGCTGGTACGGGTTCTGTTGCGCGTCCTGAGGGTTGTGTTCGCCCCCGGGCGGCTGCTGCTGTCCTGGCCACATGGCCGGTAACGATAGTGGGAGGGGGCGCGAGGAGCCACGGCCGCCCCCTGGTCGGGTCTGGTCAACCCTGTCTACTCACGGGTAACATCGCGTTCCATGAGCGCAGACCAGATGAACGTGGGCGAACTGCTCGCCCAGACCGTGCCGATGGCGGGCACCCTCAACCTCGAATTCATCGAGACGACCCCCGAGCGCGCGGTCGTGCGGCTGCCCGACCAGCCCGCCTTCCACAACCACGTCGGCGGCCCGCACGCCGGCGCCATGTTCACCCTCGCCGAGTCCGCGAGCGGCGCCATCGTCCTGGCCGCCTTCGGCGACCAGCTCTCGCGCGCCGTGCCGCTGGCCGTCCGCGCGGAGATCGGCTACAAGAAGCTCGCCAAGGGCGTCGTGACCGCCACCGCCACCCTCGGCCGCCCGGCCGCCGACGTCGTGGCCGAACTGGACGCGGGCGGCCGCCCGGAGTTCCCCGTCACCATCGCCATCCAGCGCGAGGACGAGGCCGTCACCGGCGAGATGACCGTCGTCTGGACCCTGCGCCCCAACGCGTGACGGCGGGGCCCGCCTTGCCGGGCCCGCCGACCGGGGCCGTACGGCCGCCTCCGGGCGCCGTGCGGCCCCGACGGCTTTCCGGGCCTGACGCCCCGAGAGGCCGTGCCGCCCCCCGCGGCCGCCTGCCGGAGGAACGCCGGCGTGACGTCCGACCGCCCGTACGGAGCCCCGCCCCGCGGTGCACGGCCGACGGGCAGACCGCCGGGCGCCACGGGTTCCGGCCGTCGCGCGGTGTTCGCCGGTCGTTCCTCCCGTGAACCTCCCTCGCGGCCCGGGGCTGTCGCGGGGAGCGGATAGGCTGCCCGTTCGGCGTGTCACGGGGGCGCGCCGCCGAGGACTCGGGAGGACGTACCGGTGCACATCCAGGAATGGCTGGAGACGATTCCGGCGATCAGTGTCTACCTCCTGGTGGGCCTGGTCATCGGACTGGAGAGCCTCGGCATCCCGCTGCCCGGGGAGATCATCCTGGTCAGCGCGGCCCTGCTGGCCTCGCAGCAGGGGCACATCGACCCCGTGGTCCTCGGCGCCTGCGCGGTCGCGGGGGCGATCATCGGCGACTCCATCGGCTACGCGATCGGGCGCCGGGGCGGCAAGCCGTTGCTGGAACGGCTCGGACGGCGCTTCCCCAAGCACTTCGGGCCCGCCCACGTGGCCCTCGCGGAGCGCTCCTTCGACAAGTGGGGCATGTGGGCCGTCTTCTTCGGCCGGTTCGTCGCCCTGCTGCGGATCTTCGCCGGGCCCCTCGCGGGCGTCCTGCGCATGCCGTACTGGCGGTTCCTGATCGCGAACGTCCTCGGCGGCATCCTGTGGGCGGGCGGTACGACCGCCGTCATCTACACCGTCGGCATCGTCGCCGAGCCGTGGCTCAAGCGGTTCTCCTGGCTGGCGCTGGTGGTGGCCCTGCTGTTCGGGCTCGCCGTGACGCTGGTGGTGCGCTTCCGCATGAAGAAGGCCGCCGCCGAGGTCCACGAGGCGGAGCCGGCGGCGGCGACGGCCGCCGCGGCGGCGACCTCCGACTGAGGCCGGCCCGGCCCCGGTGGGGACCGGACCGGGCAGGGCTCAGGCGTCCGGGGTCACCGAGGCGCGGTGCTGCTTCGCCAGCTCCGTGTACATCGCGGCGTTGACCTTGATCCCCTCGCGCTCCTCCTCGGTGAGCTCCCGCCGCACCTTGGCGGGCACCCCCGCGACGAGCGAGCCGGGCGGGACGAGCATCCCCTGCGGGACCAGCGCCTGCGCCGCGACCAGTGAACCGGCGCCGATGACGGCCCCGTTCAGGACCGTCGCGCCCATCCCGATGAGGCAGTCGTCCTCCACGGTGCAGCCGTGCACGACGGCGTTGTGCCCGATGGAGACGCGCTCGCCGATGGACACCGGGAAGCCGGGGTCCACGTGGAGCGTGCAGTTGTCCTGCACGTTGCTGTCCGCGCCGAGCGTGATCGGGCCGCAGTCGGCGCGCAGCACCGCCGAGTACCAGACGCTCGCGCCGGCGGCCAGGGTCACGTCGCCGACCACGACGGAGGTCGGAGCGGTGAAGGCCGTCGGGTCCACGGACGGGCGCCGGTCGCCGACGCCCGCGATGAGTCCTGCCCGGCCCTGGTTCGGCTGTTGCGTCATGGTCATTTCCCTCTGTTTCCGTATGCCGCGCTACCGGCACCGTAGGGCACGCGCCGCCGCGGCCCCGCGATGGGGTGAAGATCACAGGAACGCGGTCCGGCGGCCCGGCGCGGGGCGCACTACCGTGGCCGGGTGCCGAAGAACCAGAACACGTTCTCATCGCTGACGGCCCTGCGCCGACGGGTCGCCGGCCGCGTGGTGCACGCGGGCTGGCGCTGGATGCAGCAGGCGGGCGCGGTCACCGCGCAGCACCCCGGACGGCTGCGCTTCGGCGCGATCGGCGACGGCACCCGACTGGCCTTCCCCCAGGGCACCGTCTTCGGGGAGCGCTGGATCCGGCTCGGCGAGCACTGCATCATCGCCGAGCAGGTGACCCTGACCGCCGGGATGATGCCCGACCTCGATCTCGGGCCCGAACCGATGCTGGTGCTGGGCAACGGCGTCGTGCTCGGACGCGGCAGCCACGTCATCGCCGACACCCGCATCAGCATCGGCGACGACACCTTCTGCGGGCCGGGGGTGTACATCACCTCCACCAACCACAGCTACGACGACCCGCACGAGCCGGTCGGCAAACAGTGGCCGCGCAGCGCGCCGGTCGAGATCGGACCAGGCTGCTGGCTGGGCACCGGCGCGGTGATCCTCCCCGGGGCCCGGCTGGGCCGCAACGTGGTGGTGGCCGCGGGTGCCGTCGTACGGGGCGAGGTGCCCGACCACGCGGTGGTGGCGGGGGCGCCCGCCCGGATCGTGCGCCGGTGGGAGCCCGATACGGGCTGGCAGCCGCCGCTGCGCACCCCCGCGCCGGTGCCGATCCCGGACGGGATGACGCCGGAGCAGTTGCGCGGACTGGCGCGGCTGGCGGAGGCCGAGCAGTCCTGAGCCGCTCCCGCTCGCCCGGGCTCAGCCCGCGGCGAGCAGGACCGTGCCCGCGAGGGCCAGTCCGGCCCCGGCCGCCTGCACGCTGCGCAGCCGTTCCTTGAGCACGGCGAACGCGGCGAACGCGGTGACCACCGGGTAGAGCGAGGACAGTACGGCGGCCACGGTGACCGGGCCGTTCTGGGCGGCGATGGAGTACGTGCCGTTGGCCGCGACGTCCGCCAGGCCGACGAAGGCCAGGGCGGGCAGCAGGCTCCACAGCACGCGCGGCCCGGTACCGGCGGGCAGGGCCGGGGTGCCCCGCCCGACCTGCACCCACAGGACGGCGCCGCCGACGGCCACGTTGGTGACCCGCTGGACGAAGAGGGCCAGGAACAGGCCGGTCAGGGTGGTGGAGGCGTGCGCGATCAGGGCCATGACGGCGCCGAAGCCGAAGGCGGCGAGCAGGGTGAGCACGACGGCCTGCCGCTGTACGGGGGCGCCGCGCAGCTCGGGGCCGCCCGCGAGGACGATGCCGGCCACGGCCACGGCGATGCCCGCGAACTGCCCCGGTCCGGGCCGCTCGCCGAGGGCCAGACCCACCCCCACCGGTACGACCACGCCGACGGAGCCGAGCGGCGAGACCACGCCCATCGGGCCCAGGGCCAGCGCCTTGTAGAAGCTGAGCATGGCGGCCGGGCCGACGAGACCGGCGGCCACCGCGAACCACAGCTGCGGTCCGGCCTCCCGCCAGGCGCCGGTGCCGATCACGATCCCCCCGAGCACGGCGACGGCGGCGATCTGCGAGACCACGACCACCGTCAGCGCCGGTATGCGGCGGGTCAGCAGCCCGCCGCCGAAGTCGGCGAGGCCCCACAGCACGGCTGTGGCCAGGGCGAACAGGGCGGTCATGGCAGGACCTCGCAGTACAGTGCGGTGAACGGTGGAGTGCAGCATCGAATACACCGCAGGTTAGTTCAGTCTATTGAACTGTGTCATCCAAAATATTGGACGGAATGGTGTCGGACCTCGAACAGCTCACCCAGGCGCTCGCCCGGAACCTCAAGCGGTGGCGCGGCGAGCGCGGATTCACCCTCGACGCGCTGGCGGCCCGCGCGGGGGTGAGCCGCGGCATGATCATCCAGATCGAACAGGCCCGTACGAATCCCAGCGTGGGCACCACGGTCAAACTGGCCGACGCCCTCGGGGTCAGCATCACCACCCTCCTCGACCACGAGCGCAGCCCGCAGGTGCACGTGGTGGAGCCGGGGCAGGGGGTGCGGATGTGGTCCAGCGGGACGGGCAGCGAGGCGCGCATGCTGCTCGGCGACGACCGGCGCGGACCCGTGGAGATGTGGATCTACCGGCTGGAGGCCGGGGACGGCACGGCCTCCGACCCCCACCCGTCGGGCACCTTCGAGATGCTGCACGTGACGGCCGGGGAACTCACCCTGGAGATCGCCGACGGCCGGTACGTGGTCCCGGCGGGCGGAGCCGTCTCCTTCGAGGCGAACGTGCCGCACGCCTACCGCAACGAGGGCCCCGGGCCGATGGAGATGACCATGGCGGTGTCGATCCCGCCGGTCCAGGGGGTGGCGGGCGCCCACTGACGGCGCGCGGCGGGGCCGGGCGACGGGCTCGACGGACCGGCTAGAGCACCGGGATCTCGATCGCGGGGCAGCGGTCCATGACCATCTCCAGGCCCGCCCCGCGGGTGCGGGCGTAGGCCTCCTCGTCGATCACGTCCAGCTGGAACCAGACGGCCCCGGCGCCCACCGCCACCGCCTCGTCGGCGACCGCGCCGGCCAGCGCGCTGTTCACGAAGACGTCCACCACGTCCACCTCGAAGGGGATCGCCGCGAGCGACGGGTACCCCGGCTCCCCGTGCACCGTCTCCGCCTTCGGGTGCACGGGAACGACCCGCTTCCCGAACCGCTGCAGCACGCGCGCCACCCCGTAGGCCGCCCGGTCCTGGTTGTTGGACAGGCCCACCACGGCCCATGTGTCACCGAGTTCGGTGAGGATCTTGCGAATGGTCGCCGGGTCGCCGTACACGCGCGCCGCCTCCTGTTGCTCCGGACCGCTCTGCTCTCCCCGGCACAACGAGGGGGACGCCCGCGCGATTCCCGTGGACCTCGCGGGCCCCCTGCGGACCACGGATTAGGGTGGAGCGGTGAAGGCAGACCAGTACGTGACGGTGGCCCGAGAGGGAACGCACGAGTCCGAGATCAACCGCTCGCGGTTCCTGTGCTCGCTCGCGCCCGCGGCGACGGAGCAGGAGGCGCAGGAGTTCGTCGCGCGCGTCCGCAAGGAGCACCCCACCGCCACGCACAACTGCTACGCCTACGTGATCGGCGCCGACGCCTCCGTGCAGAAGGCCAGCGACGACGGGGAACCCGGCGGGACCGCCGGGGTGCCCATGCTGCAGATGCTGACCCGGCGCGACATCCGGTACGCGGTGGCCGTGGTCACCCGCTACTACGGCGGCGTGAAGCTCGGCGCCGGCGGGCTCATCCGGGCCTACGGAGGGGTCGTCGGGGAAGCCCTGGACGCCCTCGGGACCGTCACCCGGCACCGCTACCGGCTGGCCACCGTCACCGTCGACCACCAGAGGGCCGGGAAGACCCAGAACGACCTGCGCTCCACCGGGCGGGCGGTGCTGGACGTGCGCTACGGCGAGGCCGTCTCGATCGAGATCGGCCTCCCCGAGGCGGAGGTCGAGGCCTTCCGGGCCTGGCTCGCCGACGTCACCGCCGGAACCGCGGGCTTCGAGCTCGGCGGAGAGGCCTACGCGGAGGGCTGACCGGACCCGCGGGGACCGGTCCCGCCGGCCGGATCCGCCGGCCGGGTTGTCGGGTCCGCCTGTCATATCCGCCACCGGGCCCGTCGGCCTGCGGAGTGCCGTCAGAGCGTGCCGTACAGCCGGTCGGCGTGCCGTAGCGCGTACCGCCCGACGGCCTCGCCGAGCCGGACGCCCGCCTCGTCGGCGCTGCGGCTGTGGATCCCCGAGTACACCCGGGCGTCGACGTTGTCCCGGGTCAGCTGCCGCCACCCGGTGTAGGTGCGCCGCACGCCCGGCGCCGTCGGGCTGGTCATCCCGAACGGGGTGGTCACCGGCCCGGCCAGCCCGTCCAGCACCGCCTGCGCGGCACCCGCGTACGTGGCGTGGCCGCTCGGGTAGTCGGGGTGGGCCGGCGTCCGGTGCAGCGGGGTCCACGCCGGGTCGGTGCCGATGTCCCCGGTCCGGATCGCGGTGACCGGCCGCCACCGTACGTACGTGTACTTGCTGTCGGAGGTGGCGATCTGGGTGTCGACGGACGCGGCGTGGAACAGCGCGAGCAGCTCCGCCCGCTCGGCGGTCGAGCCGTGCGAACGGGCCACGGCCACCCGCAGCGGTTCGGTGTAGAGGACCTGGGAGGAGGCGTACCAGAAGTTCGCCGTCTCGGTCTGGCGGGGCGTGCGCACGGCGCTGTCGGCGGCTCCGTACGCACGTACCTCGGCGAGGTCGGTCCGGTAGCGGCGGGAGTCCAGCGCGGGCGGCGGCCCCAGCCGGAACTGGTCGGCGCGCTCCAGCAGGAAGGGCTTCGCCAGGCGGTTGCCGTACTGGGCGGCGGGCGCGTACGCGTCGGGCGTGGGCTGCCAGACCCCCGGCGCGGCGGGCGGCACCGGGAACGGCGCGTTCACCGAGGCCGGGTCGAGGCCGTCCCCCGCGCGGGCGGCCAGCACGGCCGCGGCCTGCCGGGCACCCGCCGCCACGCCCCCTTGCTCGGCGGAGCCGTCCGGGATCCGGCCCAGGGTGGCGGCCAGGGCCGCGTCGAGATCGGCACGGCGGGACGGGGCGAGGCCGATCAGCACGCCGTGCACCGCGGAGGCGACGGCGGCGTCCTGGAAGCGGCCCCGGGCCGGGCCCGCGGGGGCCTCCCGGGCGGCGCGCGCGGCCGCGATCCAGCCGATCGCCCAGGTGCGGTTGTCGGTGATCTGCGTGGGAGCGGCCGTGGCCGCGACGGTCCGGGCGGTGGTGTCGTACCAGTCGAGCACCACCGACCCCGTCCCCGCCGCGAGCGGGGGCGCCGGCGCGGCGGCCGAGGGGACGGCGGCGGTCAGGGCCAGGAGCGCAGCGGAGCCCGCGGCGAGCAGCGCGGGACGGACGCGGACGGGTCGGGTGAGCGGCATGCGGCGAAGCTAGCCAGCGGCCGGGGCGCCGGACAAGTGCCCGGCGCCGTGGGGGGAGTTCGGCCACAGACCTTTCGTGCCGCCGCCATGATCCCGTAACGGACGGGGGAGCGGGGTGCGGAAGGGGTTAGCCTGGAGGGTCGGTGCGGGGCCCGTCGGCGAGGCCCCGGCCCGGCCGCGGGCAGGCCGGTGCCGACCGGTCGGGCGTGGAGACACGAGGAGAGCAAGCGTGCGGGTCGGAGCGGTCGAGTGAAGTTCCTGCACACCTCCGACTGGCACCTGGGCCGGTCCTTCCACCGCGTGAACCTGCTCGGCGCCCAGGCCGCCTTCGTCGACCACCTCGTCGAGACGGTCCGCGAGCACCGGGTCGACGCCGTCCTCGTCTCCGGGGACGTCTACGACCGGGCCGTTCCACCGCTGCCCGCCGTCGAGCTCTACGACCGGGCGCTGCACCGGCTCGCCGACCTCGGCGTGCCGACGGTGATGATCTCCGGGAACCACGACTCCGCCCGCCGCCTCGGGGTCGGCGCCGGGCTGATCGGGCGGGCCGGGATCCACCTCAGGACCGACCCGGCCGGCTGCGCCGACCCCGTGGTGCTGGCCGACGTACACGGTGACGTGGCCCTCTACGGGCTGCCGTACCTGGAACCGGCCCTGGTCAAGGACGAGTTCGGCGCGCCGAAGGTCAGTCACGAGGCGGTGCTGGGCGCGGCCATGGACCGGATCCGGGCCGACCTCGCCGGCCGGGCCGCGGGCACCCGCTCCGTGGTCCTCGCCCACGCCTTCGTCACCGGCGGGCAGGCCAGCGACAGCGAGCGGGACATCGCCGTCGGCGGGGTCGAGGCCGTGCCCGCCGCCGTCTTCGACGGGATCGACTACGCCGCCCTCGGCCACCTCCACGGCTGCCAGGCGATCAACGAACGGGTCCGCTACTCCGGTTCCCCGCTGGCCTACTCCTTCTCCGAGGCCGACCACCGCAAGACCATGTGGCTGGTCGAGCTCGGCCCGGCCGGGGAGGTCACCGCCGAGCGGATCGACACCCCGGTCCCGCGCCCGCTCGCCCGGCTGCGCGGCCGCCTGGAGGACCTCCTCGCCGATCCCGCGCTGGCCGCCCGCGAGGACAGCTGGGTCGAGGCCACCCTCACCGACCCGGTCCGCCCCGAGGACCCGATGGCCCGGCTCGCCACCCGCTTCCCCCACACCCTCAGCCTCGCCTTCGACCCCGAAGGCCGCGAGGAGGACGGCGGGGCCTCCTACGCCCAGCGCCTGAAGGGCCGCAGCGACCAGGAGATCGCCGAGGACTTCGTGGCCCACGTGCGCGGCGGGGGCGGCGCCGACGAGGCCGAGCGGACCGTGCTGCGCGCCGCCTTCGACGAGGTGCGCGTCCAGACCTCCCGCGAGGACCGCGCGGAGCACCGTCAGGGGAGCGCCCGATGAGGCTGCACCGGCTCGAAGTGACCGCCTTCGGCCCCTTCGCCGAACCCCAGCGGATCGACTTCGACGCACTCTCCGGCGCCGGGATCTTCCTGCTGCACGGACCCACCGGCGCGGGGAAGACCTCCGTCCTCGACGCCGTCTGCTACGCCCTCTACGGATCCGTGCCCGGCTCCCGCCAGGCCCCCGGCACCACCCTGCGCAGCGACCACGCCGCCCCCGACACCCCCACCGAGGTCACCCTCGAACTCACCGTGGGCGGGCGCCGCCTGGAGATCTCCCGGCGCCCAGAGCAGGACCGCCCCAAGAAGCGCGGCTCCGGCACCACCAAGGACAAGGCACAGAGCCTGCTGCGCGAGCACACCGGGGAGGGCTGGGCGGCCCTGAGCCGCTCCCACCCGGAGATCGCCGAGGAGATCGAACAGCTCCTCGGCATGAGCCGCGAGCAGTTCTGCCAGGTGGTGCTGTTGCCGCAGGGGGAGTTCGCCCAGTTCCTGCGGGCCGGCGCCGAAGCCCGCGGCCGGCTGCTCGGACGGCTCTTCGACACCCGCCGCTTCGCCGCCGTCGAGACCCTCCTCGCCGACCGCCGCCGGGCCGCCGAGGCCAAGGTGCGGGCCGGGGACGAGAAGGTGCTCGCCGCCGCCCAGCGGCTCGCCCAGGCCGCCGGCGACTGCGGCGACCTGCGGGCCTGGCCGCTGCCCGCGCTCCAGCCGGGCGACCCCGGCCTCGCGGGGGCCGTCCGGGCCTGGGCGGCCGTCGCCCGCTGCTCCGCCCGGGAACGGCTCACCGTCGCCGAGTACGCGCTCGCCGCCGTCGAGGGACGCCACCACGCGGCGCGGCGCGCCGCCGAAGAGGCCCGGGAGCTCGACCGGCTCCAGCGCCGCCACGCCGAGACCGCCCGCCGGGCCGCCCTGCTCCGGGCCGCCGGTCCCGAGCGCGAGCGGGTACGGGACCTCCTGGACCGGGCCCGCCGCGGCGCCCTCGTGGCCCCCGCCCTGGAGCTGCGCGGAGCCGCCGGCGCGGCCCACCTCACCGCCGCGCACGCCGAGAGCCTCGCCCGTGCCGCCCTCCCGCCGGCCCTCGCCGAAGCCGGCACCGAGCAGCTGGCCACCGTCGAGCAGCGGCTGCGCGAGGACCTCGGCGCGGTCGGCGCCGCCCAGCGGGCGGAACAGCGCAGTGCCCAGATCGGCCGTGAGCGCGCCACCCTGGAGCGGGAGTCACGCGACGCCGAGGAGCAGCACCAGGAGTCCGCCGACTGGCTCGCCCGCTGGGACGCCACCCGGACCGCCCTGCAGGACCGGGTCGACGCCGCGCAGCAGGCCGCCACGCTGGCCGAGCAACTCGCGGGGCGTCTGGAGCCCGCCCGGATGCAGCTGACGGCCGCCCGGCGGCGGGACGCCCTCGCCGCCGACGCCGAAGCCGTCCGCGGCGAACTGCTCTCCGCGCGCGAGGAGTCGTCCGCGGCCCGCGAGCGCTGGCTGGAGCTCAAGGAGGCCCGGCTGCGCGGCATCGCCGCCGAACTGGCCGCGGCCCTCACCGCCGGCGAGCCCTGCGCCGTGTGCGGGTCGGCGGAGCACCCCGCGCCCGCCCGGCCGGCCCCCGGGCACGTCGACCGGGCCGCCGAGGACGCCGCCCACGTCCGCTTCGAGACGGCCGAGGAGCGCAGGGCCGCCGTCGAAAGCCGGCTCGCCGCCGTGCGCGAGGCCGAGGCCGAGGCCGCCTCCGCGGCCGGAGCGTCCGGCACCGCGGAACTCCTCGCCCTCACCGCCGACCTGAGCGCCCGTCATGCCGCCGCCCACGCGGACGCCGCCGCACTGCACACCGCCCGCGAGCGCCTCGCCCGCGCCGAGCGGGAGCACGACGCGCGCAGTTCGGACCGGCTCGACGCCGAGCGCCGGGCCGCGGCCAGGGCCTCCCGGCGCGAGGCCCTCGACCGGGAACGGGCCTCCCTGGAAGCCGAACTGGTCCTCGTACGGGGCGACTCGCCCAGCGTCGCCGCCCGCGCCCGCACCCTGGAGGACCGGATCCGGATGGTCACCGGCGCCGCCGCCTCGCTGCGCCGGGCCGAAGTCACCGCCGCACGGCTGAAGGAAGCCGACGACCAGCTGGCCGACGCCGCCTTCAAGGCCGGGTTCGACACCGTCGAGGCGGCGGCCGACGCGGTCCTGCCGGAGTACGAGCGCACCGCCCTCCAGCACCGGACGGACACCTGGCAGGCCGAGGAGGCGATGCTCGCCGAGCGGGCCGCCGAAGGGGACACCGCCGGCACCGCCGGCCTGCCCCCGGCCGACCCGCACACCGCGGAGGCCGCCGAGGAGCGCGCCGCGGCCCGGCTGCGGGCCGCGGCCTCGGCCGTCGACGCCGCCCGCGTGCGCTGCGCCGAACTGGACCGGCTCTCCCGCCAGGCCGAGCACGAGCTGCGCGCCCTGGGCCCGCTGCGCGAGGCGTACGAGCGCGTGGCCCGCCTCGCCGGGCTCACCGCGGGAACCTCCGCCGACAACGAACGCAAGATGCGGCTGGAGGCGTACGTCCTGGCCGCGCGGCTGGAGCAGGTCGCCGCCGCCGCGACGGTCCGGCTGCTGCGCATGTCCGGCGGGCGCTACACCCTCGTCCACTCCGACGCCCGCGCGGGCGGACGCGGGCGCTCCGGCCTGGGTCTGCACGTGGTGGACGCCTGGACCGGCAGCGAGCGCGACACCGCCACCCTCTCGGGCGGCGAGACCTTCTTCGCCTCCCTCGCCCTGGCCCTCGGCCTGGCCGACGTGGTCACCGACGAGGCCGGCGGGATGCGCCTGGACACCCTCTTCATCGACGAGGGCTTCGGCAGCCTCGACGACCAGGCGCTGGACGAGGTGCTGGACGTACTGGACTCGCTGCGCGAACGGGACCGCAGCGTCGGCATCGTCAGCCACGTGGGCGACCTGCGCACCCGGGTCCAGGCCCAGCTGGAGATCGTCAAGCAGCGCGGCGGCTCGGTGGTGCGCCACCGCACGGCGGGGGTCACGGACTGAGCGGTCGCCGGGACAGCGGGGACGAGTAGACGATGCTCGTGGTGACCGGCCCCAGTCCCGCGATCCGGCCCGTGACCTCCTCCAGGTGCGCCATGGAGCGGGCGGCCACCTTGAGGACGAAGCAGTCGTCGCCGGTCACGTGGTGGGCCTCCAGGATCTCGGAGGTGGCGTCCAGGAAGTCGTGGAACGGCTTGTAGTTCCCGTGCGGATAGCGCAGCCGCACCAGCGCCAGGATGGTCTTGCCGAGCTTCTCGTGGTCGACCACGGCCGTGTAGCCGGTGATGATCCCGGCCTCCTCCAGGCGGCGGACGCGCTCGGTGACGGCGCTCGCGGACATGGAGACGGTACGGGCCAGCTCCGTGAAGCTGGCGCGGCCGTCCTGCTGGAGGGCCGCCAGGATCCGCCAGTCGGTGGCGTCGGGGGAATAGTCGGTCATGTTTGCAGGTCTAGCAGTGGAATCCCCGGGAGAACAAGGGAAAGGCCGGGGAAATCCACTTCCCGGCTTGATCGACAGTTCGTAGATTTTCAGCCATGACGACGAACGCGCAGCTCACCGACACGGCCACCGCCCCCGCCACCTCCCCCGCCACGGTCAACCCCGTGCTCCGGGTCCCCGCGGCGAGCCCGGCGGCCGCCGCCGCGTACTTCGCCGCGAGCCTGGCCTTCCACGCGGACGTGTCCGACGTCGCCACCGCCTTCAAGGCCCACCGCGAACAGGGCGCCGAGCTGGGCTTCCAGCTGGTCGACTCGCGCTCCACCCCCTCCTGGGACCAGGCCCACGTGCCCGGTGCGATCCACCTGCCCACCGCCCTGATCCCGGAGCAGGCCGAGCGGCTCCTCGACCGGAACCTGCCCGTGGTGACGTACTGCTGGGGCCCCGGGTGCAACGGCGGCACCCGTTCCGCCCTGGCCCTGGCCGAACTGGGCTTCCAGGTCAAGGAGATGCTCGGTGGCATCGAGTACTGGATCCGCGAGGGCTTCGAGGTCGAGACCTGGCAGGGCACCGAGCGGCGCGCCGGGGCCGACCCGCTGACCGCCCCCACCGACTCGGACGACTGCGGCTGCTGAACCGCGGCGCGGACACGGCCGTCCGCACGGCGACGGGCCGCCCGATCCCCCGGGGGAACGGGCGGCCCGTCGCGGTTGCGGCCCGCGGGGTCAGAGCTTCGAGAGCTCGTCCACCAGGTCGTCCAGGCCCAGCGAGCCCTGCGACAGCGCGGCCATGTGCCACGCCTTGAGGTCGAAGGACTCCCCGTGCGCGGCACGGGCGTTGTCCCGGCCCAGCAGCCAGGCGCGCTCGCCCAGCTTGTAGCCGATCGCCTGTCCGGGCATCGACAGGTAGCGGGTCAGCTCGCTCTCGATGAACTCCGCCGGCCGGCCGCTGTGCAGGCCGAAGAACTCCTGCGCCAGCCCGACCGTCCACCGCTCGCCCGGGTGGAACGGGGAGTCCGCCGGGATGTCCAGCCCCAGGTGCATGCCGATGTCCACGATCACCCGCGCGGCGCGCATCATCTGGCAGTCCAGGTAGCCCAGGCGCTGCTCGGCGTCCTTGAGGTAGCCCAGCTCGTCCATCAGGCGCTCCGCGTACAGCGCCCAGCCCTCGGCGTTCGCGCTGACCAGGCCCACGCTCGCCTGGTAGCGCGACAGCTGGTCGGCCACGTGGGTCCACTGCGCGAGCTGCAGGTGGTGGCCCGGCACGCCCTCGTGGTACCAGGTGGAGACCAGGTCGTACACGGGGAAGCGGGTCTGCCCCATGGTCGGCAGCCAGGTGCGGCCCGGACGGGAGAAGTCCTCCGACGGGTTGGTGTAGTACGGCGCCGCCGCGCCGCCCGCCGGGGCGATCATCGACTCGACGCGCTTGACCCGCTCGGCGAGTTCGAAGTGGGTGCCGTCGAGGTTCTCGATCGCCTCGTCCATCAGACCCTGCAGCCAGGCGCGGACCTCGTCGACGCCGTCGATGTGGGTGCCGTGCTCGTCCAGGTGCCGCAGCGCGTCCCACGGGTTCGGCTCGCCGGGCAGGATCTTGGCGGCCTCCTCCTTCATCTCCGCGAGCAGCCGGTGGTACTCCGACCAGCCGTAGGCGTACGCCTCGTCCAGGTCCAGGTCGGTGCCGTTGAAGTAGCGCGACCAGCGGGCGTAGCGCTCGCGGCCCACCGGGTCGGGGGCGTCCGCGACGGCCGGGGCGTACACGTCGCGCATCCAGTCGCGCAGTTCGGCGACGGCCGCGGTCGCGGCGGCGGCGGCCTCGTCCAGCTCCGCGCGCAGGGACTCCGGTCCGGCGGCGGCGAACGTGCCGAAGAAGTCCCCGGTCCCGTCCGCGCCCTCGCCGGCCCAGGTGGTGAGCTGCTCGACGAAGGTGGCCGCGGGGCGCGGGCTGCCGTACAGCCCGCGCTCCAGGCCGAGGGCGAGGCTCTCGCGGTAGCCGGCGTAGCTCGCCGGCACGGCGCGCAGCCGCTCGGCGATGGCGGCCCAGTCCTCTTCGGTGTCCGCCGGGGTCACGGTGAAGATCTCGCGGACCGAGTGCGCGGGGGAGTGGATGTTGCTGACGGCGCGCAGGTCCTCGTCGGCCTCGTGGACCGCGAGTTCGGCGTTCAGCCGCTCGCGCAGCAGGCGGGCGCAGCGCCGCTCGACGTCCGTGTCGGCGCCGGGCAGCCGCTCGGCGGCGTCCAGCCGGGCGAGGGTGGTGCGCGACAGCTCGGCGGCGGCGGCGCGGCCGGCGGGGGAGTAGTCCGGCAGCCTGCCGGAGCTGGCGGCGACACCGAGGTAGGTGCCCGTGATCGGGTCGATGGCGATGAGGTCGTCGACGTAGGCGTCGGCGACCTGACGGGGCAGACGGGCTGCGCTGTCGCTGTGGAGGGTCTCTGACATGCGGCCATCTTCGTACGAGGGAGCCCCCTACGTCATCACCGTAGTCGCCCAGCCTCCTGTCGGGGCCGCCCCCGACGGGGCGGGGTGGCCCTCCGGGAGATCCGGACCACCGTACGCGCGGGCCCACTTCGGGCCGGTGGCGCGAGCCGACGTGCGGCGGGACGCCGGGGGTGGCGGCCGGGTCCCGCCGGCTCCCGCCGGGTCCGCGCCCCAGCGCCGCCCGATCCCGGGTCGAGCGCGGCCCCAGGACGGCTGCGGGCCCGGCCGGTGTCCGTCCGGGCCCGCAGGATCAGCGCCGGTGCCGGGGCGGCGCCTCGTACGGGGCCTGCGCGCGCGGGAGTTCGTAGGGCAGCCGCGTGGGGACGGGGGTCGCGTCCAGCCGGGCGGTGATCACCAGGGTGCCCTCCTCGATCTGGTAGTCGAGGGGGAGGCCGAGGCCGCGCATGGCGGCGACCATCCCGGTGTTGGCGGCCTGGGTCACCGCGTAGACGCTGTCGCAGCCGGCCTCGACGGCCATCGCCAGCAGCCGGCGCAGGAGTTCGGAGCCGATGCCGCGGCGCTGCCAGTCGTCCTCGATGAGCAGCGCCACCTCGGTCTCGTCACCGTCCCACAGCAGGTGGCCGAGGGCGACGAGCTTGCCCGAGGCGGTGGTGGCGGCGAGGGTGCGGCCGAAACGGGGGCTGAGCAGGTGGCCCAGGTAGCGGTCCGCGTCGGAGACCGGGCCGTGGTAGCGCAGGCCGAGCGTGCGCTCGGTGCAGCGGTCGTGCATCGCGCGGGCGGCCGCGAGGTCGTCGCCGTCGGCGCGGCGCACGGTGATCTCGTTGCCCTCGGGCAGCGTCAGGACGTCCTGGCTGCGCGGGACGCGGGGGCCGAGGCGGGCGTCGAGCTCGACGAGGGCCCGGGCACGGGCGAACTCGGTCGGGGTGAAGGGCAGGTAGGGCCGCTCGACGGTGATCGCGCCGCCCGACGGGTCGCGCAGCCGCATCACGGTCGCCTCCAGAACCCCTTCGACGGGGGCGTCGGCGCCCGCGTTGGGGCGGCCGGAGAGGGTGGTCGCCGGGATCGAGTGGATGGTGCAGCGGCCGAGCAGGTGGCGCAGCGCGAGCGGGAGTTCGGCGGCGTCCAGGGCGGTGCGGGTGGCCAGGCCGAGTACCCGGGTGGGGGTGTCCACCAGGTCGTGGGCGTCGGCGCGTTCGATCCAGGTGCTGTGGCCGCCGGCCCGCGCGACGGAGCGGGTGAGGTCGCCGGAGGCCAGGTCCTGCGGGGCGCGCAGCAGGAACTCGTCCACCGTGCCGCCCTCGGGGAGGGGGTGGGTCTGCAGGTTCAGGATGTCGACGCCCTTCCCGGCGAGCGCGGTGCACAGCGCCGCCAGGCTGCCGGGCTCGTCGCGCACGGTCGTCCGCATCCGCCACAGGGAGGTGCCGGCGCCGGTGGCCGACGGCCCGGCCGCAGCGCGCGGCGCCGGGCCGGAGGGCGCGGTGTCGGCCGGGGGCGGCGCATGGCTGTGCCGACGGGCCCACCAGGTGTGGAAGGCCGCCGTGACCAGGAGCGCGACGGCCGAGGCCACCAGCAGGACGGGGCCGCCGGGGCCGTGGGCGACGAGGTTCGCGATGCCGTCGGCGACCGCCACGGCGCAGAAGAGGGCGGCGAGTTCGACGAGGTCACGGCGCCAGTGGTGGCGGTGCGGACGCGGGGCTGCGGAGGCGGGGGTACGGTCAGTCATGCACACCACTGTGGCTCAGGGGTGTTGCGTGATCACGAACGATCTGTGACCGACTGGTTAAGTGTCGATCTGGCCGGTTTCTTCCAGTTTTCAGGCGGATTTCCGATGGGGCCCGCCGTACCGCGGTCACTCCTGTCCGACACGACCCGGCTGGAGAACTTGGGTGAAGAGCACGCCGCCCCCTTGGCGGCGCAACCGGACCGTGAGCTCCCCGCTGCCGCCGTCGATCTCCACCTCACCGTAGTACGGGGGGTTCTCGGCCGGGGACATGTTGGCCACCGGAGCCGACTGGACGTAGGCCGTACGCGGGCCGAAGGTGGCGTCGAGCCGTCCTGCCGGGAAGCCGCCCGCGCCGATGGGGCCGGACACGAACTCCCAGAACGGCGCGAAGTCGGAGAAGGCCGCGCGCTCGGGTGCGTAGTGGTTGGCGGCCGTGTAGTGGACGTCTGCGGTGAGCCAGAGGGTGCCCGTGATGTGCTGGTGCTTGATGTGGCGCAGGAGGTCCGCGATCTGGAGCTCGCGCCCGAGCGGAGCCCCCGGGTCGCCCTGGGCGACCGCCTCGAAGTTCACCGCCCCGTCGGGGACGACGATGCCCAGCGGCATGTCGGCGGCGATGACCTTCCAGGTGGCACGGGAGCGGGAGAGCTCCCGCTTGAGCCAGGCGAGTTGTTCGGCGCCCAGGATGCCGACCGGGTCGTCGGTCCGGCGGTCGGGGGAGTTGGCGTCCCGGTACGTGCGCATGTCCAGCACGAACACGTCCAGCAGCGGGCCGTGCCGCATCACCCGGTACATCCGCCCCTCGGCGCGCCCGCCCCGCAGGTCGGTGACCGGGAAGTACTCGCCGAAGGCCTGACGGGCCCGGCCGGCGAGGGTGTCGACGTCCCTGACGGTGTAGCGGGGATCGTCGATCAGCTGGCCCGGGTACCAGTTGTTGCGCACCTCGTGGTCGTCCCACTGGGCCAGGACGGGTACCTGGGCGTAGAAGTCGCGCAGATTGCGGTCGAGCAGGTTGTAGCGGAAGTTCCCGCGGAACTCGGTGAGGGTTTCGGCGACCTTCGCCTTCTCCTCGGTCGTGACGTTGTGCCAGATGCGTCCGTCGGGCAGCGGCACGGCGGCCTGGATCGGTCCGTCGGCGTAGATCGTGTCGCCGCTGAAGAGGAAGAAGTCGGGGTCGCGCAGCCGCATCTCCTCGAAGACGCGGTAGCCGCCGAGTTCGGGGTTGATGCCCCAGCCCTGGCCCGCCAGGTCGCCGGACCACAGGAAGCGCACGTCACCGCGGCGGGAGACGGGCGTGGTGCGGAACGTGCCGCGCGCCGGCTCGCTTGAGCGGCGCGGGTCGTCCGGGTCGGTCAGCACGACCCGGTAGTGGATCTGCCGCCCGGGCGGCAGATCGCGCAGGGTGGCCGTACCGGTGAAGTCGGTGGCCGGGCCGAGGAACGGGCCGCCGTGGCGCCGCACCCCGTAGCGGAACGACTCGCTCGGGGAGGTCTCCACGTACATCCGCGCGGGCCGGTCGGACCGCGTCCAGACGGTGGCGGAGTAGGAGGTGATCTCCCCGGACTGGGCCCCCCAGAGCGCCGCCGGCCGGCCGGAGCGGACGAAGGCGGGGGCCCCGGCCGAGGCGGCGAGGGCGGGTGCGGCGAACGCCGTGGACAGGGCGAGACCCAGCGGGACGGCGAGCGAACCGCCGAGCAGGGAGCGTCGGGTGTGCGGCATCGGTGCCATCGGGGTCGTCTCCAGGGGGCGGCGGGGGGCGGGCCGGACCAGTGTGCCGCCGCACACCGGACCGGCCGCGTCGCCCACGCGAACCGCGGATGAACAGCCGTCAGCCGCTCATGGCCGGACGGCGGTCGGGGCCGCGGCCCGTGCGGTGTCGAGGATCACGCGCGCCACCAGCGCCGGGTCGTCGTTCATCGGCACGTGGCCGCAGCCCGGCAGCCGTACCAGCCGCGCCCCGGGGACGGTGTGCTTGGCGCGCACGCCCTGCCGGGGCAGGAGCAGCCGGTCGCGGGCCCCCCAGCCGATCGTGACGGGGATGCCCGGCACGTCGTCCGCGAACCGTACGGAGGCTCCCGCGGCCAGCGTCTCCTCGAAGCCGGTGGCGTCCCGCAGGGCGAGGGTCTCGGCGACCACGGCCCCGGGGGAACGGCGGCCCGGGCGGGCGTAGATGGTGCCGGTGAGCGCGGCCCGGCCCGGGGCGCTGCGCGACAGCCGCTCCAGGACGGGGCGGGGCAGCGACCGCGCGCCGACGCGCATGGCGCGCAGGGCCGTGAAGGCGTACCGGCGCTCGCCCTCCGACCAGAACCCGGCCGGCGAGAGCGCGGTGACCGAGCGGACGAGGCCGCTGCGCCCCATCTCCAGCGCGAGCAGCCCGCCGAGGGAGTTCCCCGCGACGTGCGGGCGCTCGACGCCGAGGGCGGCGCAGAGCGCGCCGAGGGCCGGGGCGACGGTGGCGAGGTCGTAGGGCACCCCCGGCGGCAGCGGGGCGGAGGCGCCGAAGCCGGGCAGGTCGACGGCGATCACGTCGTGGTCGGCGGACAGGACGTGGCTCACCGGGTGCCACGCCTGGAAGTGGTGGCCGATGCCGTGCAGCAGGAGGAGCGGTTCGCCCGCGCCCTTGCGTTCGTAGGCGACGGTGGCGGGGCGGGGGCCGAGCGGCGAATCGATCGTGAACGAGACCGTGGCGGTCATGCTGCTCCTCGTCGGGTGGACGCGTGTGAGACAGGCCGTCAGTAACGACTGTGCCCATGATTACCGCTCGGTAGCCCCCGCCTACAAGGCTTCCGGACGACGGGGAAGGCCGAGGTGGACGTCGGGATGAAGGGCGGGTGGGCCGCTGGAGGGCAGCGAGAACATCCTGTGAACGGCTTGCTACATATGCCCGATCTGCCCGGCAAAGCGGCGAGCATTGGTCTTGACCAAGGGGGTGCGCCGTCCTATCGTCGCAGGGATAGTGCAGGAACCTTTAATAAACAAGGGCACGGAACTGCGGTGCGGAACTGCCGCTCGAACGCGGCGACAGCGGCGATTGCAGGAGGAGTCAGGGTGGGGACCACGCAGCTCGAATCGGTACCGGAGCCGAAGTACTGGCATCTGAAGACCGTGCTCAGCGACGCGCTGGACCAGGACTTCGCGGTCGGCGAGGTCCTGCCGAACGAGCGTGAACTCGCCGCGCGTTTCGGCGTCGCCCGCGCCACCCTGCGTCAGGCCCTGGAGCAGCTCGAACTCGAAGGCCGCCTGCAGCGCCGCCGCGGAGTCGGCACCACCGTGGCCCCGCCGCGGGTCGGCGTCGCCGTCGGCAGCACGCAGCACGACTGGCCCGGCGAGGACGCCGACGGCTGGGAGGCCGTGGACGCCTCCGAGACCGTCCCCGCCGCCGCCGTCCTGAAGCTCCTCGGCACCGCCCCCGACCAGCCCGTGCACACCGTGCGCCGGACCCGGGTCACCCAGGGCCAGGCCGTCGCCGCCGAGCTGCTGTACGTGCCCGCCGCGTCCGTGCCCGGCCTCTCCGCCATCGACGCCCCCGCCGGACCCGCGCGGGCGCGCGCCGTCCTGCGGGAACTCCAGCGGCTCGCCCTCGACGGGCAGGACCGCTCGGTCGAACTGGGCTCCGCCCGCGCCGACGACGCCAAGGAACTGGACCGGCTGCCCGGCGCCCCCGTGCTGCTCGTGACCACCCGCTACTTCACGACGGAGGGCACCGCCGCCGTCTCCGTGGCCACGTACCGCGCCGACACCTGCCGCCTGACCTTCGGCGACTCGGGCGTGGAGATCACCGAAACCCGAGCGGCCTCCTAGCCGGGCCTTCCTTCGGAGCCCCGGAGCCTAGACGGGGTCGGTAACCGGGGCCCCGTCGGGCCGGTCGTGCGTCGCGCAGTCCGTTTCCGCGTTCGAGCGGCGGGTGCGCTCCGCCCACGCGGCCACCGGCGGCCCCGCCGCGCCCAGAGCCGCGAAGAACACGCCGAGCAGCAGCCAGCCCGCGTGTCCGAGTCCGAGTACCGCCGTCGTGAGCACCACCGGAGCCAGGGCCTGCCCCGCGTTGAAACCGACGCCGAAGAAACCCTGGTACTGGCCCTGGGCGTGATCGGGGGCGATGCCGAAGGCGATCGCGAGGCCGCCCGAGGACTCCCACACCTCTCCGAGACTGTGGACGGCGACGGCGAGGACGGCGAGGCCCGGCGCGATCCAGACCGGAACGTCCGCGGTCAGGGCCATCAAGGGGCAGCTGACCAAGAAGAAGAGCCCCGCGAGGCGGAACGCCCGGCCGCCCTGGCGCGGCGTTTCCACCCGGGAGCCGATCCGGCTCTGGAACAGTACGCACACCCCGCTGTTGACCGCGTAGACCGCCGCCACGGTCCAGCGGGGCGCGTCGGTGTGGACGGAGAGCCAGATCGGCAGCAGCAGGGAGACGGTCTGGTACTGCAGGCCCATCGCGCCGTAGAGCGCTGTGAAGGACACGAACGGCCGGTCGGACAGGACGGCCGCGCGATGGTGTTCCTCGGGCCGGGGCAGGGGCCGGTAGTTCGGTACCCCGCCCAGGGCCATCAGGCCGGCGCAGGCGAAGCTGGCGGCGTTGGCGAGGATGAGCACGGTGTACGCGGTGCGGGTGTCGGCCGAGACGGCGACGGCGGCACCGAGGGTGCCCAGGACCACGCCGAGGTTGACGAACGTGCGGAGTTTCGCCCTGAAGGCGGCCGGGCGTTCACCGCCCGCACGGGCGATGAGCGCACCGCCCGCGGCGCCGCCCGCCGTTGCCGCCAGCCGGTCCAGGGTGGCGATGAGCGTGAACGTGACCCAGTCGTGGATGAAGACGAACGCGGCCATCGTCGCGGTCTGCATCGCGAGGGACGCCAGCCAGACCGTGCGCGGCCCGTACCGGTCGGCCAGGTTCCCGGCCGGGACTCCGGCCAGCAGCCCGACCAGCCCGGCGATCGTGAGGCCGACACCGACCCGTGCGGCGGGCAGGTGCACCACCAGCGTGAAGTAGAGCACCGAGGCGGTGTTGAACAGCCCGTTGCCCACCCGGCTGACGAAGCTCGCGAGGATCAGGGCGCGTTGCGGACCGCTGGGCGACAGCAAGCCGGAAATCCGCTGACCGAAACTCCTCATGATCATGCCAGTCAGGCTAACAGCACCCCGGCAGACACCCTCCGCGCGCATGACCTCATTCGGGATGCGTGGGCCACCAGCCGCCCGCACGGCCCGCGGCGGTGGGGGTGAAGGGGCCGTCCAGGGCTGCCCATTGCAGGAGCAGGATGGTCTTGCCGTCGGCGATGCGGCCGTCACGGGTCATGGCGAGGGCCTGCGCGAAGGGCAGTTCGAGGACCTCGATGTCTTCGCCGTCCTCCTCGAGTCCGCCGCCGGTCCCGGTCCGGTCGGCCGGGGTGTAGGGGGCGGCGAAGAAGTGCAGGCGTTCGGTGACGGATCCGGGGCTCATGCAGGCGTCGAGGACATGGGTGAGCGGGCCGAGCACGACGCCGAGTTCCTCGGCGCTCTCGCGCCGGATGGCGGTCGGCGGGTCGTCCGCGTCGAGCAGGCCCGCGGCCGCTTCGACGAGCATGCCGTCGGGGTGGTCGTTGACGTGGGCCGGGTAGCGGAACTGGCGGGTGAGCAGGACGCGGCCGCGTCCGGTGTCGTAGGGCGGGACGACGGCGCCGTTGCCGCGGTCGTAGGTCTCGCGCTGCTGTGTCTCCCAGCGTCCGTCGCGACGGCGGTGGTCGAAGGTGGTGGTCGAAGGTGGTGCGGCGCAGGACGTGCCAGCCCTGAGAGGTGAGCTCGACGTCGCGGACCACCACGTCGGCGTTACGGGCCAGGCCGCGTCCGGCCCGGTCGAGGCCGGTGCGGCCGCGGTGGTCGGGGGTGTCGATGCCGGGGCGGCTTGTCACGCGGTCTCCTGCGGGGTGCGGCGGGGGATCTCGGCCACGTCGTGGTGGACGGGCAGGCCGCGGCGGCGGGCGGTGGCGACGTCCTGGTCGGCTCCGGAGGAGTCGCCGGGCAGGCGCAGCACGGCGTCGCGGTGGGTGAGGAGGCGGTCGGCGGTCGGGTAGAGCACCTGGTCGGCGAGGGGGCCGGTGGGGCCCGCGCCGGCCGAGTGCAGGACGGGCAGGGCGATCCATTCCCCGATCACCGGGAGGTGGCCGGCGGCGAAGACGGGCCAGGCGGCGGCTTCGAGGCGGGCGAGGTTGACGGCCATGGCCTGCGGGTCGCCGTCGGTGCCGGAGCGGGACGTCCGGGGGACCGACCCACCAGCGCGCTTCAGCCGTCCACCGGAATCGACGATCGCTCCGTCGGCTCATGCGGCCGGGGCCTGGCCGCCGACGGGCGGCCGGACCGACCCCCTGGGTGCGCCCCAGCTCGCGGCCGACGGTGCGGCTGAGGGGCGAGGCCCCGGGCGGGCTGACCTCCAGCGCCGGTGCCGACGGTGTCCGGGCCGCTGTTCTGCTGCGCCGGACCGGGATCGGGCCCCTCGGGACGGTTCCGGTCCGGGTCCGCCTCCGGGCCGCGGACCTCCGGGCCGTCCCGCACGGGGCCGGGCGCCGTCGCCCCGCCGGGTCGGGCGGGGTCGGGCGGGGGAGCCCCGGCCCGTCGCCACGGCAGTGGGCGCGCGGCGGTCCACGGGGGAGGAGTGGTCACCGGCGGGCGGTGACCGTCTTCTCCACCGCGAAGAGCTCTTCCTCCACGTGGTCCAGCGCCAGCCGCAACGCCCCCGTCGCCACCGCCGCTTCGCCGAGCAGCGACAGCGCCACCCGCGGGGGCCGCAGGCAGTACCGCTCCAGTTCTCGACGGAGCGGTTCCAGCACCCCGTCCAGGCCGGCCGCCCAGCCGCCGACCACCACCAGCTCCGGATCCATCGCCAGCACCAGCGCCGCCACGTCGTGCACCAGGCGCTGGATGAACCGCTCCACCGCGGCCACCGCCCGCTCGTCACCCCGCTTGGCCATGGCGAACACCTCCGCGACCGCCGGCTCGTCCAGTGGGTGCAGGGGTTCGCCCGTGGTGGACAGCAGCCGCTCCGGGGTGACCTCGCGGCCCAGCAGGTGCAGCGCACCGATCTCGCCCGCCGCACCGCCGAACCCGCGGTGCAGCCTGCCGCCGATCAGCGAGCCCG
This sequence comes from Streptomyces sp. NBC_01276, assembly GCF_041435355.1. Taxonomy (GTDB): domain Bacteria; phylum Actinomycetota; class Actinomycetes; order Streptomycetales; family Streptomycetaceae; genus Streptomyces. Next base: position 6,758,868 of record NZ_CP108442.1, read on the forward strand.
CACCGGGGCTCAGTCCGGCCATCACGAACACGATGTCGTCCGTGTCCCGCGCCGCGCCCTTCCAATGCTCGGCGACCGCCGCCGCGTTGGCGTCGTTCTCCACCTGGACCGGGCAGCGGAACGAGCGCCGCAGCCGGTCCCCGAGCGGCAGTCCCGTCCAGCCGGGCAGTGCCGTACCGAGGCGGACGGTGCCGTCCGCCTCCACGATCCCGGGGCTGCCCACGCCGACCGCCCGCAGGGAGTCCCGCGGCACGCCGGCCCGGCGCAGCAGGTCGGCCACCGCAGCCCTGACCCGCTCCAGGCGCTCGTCGGCCGAAGCGGTCTCGGCGACCTCCTTCGTCCCGGCGCCGATCACCCGGCCGTCCAGTCCGGACAGCAGCACCGCGACCCGGTGCGAGCCGATCTCTATGCCCAGCAGATGCCCGGCCTCGGCACGGAAGCGGAACCTTCTCGCGGGCCGTCCCTGGCGGCGTGCGCCTTCCTCGGCCTCGGCCTCGACGACGAGCCCGGTGCCCATCAGCCCCTCCACGACCCCCTCGACGGTCGGCCGGGAGAGCCCGGTGACCCGGGTGAGGTCGGTGAGGGTCGGCGATCGGGCCGCACGCAGTGCCCGGAGCACCACGGCCGAATTGATCCGCCGGAGCAGAGAGGGATCCCCGCCGGTCAGCTGCCCCAACGTGTGTCCTCCCAGCTAGCGGCCCTGTCAGCCGGATCGTACTGCGCCCCCGGCGCCGCTGCGAGGACCAGTCCCCCCATCAGCCGGATCACCCCTCTCCTCAGGCCGGGGAGACGAACCCCGACTCGTACGCGGTGATCACCGCCTGGGTGCGGTCACGCGCCCCCAGCTTCCCCAGAATCGCGCTGACGTGTGACTTCACCGTCTCCGTGCCGACGATCAGTTCCCCCGCGATCTCCACATTGGTCAGGCCGCGCGCCATCAGCCGCAGCACCGCCTCCTCACGGTCGGTGAGCGCGGCCCGCTTGAGCACCGCGCGCGCCTGCTGATTGCCGTACTCGGCGGCCAGGGCACGGACGGCCGAGGGGAAGAGCAGCGTCTCGCCCTCCGCCACCAGCCGCACCGCGTGGACGATCTCCGAGGGCCGGGCCCGCTTGAGCAGGAAACCGTCCGCTCCGGCGCGCAGCGCCTGGTACACGTACTCGTCGTTCTCGAAGGTGGTGACCACGAGGATCTTCGGCGGCGAGTCCACCGAGCGCAGGACCGCCCGGGTGGCTTCGATCCCGTCGAGCAGGGGCATCCGCACGTCCATCGCCACCACGTCCGGCCGCAGTTGACGGACCAGGGGGATGACGGACGCACCGTCGGCGGCCTCGCCCACCACCTCGATGTCGGGCTGGGCCTCCAGGACGGCGCGCAGACCCGCGCGCACCAGGGGTTCGTCGTCGACGAGCAGTACGGTAACCGGCATCCGGTCAGCGTATTCGCTCCAGCGGAAGCCGGGCGCGCACTCTCCAACCGCCCCCGTGGGGGCCGGTTTCGGTCTCTCCGCCGAGCAGCGCGGCCCGCTCGCGCATGCCGCGCAGCCCGCTCCCGCTCCCGGGCATGACCGTCGGGCGTTCCGGCAGCGGGTTGGTGACCTCCAGTTCCAGCCGGTCCGCGGCCATCTCCACCCGGACCCGGACGGGAACGGGACCGCAGTGCCGGAGCACGTTGGTGAGCGCTTCCTGCAGGATCCGGTAGCCCTCACGGGTGACCGGTCCGGGCAACTTCTCCAGCGGGCCGCTCAACCGGGCGTCCACCGCCGCTCCCGAGGCCCGCGCGGACTCCAGCAGCCGGTCCGCCTCCGCCAGCGTCGGCCGCTGCGAGGGCGGCCGTCCCGACTCGCGCAGGACCGTCAGTACCCGCTCCAGGTCCTCCAGAGCGGCCCGGCCCGTCTCCTCGATCGCGCTGAGGGCGCGGTCGGTGAACTCCGGGTCGCCGGCCGCGCGTGCCGCGCCCGCCTGGACCACCGCCACCGTCAGTGCGTGCCCGATGGAGTCGTGCAGCTCGCGCGCGATGCGGGTCCGCTCCAGCAGTTGTTCCGTGCGTGCTTCCAGTGCCGTCAGCCGCTCGGCCGCGGACGGCCCCAGCAGCCGCTTCGCGATCACGGTGATCAGCTCGCCGAGGACGACGACCACCACGATCAGTACGACCAGCGGAAGCGGTGCGAGGAGGGCCGCGGCCCAGGGCGCCGGGGTGAACGGCACGGCCGGGTCGTCGCCGAGAGGGTGCCCGAGAGCGGTCGCGACGAGTTGGACGGTCATGACCGGCAGCCATACGGTGGCGAACATGGCCGCGCCGGAGACGATCAGCCGTATCTCCAGCCAGAGCACGGTCCGCCAGCGGTCCGCCCAGCGGACGGCGGGGGCCGTGCTGATGCCGCTCTCCTCGGTCTCGCGCTCCTGCGGGGTCAGCAGGAAGCGCGCCTGGAGACCCTCCGCCAGCCGTACCCACGGAACGAACCCGAACGGTATGACGATCAGCAGGGGCATCCACGGGCACCGCGGGTTGATGAACATCCACAGGGCGAGGAGCAGGAGCGGTACGCACAGGTGCAGCCAGCGCGTGTACGTCACTGACCTGAAGAGGGAGCGGACGAGTCGGGACATGCGTTCATCCTGGCAGGGGGTGCGGCGGTGGCGTCTCCCCCACGTGGGGGAGACGCCACCCTCGCATGGGGGAGGGAAGGGGGGAGGCCCGACGGCGACGCTTGAGCCATGAACCGCATCGAGATCCGCGAACTCACCAAGGACCACGGCAGCCGACGGGTCGTGGACCACCTGACCTTCGACGTCCTGCCCGGCAGGGTCACCGGCTTCCTGGGGCCCAACGGCGCCGGCAAGTCCACCACCCTGCGGCTGTTGTTGGGCCTGGACCGGCCGACCTCCGGCTCCGCCACCATCGGCGGGAGCCGGTTCACCGACCTCGACCGCCCCCTGCACCGGGTGGGAGCCCTCCTCGACCCCCAGGCGGCCCACTCGGGCCGCCGGGCCCGCGACCACCTCCTCGCGCTCGCCGTCAGCAACGGCATCCCACCCGCCCGCGTCGACAGGGTCCTGGAGCAGGCCGGTATCGCTTCCGTCGCCCGCCGCCGCATCGGAACCTTCTCACTGGGCATGCGCCAGCGCCTGGGCATAGCCGCCGCCCTGCTGGGCGACCCCGGAGTGCTGCTGCTGGACGAGCCGACCAACGGCCTCGACCCGGAGGGCATCATCTGGATCCGCGAGCTGATGCGCGGCCTCGCAGCCGAAGGGCGCACCGTCTTCGTCTCCAGCCATCTGATGGCCGAGTCGGCGGCGTTCGTCGACCACCTCGTGGTGCTGGGGCGGGGCAGGGTCCTCGCCGACACCTCGATGGAGGAGTTCATCAGCGCCCGCAGCACCCGGAGGGTGCGGTTGCGAACCTCGGAGCCGGAGCGGTTGGGGGCGGCCCTGGCCCGGGACGGCTTCGCGCTGGTCGCCGCCGAGGAGGGGTCCTGGACCGTCGACGGCATACGGGCCGACCGGATCGGCGCCCTCGCCGCCCGTGCGGGCATCCCCGTCCTGGAGCTGGCCGACGAGCGGGCCTCCCTGGAGCAGGCCTATCTCGATCTCACCGCCGACCGTGCGCAGTTCTCCGCCACCACCACCTGAATCCCGATGGGAGCCACCGTCATGACCTCTGCAGCCCTGCCCACCGTCTCCGTCCTGCACTCGGAGTGGATCAAGATACGTTCCATCCGTTCGACCCTCGGATCGCTCCTGGCCGTCTTCGCGGCCACCGCCGGCATCACCGTCCTCACCGCCGCCGCCATCGGCACCTCGGAACCGGGAGCACTGGGGGAGGACCGCCTGTTCGGAGCTTTCTTCGGCATCAACTTCGGGCAGATAGCGGCCGTCGCCTTCGGCGCCACGGCCTTCGCCGGTGAATTCCGCGACGGAGCGCTGCGGGTGTCGCTCACCGCCGTGCCCAACCGGACCCGGCTGTACCTGTCGAAGGCCGCCACGGTGGCCGGACTCGCCTTCGTGGTCGGTCAGATCACCGGCCTCGTCACCTTCGTCGCCGGCCAGGCCCTGATGGGGGAGTACGCCCTCTCCCTGGGGGACCCGGGCACTTTGCGGGCCGTGTTCGGCAGCGGTGCCTACCTCACGCTGATCGCCCTGCTGTCGGCCGGTCTGACGGCCCTGGTGCGCAGTGGCACGCTGGTGATGAGCCTGCTCATACCCTTCCTGCTGATCGTGCCCTTCGTGGTCGGTCAGGTCGCCGACGGTGCGGGACAGTTCATGCCCGACCGGGCCGGCCAGGTGGTGATGCGGCTGGAGGCGCAGGGGACGCTCGGTCCGTGGAGCGGGCTGGCGGTGACGGCGATGTGGGCCCTCGTGTCCCTGGCGGCGGGGTGGCTGGCCGTGCGGCGGCGCGACGCGTGACGCCGGACCAATTGTCAGTGGCCCCCGGAATACTGACGGTATGACCACGGCACAGCACCTCGACCTGATCGATCGGCTGCGGGCCCAGAGCTTCGTGGACGTGCCGGTGCGCCTCGGTCGGCACAGCAGCGGCCCCGGCTACCACCTCGTCCGTCTGGAGGAGACCGGGGACTTCTGGGAGGACGACGGTTCGGGACGCCGGGAGGCCGCCGACCAGATCAGCGCCGAGTACGCGGCCCTCACCCAGGCCCTGACGGAGCGCTGGGGGACGCCTCTGGTCTTCACGCTGTGCTCGCCGGCCGCCCTGGACACCGCGCCGGAGGAGCTCGCTCAACCCTGGGAGGAACTGACGCACAGCACCGACCACGTGCACCTCTGGCGGGCGGAGGACCGTTGGCTGGTGGCCTGTGTGACGCAGTGGAGTGAGGAGGACCCCTACACGCTGATGGCGGGGATCACCGTGACGGACCCGCCGTAGGACCGCGAAATCCGTTGTCGCCCGCCGGAGCGGTGGCCCTACTGTGGCGCGGTGCAGACTCAAGTGATCGTTCTCAATGGCGGATCCAGCTCCGGCAAGTCGGGGATCGCCCGGTGCCTGCAGGCCGTCCTGCCGGATCCGTGGCTGGTCTTCGGGACGGACACCCTGGTCGACGCGATGCCGGCGTCGATGCGGGCGATGGACGGGGGCATCGAGTTCGCTCCGGACGGCGAGGTCGTCGTCGGTCCCGCGTTCCGGGCACTGGAGGCGGCCTGGATCGAGGGGATCGCCGCGATGGCGCGGGGCGGGGCCCGGATCGTCGTCGACGAGGTGTTCCTCGGCGGGGCGGCCTCCCAGAAGCGCTGGCAGCAGGCCCTGGGCGGGCTGCGGGTGCTGTGGGTGGGTGTCAGGTGTGAGGGCGCCGTGGCCGCGGGCCGGGAGATCGCGCGGGGCGACCGGACCGTGGGGATGGCCGTCTCACAGGCGGAGCTCGTCCACCGAGGCGTGGTCTACGACCTGGAGATCGACACCACCCACGCCGAGTCGATGGAGTGCGCACGGGCCATCGCGGGCCGCGCCGGGTGATCGACGGCAGGGCCGGCGCGCGTGGACGACCCCGAGGGGGCGGGGCGGTCCGGCGCACTCGGGCGAGGGGCACCCCGGAGCTCGCCCGGCGCCGGTCAGGGGGTGGGCGGGGCCTCCGCCGCCTCGCGGAGGCGGGCGTACTCCTGGGCCATGGACTCCGCGGTCCAGTGGGCGTTGAGGCCGCTGGGGTTGGGCAGTGCCCAGATGTGGGTGGTGCCGATGGTCCGCTCCTGAGGGCCGATCCGGGCCCGGCGGTCGCCGAAGGCGGTGCGGTAGGCGGTGACGCCGACCACGGCGAGCCAGTCGGGCCGCAACCGCTCGACCTTCGCCGTCAGGATCCGGCCGCCCTCACGGAACTCCTCCGCGGTCAGCTCGTCGGCGCGGGCGGTCGCCCGGGCCACGACGTTCGTGATGCCGAGGCGGTAGGTGAGCAGTTCCTCCTGCTCCTCCGGTGCCAGCCTGCGGGGCGTGAAGCCGGACAGGTGGAGGACCGGCCAGAAACGGTTGCCCGGCCGGGCGAAGTGGTGGCCCGTCGCGGCGGACAGGAGCCCCGGGTTGATTCCGCAGAAGAGCACGCGCAGACCGCCCGCGACCACGTCCGGCAGGACGCGGTCGCGGGCGGCTTCGAGCTCGTCGGGGGTCAGAGGATCGATCCCGGCGCGTACCCGGCGGCCTCCGGGTGCTGCTTGGCGATGGCCTCGATCCGGGAGACCACGGTCGCGACCTGGTCGCCCGCGGCGCCGGTGAACGACAGCTTGTCGGCCATCAGGGCGTCCAGCTGCGCGCGGTCCAGCGGCATCCGCTCGTCGGCGGCCAGCTTGTCCAGCAGCTCGTTGCGCTCGGCACCCTGCTCGCGCATGGCGAGCGCGGAGGCCACCGCGTGCTCCTTGATGACCTCGTGGGCGGCCTCACGGCCCACACCGGCCCGCACCGCGCCCATCAGCACCTTGGTGGTGGCGAGGAAGGGCAGGTAGCGGTCCAGCTCGCGGGCCACGACGGCCGGGAAGGCGCCGAACTCGTCGAGGACGGTCAGGAAGGTCTCCAGCAGGCCGTCGAAGGCGAAGAACGCGTCGGGCAGGGCCACGCGGCGGACCACGGAGCAGGAGACGTCGCCCTCGTTCCACTGGTCGCCGGCCAGCTCGCCGGTCATCGAGGCGTAGCCGCGCAGGATGACCATCAGGCCGTTCACACGCTCGCAGGAGCGGGTGTTCATCTTGTGCGGCATCGCGGAGGAGCCGACCTGGCCGGGCTTGAAGCCCTCGGTGACCAGCTCGTGGCCCGCCATCAGGCGGATGGTCTTCGCGATCGAGGACGGGGCGGCGGCCAGCTGCACCAGAGCGGTGACCACGTCGTAGTCCAGCGAGCGCGGGTAGACCTGGCCGACGGAGGTGAAGGCCTGGGAGAAGCCGAGGTGGGCGGCGATGCGCTGCTCCAGGTCGGCCAGCTTGGCGGCGTCGCCGCCCAGCAGGTCGAGCATGTCCTGGGCGGTGCCGACCGGGCCCTTGATCCCGCGCAGCGGGTAGCGGTCGAGGAGGTTCTCCAGGCGGTCGTAGGCGACCAGGAGCTCGTCGGCGGCGGTCGCGAAACGCTTGCCCAGGGTCGTCGCCTGCGCGGCGACGTTGTGGGAGCGGCCGGCCATGACCAGCTCGGCGTGCTCGCCGGCCAGCTTGCCGAGGCGGGCCAGGACGGCGACCGTGCGGTCCCGGGCCAGCTCCAGCGAGAGCCGGATCTGCAGCTGCTCGACGTTCTCGGTCAGGTCGCGGGAGGTCATGCCCTTGTGCACGTGCTCGTGGCCGGCGAGGGCGTTGAACTCCTCGATCCGGGCCTTCACGTCGTGCCGGGTGACCTTCTCGCGCTCGGCGATGGAGGCGAGGTCGACGGTCTCCAGGACGCGCTCGTAGTCGGCGAGGGCGGCGTCCGGGACGTCGATGCCGAGGTCCTTCTGGGCGCGCAGCACGGCGAGCCACAGCCGCCGCTCCAGCGTCACCTTGTACTCGGGGGACCACAGGACGGCGAGCTCCGCGGAGGCGTAGCGGCCGGCCAGGACATTGGGGATGCGGGGCTTGGCTGTCACGTGTAGGGATTCTACTTGGGCCGCGGCTGTGCGTTCACGCAGGTGGGGGCGCCACCTGCGATTGTGTGTTGCTACGAGGGCGGCGAGGCCGCGTACGGCAGCAGTTCGGGCCTCTTGGAGGGGCGGCCGTCACCCGAGGAGCGGCCCGTCAGGCGGCGGCCGATCCAGGGGAGCAGGTGCTGCCGGGCGAAGCGCAGGTCCTCGGTCCTGCGCACCTGCCAGCCGGGGGCCGCGGCGGGCGGCAGGGCGGCCCGCCAGTCCTCCTGCGCGGGCAGGCCCAGGCTCTGCCAGACCGCCTCCGCCACCCGCCGGTGGCCCTCGGCGGTCAGGTGCAGCCGGTCGACGTCCCACATGCGCGGATCGGCGAGCACCGGGGCCCCGTACAGGTCCACCAGCAGCGCCCCGTGTCGGGCGGTGAGCTCTTCGAGGATGCCGAACAGCTCCTCCATGCGGGGCCGGAAGCGTTCCATGACCGGACCGTTGCGGCCTGGGGAGCGCATCAGCACCAGCCGCCCGCAGGACGGGGCCAGCAGGGCCACGGCCTCTTCCAGGTGGCTGCGGACCCTGCCCATGTCGACCTTCGGCCGCAGGGCGTCGTTGAGCCCGCCCACCAGCGTCACCACGTCGGCGCCCATCGCGGCGGCGGCCGGCGCCTGGTCCTCGGCGATCTGCCCGATCAGCTTTCCGCGCACCGCGAGGTTCGCGTAGCGGAAGCCCGGCTCGCGCGCCGCGAGCCGGGCGGCCAGCAGATCGGCCCAGCCCCGGTAGGAGCCGTCCGGCAGCAGGTCCGACATGCCCTCGGTGAAGGAGTCGCCGATCGCGACGAAACTGGTGTAAGGCGCATTCATCTCCATGGCGGAGCGATGCTACCGCGCGGTACCCCGACCCCGCAGGGCCGGGGACCGCGCGGCCGTCAGGTGGACGCGGGCCGGCCGAACAGCTCGCGCAGCACGTCCTCCATCGTCACCAGGCCCGTCATGGCCCCGTCCGCCCCGAGGACGGCCGCCAGGTGCGTGCGGCTGCGCCGCATGGCGGTGAGCACGTCGTCCAGCGGGGTCTCCGCCCGCACCTGGGCGATCGAGCGCAGCTCGGACTCGGGGAACGGATCGTCCCGCTCCACCACGTCGAGGGCGTCCTTGACGTGCAGGTAGCCCAGGATGCGGCGCTGCTCGTCGACCACGGGGAAACGCGAGTACCCCGACTCGGCCGACAGCAGCTCCAGCCCGTCCGCGGTGATGCCCAGCCGCGCCGTGACCACCCGGTCCACCGGCAGCACCACATCGGTGACCGGGCGTCGACCCAGCTCCAGGGCGTCGTACAGCCGCTCGCTCGCCCGGTCGTCGATGAGCCCCGCGGCGCTGGAGTCCTTGACGATCCGGGCCAGCTCGTCGTCCGAGAACGTCGCCGCGACCTCGTCCTTCACCTCCACCCGCAGCAGCCGCAGCAGCGCGTTGGCGAAGGTGTTGATCGCGAAGATCACCGGCTTCAGCGCACGGGTCACGGTCACCAGGGGCGGGCCCAGCACCAGCGCGGTGCGCACCGGCTCGGACAGCGCCACGTTCTTCGGGAGCATTTCCCCGAACAGCATGTGCAGGTACGTCGCCAGCGTCAGCGCGATCACGAAGGAGATCACGTGCGTCAGCCCCGAGGGCACTCCGACGAGGTCGAAGAGCGGGGTCAGCAGGTGTGCGATGGCGGGCTCGGCCACCACGCCCAGCACCAGGGTGCACAGGGTGATGCCCAGCTGGGCCGCCGCCATCACCGCCGACACGTGTTCCAGGCCCCACAGCACGGCGCGGGCGCGTCGGTCGCCCTGTTCGGCGTACGGCTCGATCTGGCTGCGCCGGACCGAGATCAGCGCGAACTCCGCGCCGACGAAGACGGCGTTGACGACCAGGGTCGCCAGGCCGATCAGCAGCTGGACGACGGTCATCGGGCGCCCTCCGTAGGCTCGTCACCGGCGGCTTCGGCCGGTGCGTGCAGCAGTACGCGGGCGGCTCGGCGCCCGCCGGCGTCCACCACGTCCAGGCGCCAGCCGTCCAGTTCCAGGCTGTCGCCTACGGCCGGGATCCGGCCGAGTGCGGTGGCTATCAGCCCGGCCAGGGTTTCGTACGGGCCGTCCGGGACGCGCAGGCCGATCAGCCGGAGCTGGTCGGTGCGTGCGGCGCCGTCGGCGGAGTACAGGGCCCGGCCGGACTCGTCCGTACCGGCCGGGGCCAGGTCGGAGGTCTCGTGCGGGTCGTGCTCGTCGCGTACCTCGCCGACGACCTCCTCGACGATGTCCTCCAGCGTGGCCACCCCGGCCGTGCCCCCGTATTCGTCGATCACGACGGCCATGGTCTGCTTGCCGGAGAGCCGGTCCAGCAGCCGGTCCACCGTCAGGGACTCCGGTACGAGCAGGGGCGCGCGCAGCAGCTGCGAGACGGGATGGCGGTGCCGCTCCGCGGCGGGCAGCGCGAGCACGTCCTTGATGTGGACGGTGCCGACGACGCTGTCGAGGCTGCCCCGGTAGACGGGGAAGCGCGACAGCCCGGTGGCCATGGTCGCGTTGGCCACGTCCTCGGCGGTGGTCTGGACGTCGAGGGCGGTCACCTGCACGCGCGGGGTCATCACGTTCTCCGCGGTGAGGTCGGCCAGGTTCAGGGTCCGCACGAACAGCTCGGCGGTGTCCTTCTCCAGCGCGCCCGCCTTCGCGGAGTGCCGGGCCAGGGCCACCAGTTCCTGGGGGCTGCGCGCGGAGGCCAGCTCCTCGGTGGGTTCCATGCCGAACCGTCGGACCATGTGGTTGGCGGTGGTGTTGAGGTGGCTGATCAGGGGCCTGAAGGCGCGGCTGAAGACCCGCTGCGCGGTGGCGACGCGCTTGGCGATGGCCAGCGGGGAGGAGATGGCCCAGTTCTTGGGCACCAGCTCACCGACGACCATCAGCACCACGGTCGACAGGGCGGTGCCCAGCACCAGGGCCGTGGAGGAGGCGGCGGTGGCCGAGAGCCCCATGGCCTCGAAGGGCCCCTGGAGCAGGGCGGCGATCGAGGGCTTGGAGATCATGCCGATGACCAGGCCGGTCACCGTGATGCCGAGCTGGGCGCCGGAGAGCTGGAAGGTCAGGCTGCGGACGGCGGCCAGGGCGCTGTCGGCGCCCCGCTCCCCACGCTCGACGGCGCGTTCGAGCTCGCTGCGCTCGACCGTGGTCAGCGAGAACTCGGCCGCGACGAAGACTCCGCAGGCAAGGCAGAGCAGCAGGGCCACGATGAGCAGGAGCACTTCGGTCATCGGTCGTTCACCTCCGTCCCATGATCAGCCAGGCGGAGGGGGGCCGCGCGATGTCGCGTACGGGCATGTCGGGGACTGGGAGGCTCGCCCATGGGCGGACGCTCACACCTTTCGTCTTCGTCGAACCAGGACCGTTTCCCACATGGTAAAGGAAGGGCAAAGGTGATGCGTCGCTCTTTTGGCCGAGCGGGGGCGGGTGGCCGTCCGTTCCCGGCCCGCGTCTCGCGGGGTGGAAGTCGGTGGCGGGGCGCCGGTCGGGCGTGCTTGGCTCCCGCGCATGACCGGACTTCAGATACGGACCGCCGCCGCGGCCGATGCCGAGAACGTGCTCGCCTTCTGGAAGGAGGCAGCCGAGGGCACCTCGATCACGGACGACGTGGACGGCGTGACCCGGCTCGTCACCCGTGACCCGCAGGCCCTGATCCTCGCGGAGTCCGACGGGGTCCTCGTCGGCTCCGTGATCGCCGGCTGGGACGGATGGCGGGCCTCCCTCTACCGGCTCGCCGTACTGCCCGCCCACCGCCGCCAGGGGATCGCTTCGGCGCTGCTGGAGGCGGCCGAGCTGCGCTTCGTCGCGGTCGGCGGCCGGCGCGGTGACGCGATGGTCCTGGAGGCGAACGAGCGGGCGCACCGGATGTGGGCGGCGGCCGGCTACGAGCGCGAGGACCGCTGGCGCAGGTGGGTGAAGCCGTTCGCGCGGGCGTGAGGAGGGGCTCCCGCGCCGGCCCGGCCCCGGGTGCGGGCCCGGTCCCGGCGGGGAGTCGGAAGGCCGGCGGCCGGGTGAACCGGGACCGGGACCCGGATCCGCCGGGCGGGTGAACGCGCGCGCACCGGGGCCGTACGCCGGGTCCGGCGCGTCCCGCCGGGCACGGCGGTCACCGCGGGCCGACGTCGCCGGAGGTGGCGGGCCGCCCTCCCCGCGCCCCGGTCTTCGCCGTTCGGGGCGTGCGGGTGGGTCAGGAGGGGCGGGGGATGTAGGCCAGGCCGTGCGCGCCGGGTTCGGCGAGTTTGGCGATGTCCAGCCGGGCCAGGGTCCCCAGCGTCTCCAGGTCGACGATGTCGACGGTGGACGAGATCACGCAGGCCACGTACGCGATCCGGCCGTCCGGCGAGGAGGTGATGGTCAGCGGGAAGCGCCCGACCTCCACCTCGCCGAGCCGCTCGCGGGTTTCGGCGGAGAAGACCGTGAGACGGCCGGGGGCGTGGCTGCCGAGCCGGGAGTTCGGGTCGGGGGTCATGCACAGCTCGCCCGCGAGCAGTTTCCCCGTCGACGTCAGGTGCACCGGGAGGACCACGTCGCGCGTGGGCAGGGTGTCGACGACGGACGCCGTCCGGGCGTCGACCACCCGGATGCCCGGGGTCGGCCGCTCCTCGGCGGTGGAGAAGGAACCGGCGTAGGGCGCGGCCACGAAGGCGTGCGTGCCGTCGGCGGAGACGGCCAGGCCCTCGCTGCCCGGCACTTCGGCCTTGCCGGTGAGGACGCCCCGCTCGAGGTCGACGATCGACACGAACGGCGCCTCCTTGTTGGTGGCGTAACCCGTCCTGCCTGCCGGGTCGATGGCGAACCAGTGCGGACCGGGCGCGTCGGTGTCGATCCTGCCCACCGGCCGACGGGTCCGGGTGTCGACGACCACGACGCCGCCGGGCCGGTCCGCCGAGCCCTCGACGCTGACGTAGAGGAGCCGGCGGGCCGGGTCCAGTGCCAGGCCGTGCGGACCGTGTTCCGGGGCGAGGTCGACGACCTCGACGATCCGGCGGGTGTCGGGGTCGATGACGGTCAGTTCGGTGCGCCGGCCGCCGTTCGCGTGGTAGTAGCCCGAACGGTACGCCGTGGTGCACCACAGCAGGCGCTCCGTGGGGTCGAAGCACAACTCGTGGGGCTCGGCGAGGACTTCCACCGAGCCGAGGTGCCGGTCGGAGGCGGCGTCGAAGAACGAGACCGTCGGTCCGCTCTGGCTGACCACGGCGAGGACGTCGCCGGCACGGCCGGCGCGCGAGAACTGCTGCATGGAGGATCCCTGAGGGAGGAGGAGGAGGCAACGCCGCGTGTTCCCGCGGCCCCTCCCACTCTGGGCACCGAACGCCTCCACAGCCATGCAAGGATCGACATCCGATAGTTGATCCAGGCGTAAAAACACAGCTCAGGAGTGTTCATGGATCTCAATTTGCTGCGGGCGCTGGACGCCTTGCTGCAGGAGAACAGCGTGACCCGCGCCGCGGAGCGGCTGGGCACCTCCCCCGCCGCGGTCAGCCGCACCCTGGCCCGGCTCCGCCGCACCGTGGGCGATCCCCTGCTGGTCCGGGCGGGCCAGGGGCTGGTCCCGACCCCGCGCGCCCTGGAACTCCGCGAGGAGGTAAGGGCGTTGCTGCGCGGATGCGACAACGTCCTGCGCCCCGGGGCCGGTTTCGACCCCGCGCACCTCCACCGCACCTTCACCGTGCAGGCCACCGACCTGCTCCTGGTGGGGCTGGCGGGGGCGCTGACCGAGCGCATCCACGCGGAGGCCCCGAACGTGGACGTGGTCTTCCTCCCGGAGTCGGTGGAAGGCGGCCCGGCGCTGCGGCAGGGCCGGGTGGACGTCGAACTCGGTGTCCTCGGGCACCTGGACCCCGAGATCCTGACCCGGCCCCTCACCCGGATGCGGCTGGTCGGGGTCGCCCGCAGCGGTCACCCCCTCTTCGGCCGGCGGATCGACGCCCGCAGCTTCGCCGCTGCCGACCACATCGGCATCTCCCGGCTCGGCAAGCGCGTGGGACCCATCGACGGCGCGCTCGCGGAACTCGGGCTGCGACGCCGGACCGCGGTGATCGTGCCCAGCCACACGAGCGCGATGCTGCTCGCCCGCGACAGCGACCTCGTCGCGCTCACGCCGGCGGACTGGCTCACCGACACGATCTCCGCACTGGGCCTGCGGACCTTCCCCATCCCCCTCGACCTGGCCCCGCTCGACATCGGGATGGCCTGGCACCCCCGCAACGCCGCCGACCCGGGACACCGCTGGCTCCGCGACCTGCTGAAGGCCGGGTTCGCGGACCCGCCGGGGGAGGGAGCGGTCAGTCGCGGGAGCGACGGGCCGTGCCGATGACGCAGTAGGAGGTGGGCAGGGCAGGGCCGCGCTCGGGCAGGCGGAAGGAGCGGTGCGAGACGATCCGGAAGCCGGCCGCCTCGATCGCGGCGAGCGGGTCGCGGGCGGTGTGGCAACCGCCGAACAGGCGGGGCCACACGGTCCGGTCGAGCGTCCGCTGGACGGTGGCCATACCGGGACCGGGGGCGAGTCCGTGTTCCAGGAACCGCAGCTCCGCTTCGGGCCGCAGCACCCGGTGGAGCTCGGCGAGGGCGCGGGGGAGGTTGCGTACGGTGCACAGCACCAGGGAGGCCACGGCGGCGTCGAAGGCCTCGCTCTTCACCGGAAGGGCCTCCGCGACCCCCGGTACGAGGTCCACCGGCACCTCGGCGCGCAGCGCCGCCGCGGCCGCGAGGCGGCGCAGGGTGCGCTCCGGTTCGACCGCGACGACCTCGGAGACGGCACGCGGGTAGTGCGCGAAGTTCAGGCCGTTGCCCGCGCCGATCTCGATGACGCGGCCGGAGACCCCGTGCAGGAGCTCCCGGCGCAGGACGCCCATGCCGATGCGGGTCTCGGCGGCGGTGCTGGCGCGGGCGTAGAACCGGGCGAAGTGCGGGTGGTGGACCGGATCGGGGGGAGGTGCGGGCGGCACGGCGGACCTCCTGGCGCGGTTCGGGGGGCGGACACGGGTGCGCGTGCCCTGCCGGGCAGGATCCCCGTACCGGCGCGCGGTGAAACCGGAATGCCGGGAACCGCTGCCGGGAGTACGGGTCTGGGGCACGGTCCGGGAGCGCGGCCGCGAGCGCGGCCGCGAGTGCCCGCGGGGCGTGAGGTGATAATCGGCAGTCCGGGCAGCGCATTTGGGGACGGCGCCCGCGAGGAAGGGGAGACCACGTGAGATCCCGCACCACCCGTGTCCCGCTCACGGCCGCCGGGTTGCTGGCCGCCGTCGCGCTGCTGCTGACCGGCTGCGAGGCGGCTCCGGCGGAGCGCCCGAAGGCGGCGGCCCCGCCCGGCCCGGAGGTGTTCTTCGCCGAGGTGGCGGCGCGCTGCGCCGGGGCCGGGTCGGGTGCCCCCGCCTCGTCCCCCGCGGAGCGGGAGCTTCCGGCGGACCCGGAGGCGCGCAAGTACGCGGAGAACCACGGCTACCGGCAACAGGCCGGGCTGTCCCCCGAGGGCACGTGTCGGGGAGACGCCCATGCGGCGCGGATCAGGTCGGCGCTCGCCGGGAAGCCGCCGGGTACCGCCGCCGACCTGACCGGGCTGCTCCGGGGCCTCGGGTACCCGGTCGGCCCCGGTGACGTGGTCGACGGGGCCGGCGGAACGGGCCCCGGCTTCGCCCTCTGGATCCCCGGGAGCGGGCCGTGCGTGGAGGGGACGTCGGGCACCCCGGCCCGGGTCGAGGCCCACGGGCCGTACGCGGAGGGCGGCTGCCGCGAACCGAAGGGCGGCCACTGACGACCGCCCGACGCCGACCGGGAACGGGTTGGCCCCCTGCCCTGCCCGATGACCGGATGGGGGGACGGGTTGGCCCCCCGACCGGCCCGATGACCGGATCGGGGGACGGGAACCGGCCCGCCCGCAGGGCCCGCACCCGCCGACGCGACGACCCCGTCCACCGCGCTCCGCGCGCACGGGTTCCCCGCCCGCGCGTGACCGGCCGCGCCGGCGGGGAGTCAGGCCGGCCACTCCGCCAGGAAGGACTCCGCCGACCAGGTGCCGTGCAGGCGGGGGGCCAGCCAGCCGGGGGCGGCCGTACGGAACGCGGCGGGCTCCAGCGCCCCGGACCCCTCCGGGACGGCCCCCAGCAGCGGGATCCCCGACACGTCGGGCAGGTCGGCGAGGTTGCAGCGGGCCGCCAGGTCGGGCGCGGCGGGCCAGCTGCCGACCACCACCCCGAACGGGCTCAGGTCCCGGGCGCGCAGGGCCTCCGCCGTCAGGGCGGTGGAGTTCAGCGTCCCGAGTCCCGCCGGGGCGACGACCAGCACCGGGGCCGCCAGCAGCCGCGCCGCGTCGGCCAGGGTGTGGCCCTTTTCGTCGAAGCGCACGAGCAGCCCGCCCGCGCCCTCCACGAGGACGAGGTCGTGGTCGGCGGCGAGCCGCGAGGCCGCCTCCGCGATGGCGGCGGGGGCGAGCGTCGCCAGCCCGGAGCGCCGCGCGGCGGTGTCCGGCGCCAGGGGCTCGGGGTAGCGGACCAGCTCCAGCGTGGTGACGGCCGGGCCGGCCAGGCGGACGGCCTCGGCGGCGTCCCCCGGCTCCCCGGGGCCGACGCCGGTCTGTGCCGGCTTGAGGACCGCGACCGAACGCCCGGCGGCCACGGCGGCCGCCGCGATCGCCGAGGTGACCACGGTCTTGCCGATTTCGGTGCCCGTTCCGGACACGACGAGTACGGGCATGTCAGCCTTCCCTGGCGGCCGCGAGGACGGCGCGGCAGATCCGTGCGAGATCGGCGTCGCCGGTGACGTAGGGCGGCATCACGTAGATCAGGTCGCGGAACGGCCGCACCCAGACGCCCTCCCGGACCGCAGCCCGGGTGGCGGCCCACACGTCGACGGGGTGGTCGAGCTGGACCGCTCCGAGTGCGCCCAGCACCCGTACGTCCCGGACCCCGGGAAGCGCGCGGGCCCCTTCGAGCCCCTCGCGCAGTCCCGCCTCGATCCGCTTGACCTCGCCCGCCCAGTCCTGCCCGAGCAGCAGGTCGATCGAGGCGAGCGCCACCGCCGTGGCGAGGGGGTTGCCCATGAAGGTCGGGCCGTGCGCGAGCACCGGCACCTCTCCCCGGGAGATCCCGTCGGCGACCCGCCGGGTGCAGAGGGTGGCCGCGAGGGTGAGGTAGCCGCCGGTCAGCGACTTGCCGAGGCACATCACGTCCGGGGTGATCCCCGCGTGGTCGGCGGCGAAGAGCGCGCCGGTGCGGCCGAAGCCCGTCGCGATCTCGTCCAGGATCAGCAGGACCCCGTACTCGTCGCACAGCTCGCGCAGCACCCGCAGGTAGCCCGGGTTGTGGAAGCGCATGCCGCCCGCGCCCTGGACCACCGGCTCGACGATCACCGCGGCCAGCTCGTCCGCGTGGGCGGCGATCAGGGTGCGCAGGTGGTCGGCGTACGCCGGGTCCACGGGGGTCTCGAAGCCCCCGGGCGGGGCGTCGGCGAACACCTGCCGGGGCAGGTGGCCCTGCCACAGCTCGTGCATGCCGCCGTCGGGATCGCACACGGCCATCGGCTGCCAGGTGTCGCCGTGGTAGCCGCCGCGCCAGGTCAGCAGCCGGGTCTTGCCGGTGCGGCCGAGCGAACGCCAGTACTGCAGGCACATCTTGACGGCGACCTCGACGGACACCGAGCCCGAGTCGGCCAGGAAGACGTGCTCCAGTCCGGCCGGGGTGATCTCGACGAGCTTCTCGGCCAGCCGGACGGCGGGCTCGTGGGTGAGCCCGCCGAACATCACGTGCGACATCCGGCCGAGCTGGGCCGTCGCCGCCTCGTTCAGCACCGGGTGGTTGTAGCCGTGGATCGCCGACCACCAGGAGGACATGCCGTCGACCAGCTCCTCCTGCCCCTGCGCGGGGGCGGCGAGCCGCAGCCGGACGCCCGAGGCGGAGGAGACGACCAGGTTCTCCTGCCGCCCGGGCATCGGGCCGTACGGGTGCCAGACGTGCTGCCGGTCCAGGTCGATCAGCTGCGCGGTGCCGGACATCCGGTCGAGCGGGTCGTGCAGGGGGAACGGGTCACGCATTGGGCGCGAGCTCCGTTCCCGCACCGCGGCGGCGCACCGCGACGAGGTCGGGGCGGACCTCGCCCGCCTCCGCCTGGGCGGGGGCCTGGGCGGGCGCCTCGTCGGCGTGCCCGGAGCAGCCGCCGCACGCCGAACCGCAGCCGCCCTCGGCCGCGTCGGCCGGGCCGCCCGAACCGCAGACCGGGGCGCCGCCCGCGTGAGAGCCGCAGCCCCCGCCGGCGGTGACGTCGGAGCGGTGCGCGGGCAGGGTCGACGTACCGGCGCCCTCCACCTCGAATCCGGCGTCCGCGATCATGTCGAGGTCGGCCTGGCCGGCCTGGCCCTCGCTGGTGAGGTAGTCGCCGAGGAAGATCGAGTTGACCAGGTGCAGGGCCAGCGGCTGCATCGAGCGCAGGTGCACCTCGCGACCGCCGGCGAGGCGGACCTCGACGTCGGGGCAGACGAAGCGGACCATCGCCAGGATCCGCAGGGCGCGCTGCGGGGTGAGGTTCCACTCCTTGGCGAGCGGGGTGCCCTCGAAGGGGATCAGGAAGTTGACCGGCACCGAGTCGGGGTCCAGCTCGCGCAGCGAGTAGACGACGTCGACCAGGTCCTCGTCGCTCTCGCCCATGCCGGCGATCAGGCCGGAGCAGGCCGACAGGCCGGCCGCGTGCGCCTTCTGCACCGTGTCGACACGGTCCGCGTAGGTGTGCGTCTTGGTGATCGCGCCGTACGTGGCCTCGGACGTGTTGAGGTTGTGGTTGTAGGCATCCGCACCCGCGTCGCGCAGCTTCTCGGCCTGACCGTCGGAGAGCAGACCCAGGCAGGCGCACACCTCGACGCCCTCGTTCTGCTCCTTGATGGCCGCGATGGTCTTGCCGACGCGGTCCACGTCGCGGTCGGTCGGGCCGCGTCCGCTGGCCACCAGGCAGACCCGCTTGGCGCCGCCGGCGACGCCCGCGGCGGCGGCCTGGGAGGCCTCCTCGGGCTTCAGCCACGTGTACTTGAGGATCTCGGCCTTCGAGCCGAGCCGCTGCGAGCAGTACGAGCAGTCCTCGGGGCAGAGCCCCGACTTCAGGTTGACCAGGTAGTTCAGCTTGACGCGGCGCCCGAACCACTGGCGGCGCACCTTGCCGGCAGCGGCCACCACGTCGAGCAGTTCGTCGTCGGAGGTCGCCAGTACGGCGAGCGCCTCTTCACGGGTCGGCAGCTCGCGCCGCAGTCCCTTTTCCACCAGGGTGTTCAGCAGGTCCATGGGCCCGATCCTGGACCACGCGACCACTCCCGGCCAAGGAGAGATCGGACAACATGGCCTGAAGGGAGTGTGTGGATCGCCACACCAGTCCCTCGGGTCGCGGCGGCTAGGGTCGAGCAGATCTGTCGACTGCCGACAAAACACGAGGACCGCCGATGACGCAGCACACCCCGCAACCCGAGGACGTCTTCGCCTGGATCGACGGCGCGGAGCGGGCCCGAGAGCAGGCGGGGCTGGTGCGGACGCTGCGCCCGAGGCCCGCCTCCTCGCCCCTGCTGGACCTGGCGAGCAACGACTACCTGGGTCTGTCCCGGCATCCCGAGACCGTGCGCGGGGCGTGCGAGGCGGCCGAACGCTGGGGTGCCGGAGCCACCGGCTCCCGCCTGGTCACGGGTACCACGGAGCTGCACACCGAACTCGAACGGGAACTCGCCGATTTCGCCGGTTTCGAAGCGGCTCTGGTGCTTTCCTCCGGATATGCCGCGAACCTCGCCGCCGTGACGGCGCTGAGCGAGCGCGGCACGCTGGTGGTCTCCGACGCCGGGAACCACGCCTCGATCGTCGACGGTTGCCGGCTCTCGCGCGCCGAGGTCGCGGTCACCCCGCACAGCGATCCGGAACCCGTCCGCAAGACCCTCGCCGCCCACGGCGGGCGCGCCCTGCTCGTCACCGACTCGGTCTTCTCGGTGGACGGGGACGCCGCCCCGCTCGCCGCGTACGCCGCGGCCTGCCGGGCCGAGGGCGCCGCCCTGGTGGTGGACGACGCGCACGGTCTGGGGGTGCTCGGCGAGGGGGGCCGGGGCGCCCTGCACGCCGCGGGGCTGGCGGGCGCGCCCGGCGTGGTCGCGACGATGACCCTCTCGAAGTCGCTGGGCAGCCAGGGCGGGGCGGTACTGGGCCCGGCCAAGGTCATCCGGCACCTGGTCAACACCGCGCGCGCCTTCATCTTCGACACCGGGCTGGCCCCGGCCGCCGCCGGCGCCGCACTGGCGAGCCTGCGTCTGCTCCGGCGCGAACCGGAGCGTGCGGCCCGGGTCCGGGAGGTGGCCGCCGAACTGTACGAGCGGCTCACCGCGTCCGGCCTGACCGCGGCCCGGCCGGACGCGGCCGTGGTGTCGGTGCGGGCCCCGTCGGCTTCGGCGGCACTGCGCTGGGCCGCCGACTGCCGCGAGGCAGGTCTGTCCGTGGGGTGCTTCCGTCCGCCGTCGGTGCCGGACGGCATTTCCCGGCTGCGGCTAACCGCTCGGGCCGATCTCACGGGGGACGAGATCGGCCGGGCCGTCGGGACGGTCCTGCGGACCGCTCCGGCCGGAGCCACGGACCGGTAGGCGTCAGCGGCCCGGTGCGACCGGGTCGTGCAGGTCCGCCCGGACCGAGGCGAGGAAGCCGTCCCAGGCCGGCCCGGTGAAGAGCACGGCCGGGCCGTCCGTCCGCTTGGAGTCGCGGACGGCCAGCAGACCGCCGGTGAGGGCGGCCGCTTCCACGCAGTTGTTCATTCCGGTGCTGCGGCTGCTCCGCCGCCACCGCGCGCTGTTCAGAAGTCCGCTGGTGGATAAGGGGGTTGCGGACACGGGGGGTGCCTCCTTACGTGTCGTCAGCGAGTGAGCTGATGAGATCCGACGAGTCACGGGGCGGGAGGGCGTGTGCCTGGATGGTGCGGAATGCGGCGCCGTAGGCTTCCAGGTCTTCCTTCCGCTCCAGATAGAGGCTACTCGTCAAATGGTCGAGTACCACCACATCCAGATCGGCGATGTTCGGAAATGAGAAAATGACGAAGGGGCCCGTCAGGCCGAGATGCCCCCCCACGGTGAACGGGAGTACCTGCAAGCGCACTTGGGGCAGCCGGGCCACCTCGACCAGATGCCTCAGCTGCTCGCGCATCACCCCCGGCCCGCCGATCTGCCGCCGCAGCACCGCCTCGTCCAGGACGGCGCTCAGCTCCAGGGGCGGATCCGACCGCAGCACGGCCTGCCGGGCCAGTCGTACGTCGACCAGCGCGTCCACCTTCGGTTCCGGCAGCCCGCCCAGCGCGGCCCGGGTCACGGCCCGCGCGTACTCCGGGGTCTGCAACAGGCCGGGCACGACGGAGAGTTCCACCGTCCGGGCCGCGCGGGCCCCCGCCTCCAGACTGATGAAGTCGCGGTACTCCTGCGGGAGCAGGCCCCGGTAGTCGTGCCACCACTGCCGTCCGCGCGCGGCGTCCCCGTGTGCCGAGGGGCCGGCCGCCGAGGCGCCCAGGGCCTCCAGCAGGGCGCGCTGCTGCGGACCCACCACCTCCCCGTAGGCGTCGAGCAGGAGCCGGATGTCCGCCGACTTCACGCCGCTGCGGCCCGTTTCGATGCGACTGATTTTCGACTGGTGCCATCCGACGATCCGGGCCACCTCGCCACTGGTGAGTCCGGAGCGGTCACGGAGGGCGCGCAACTCCTCGCCGAGCTTGCGCCGACGCACCGCGGGACCGTGCTGCATACCCGCTCTCCTTCCACCGGCACGGCTCGTGCCGGTCTGCCGTCCAAATACGCTCTTCCGTAGCAGAGTTCACCGCATTGAGCGACAGATATATGCATATCTTGGGGGATCGGCGGAAACGGCGGCACGATGGGTGGCACTCTGGCGCTCAGCGTAGATCCGGGGCGGTTCCGTCCCGGTGGGAAAGGGACGTCGCCATGGCAGATCAGCTGGAAGCATCCGTCACTCTGCCGAGCGATCCGGTCTCGGTCGCCGCCGCCCGCCGGTACGTCGCGCAGGTGCTCGGCGAATGGGGGCTTCCGGAGGACGCGGAGACCGCCGACACCGTCCGGCTGATCGTCTCGGAGCTCGCGACCAACTCGGTCCAGCACACCTTCGGCCAGTCCCCGACCTTCACCGTCGACGTCCGCCTGGAGCGCGAGGAGTGGCTGCGCGTCGGCGTCACCGACAGCCACCCGCGCTGGCCCAGGCGGCTGCCCGCCGCCGTCCAGCAGGACAACGGCCGCGGGATGGTCATCATCCGCTGGCTGGCGGCGGAGGCGGGCGGCCGGCTCTCGGTCAGCCCGACCGCGGACGGGGGCAAGACGGTGTGGATCGCCCTCCCCTGGCCGGCCGGAGCCCCCGCGCGGACGGCCCGCGGCTGCTGACCCGCGGCTGCTGACCCGCGCCCCTTCCCGGCCCGCCGTCGTATACGGCGGCCGCGCCGCCGCGGGCCCGGACAGGTGAACCGCGCGCCTTCCCGAAACGTGGGTTAACTCGGCGGAAAAATGCGGGCCCTAACGTGAGGGACCGGGCTCCTCCGCCAACGAACAGCCATGGGCCGGTAAAAGGCCGGTGATCGGGACGGAAAGCCTCTCTCTGCGTTGGGCAAGACATGCTTGGCATGGATATGCACAGGTCAACAGAGTGTTGAAGGCCGGTACGGTCGCTGCGGCGCGATGTTGATCATGTCCCGGAAGCTTGGTGATATCAGGTGCAATTGACACCGCACGAACAAGAAAGACTCATGATCCACGTTGCGGCCGACGTGGCCGAGAAGCGCAGGTCGCGCGGGGTCCTCCTGAACCACCCCGAGGCCGTCGCGCTCATCACCTCGCACATCCTCGAAGGCGCCCGTGACGGGCGGACCGTGGCCGAGCTGATGGCCTCCGGCCGCACCGTGCTCACCCGCGCCCAGGTCATGGAGGGCATCCCCGAGATGATCCACGACGTCCAGGTCGAGGCCACGTTCCCGGACGGCACCAAGCTCGTCACCGTCCACGATCCCATCGTCTGAACGGGAGCGACCAGATGATCCCCGGCGAAATCGCCTTCGGGGACGGTCCGGTGTGCCTGAACGAGGGCCGCCCCGTCACCCGCCTCACCGTGCTCAACTCCGCCGACCGGCCCGTCCAGGTCGGCTCCCACTACCACTTCGCCGAGGCCAACCCCGGCCTCGACTTCGACCGCCGGGCGGCCCACGGGCTGCGCCTGAACATCGCCGCCGGCACCGCCGTCCGCTTCGAGCCCGGCATCCCCGTCGCCGTGGAGCTCGTACCGCTGGGCGGGCTGCGCACGGTACCGGGACTGCGTGGAGAGACCGGAGGGCCGCTCGATGGCTGAGATCTCGCGTCGGCAGTACGCCGACCTCTTCGGGCCGACGAAGGGCGACCGGATCCGGCTCGCCGACACCGACCTCTTCGTCGAGATCGAGCAGGACCTCAGCGGCGGACCCGGCAACTCCGGTGACGAGGCCGTCTTCGGTGGCGGCAAGGTCATCCGCGAGTCCATGGGACAGGCCCGCACGACCCGCGCCGAGGGCGCCCCCGACACGGTGATCACCGGCGTCGTGATCCTCGACCACTGGGGCATCGTCAAGGCCGACGTCGGCATCCGCGACGGCCGGATCTGCGGCATCGGCAAGGCGGGCAACCCCGACACCATGGACGGGGTGGAGCCCGCGCTCGTCATCGGGCCCGAGACCGAGATCATCGCCGGCAACGGGAAGATCCTCACCGCGGGCGCCATCGACACCCACATCCACTTCATCTCGCCGACCGTGATCGACGAGGCCCTCGCCTCCGGCATCACCACCCTCGTCGGCGGCGGCACCGGCCCCGCCGAGGGCTCCAAGGCCACCACCGTCACCCCCGGCCCCTGGCACCTGGCCCGCATGTTCGCGGCGCTGGAGGCCTACCCGGTCAACATCGGCCTGCTCGGCAAGGGCAACACCATGTCCCGCGAGGGCATGCACTCCCAGCTGCGCGGCGGCGCCCTCGGCTTCAAGATCCACGAGGACTGGGGGGCCACCCCGGCCGTCATCGACGCCTGCCTGAGCGTCGCCGACGAGACCGGCGCGCAGGTCGCCATCCACACCGACACCCTCAACGAGGCCGGGTTCGTGGGCGACACCCTCGCGGCCATCGCCGGGCGGACGATCCACTCGTACCACACCGAGGGCGCGGGCGGCGGGCACGCGCCCGACATCATCACCGTGGTCTCCGAGCCGAACATCCTGCCCAGCTCCACCAATCCCACCCGGCCGCACACCGTCAACACCGTCGAGGAACACCTCGACATGCTGATGGTCTGCCACCACCTCAACCCGGCCGTCCCCGAGGACCTCGCCTTCGCCGAGTCCCGGATCCGGCCCTCCACCATCGCCGCCGAGGACGTGCTGCACGACCTCGGGGCCATCTCCATCATCTCCTCCGACTCCCAGGCCATGGGCCGGGTCGGCGAGGTCGTGCTGCGGACCTGGCAGACCGCGCACGTGATGAAGAAGCGACGCGGCTTCCTGCCCGGTGACGGCCCCGCCGACAACCACCGGGCCCGTCGCTACGTCGCCAAGTACACGATCAACCCCGCCGTGGCGCAGGGCCTCTCCCGCGAGGTCGGATCGGTCGAGGTGGGCAAGCTCGCCGACCTGGTGCTGTGGACGCCGGCCTTCTTCGGGGTCAAGCCCGAGGTGGTCGTCAAGGGCGGTCAGATCGCCTACGCCCAGATGGGCGACGCCAACGCGTCCATCCCCACCCCGCAGCCGATCCTGCCCCGCCCCATGTTCGGCAGCATCGGAAGCGCACCCGGACTGAACTCGATCAACTTCACCGCGCAGGCCGCGCTCGACGACGAGCTGCCCGAACGGCTCGGTCTCGGCAAGCAGTTCACGGCCATCGAGAACACGCGCAAGGTGGGCAAGGCGGACATGCGCAACAACGACGCCATGCCCCGGGTCGAGGTCGACGCCGACACCTTCACCGTCACCATCGACGGGGAGGCCGTGGAGCCGGCGCCCGCGACGGAACTGCCCATGGCACAGAGATACTTCCTCTTCTGATGCGGCACACCCTGACGGAGCGTTCCCCGAGGGAGCCCGGCCGATGAGCCTCGCCGCGCTGCTCGTGCTCGCGGACGGCCGCTTCCCCGCCGGAGGCCACGCGCACTCCGGCGGGGCGGAGGCCGCCTGCAAGGCGGGCCGGATCCACGACGCCGCGACCCTGGCCGACTTCTGCCGGGGCCGCCTCCACACCGCCGGGCTCACCGCCGCCTCCCTCGCGGCGGCCGCCGCCCTCGGCCTCGACCCGGTGGAGCTCGACGCCGCCGCCGACGCCCGTACACCCTCGCCCGCGCTGCGCGCCGCCGCGCGCCGCCTGGGCCGACAGCTCATGCGGGCCGCCCGAGCCACCTGGCCCGACCCCGGGCTCGACGCGCTGGCCGCGGCCTTCCCGCGCGGGGCGCACCAGCCCGTGGTGCTCGGGACGGCCGCCCGCGCGGCCGGGCTCGGGGCGCTCGACGCCGCCCACGTGGCGGCGTACGAGAGCGTCAGCGGTCCGGCGACCGCGACGGTCCGGCTGCTCGGCCTGGACCCCTTCGAGGCCAGCGCGGTACTGGCCCGGCTGGCACCCGAACTCGACGCCGTGGCCGCCCGGGCTGCCGAGGCCGCCCTGCTCGCCCGTACCGGGGGCACGGACGCGCTGCCCGCCCCCTCCTCGCCCCTGCTGGAGATCGCGGCGCAGGTCCACGCCGACTGGCCGGTCCGCCTCTTCGCCTCCTGAGCGGACCGCGCCCCGGCCGGCCACCCCCACCACTTCCTAGGAGACCCCGTGCACCTCGACCACGACGTGGCCTACCCCCAGCGCCACACCCACAGCGCGGACCCGCACCGCGCCGACGGCACCCGCCGCGCCCTGCGCATCGGACTCGGCGGGCCCGTCGGCTCCGGCAAGACGGCGACCGTCGCCGCGCTCTGCCGGGCCCTGCGGGCCGAGCTGTCCATGGCCGTCGTCACCAATGACATCTACACCCGTGAGGACGCCGAGTTCCTGCTCCGCGAGGCGGTCCTGCCGCCCGAGCGGATCAGCGCCGTCGAGACCGGTGCCTGCCCGCACACCGCCATCCGCGACGACATCTCCGCGAACCTGGAGGCCGTCGAGGAGCTGGAGGACAGCGTGGGACCGCTGGACCTGATCCTCGTCGAGTCCGGCGGTGACAACCTCACCGCCACCTTCTCCCGCGGCCTGGTCGACGCCCAGATCTTCGTCATCGACGTGGCCGGCGGCGACGACATCCCCCGCAAGGGCGGCCCCGGCGTCACCACCGCCGACCTGCTGGTCGTCAACAAGACCGACCTCGCCCCGCACGTCGGCTCCGACCTGGAGCGGATGGCCCGTGACGCGGCCGCCCAGCGCGGGGAGCTGCCCGTCGCCTTCCAGTCCCTGCGCGGCACCGAGGGAGTGGCCCCGGTCGCCGCGTGGGTGCGCGAGCGGATCGCCGCCTGGGTCGTACGGTGACCGCCGCGGCCCCCGCCACCACCGCGCCGCCCCCGGCCGGACTGCGGGCCACCGCCCGGATCGGCGCCGTCCGCGACGGGCGCGGCGGCACCGCCCTGCCCCTGCTGGCCGGGGAGGGGCCGCTGGCCCTGCGCCGCACCCGGGACGAGGGCGCCGAGGCCGGGGTGATGCTGGTCGGCGCGATGAGCGCCCCCCTCGGCGGCGACCACCTCGCGGTGGAGGCCGACGCCGGGCCGGGCGCCCGGCTCGCACTGCGCTCGGCGGCCGCCACCCTGGCCCTGCCCGGCCGGGGCGGCGAGCCCGCGCGGTACGACGTACGGCTCTCGCTCGCCGAGGACGCGGAGGTGCGCTGGCTCCCGGAGCAGCTGGTCTCCGTGCGCGGCAGCGACCTGCGCGTCCGCACCCGGGCCGAACTGGCGCCCGGCGCCCGGCTGATGCTCCGCGAGGAACAGGTGCTGGGGCGTACCGGGGAGGACCCCGGTACGCTGCGTGCCCGGCTCACGGTCACCCGGGGCGGCCGGCCCCTGCTGGACCAGGAACTGTCCTGCGGACCCGGTTCCCCCGGGGGCTGGGACGGCCCGGCGGGCATCGCGGGCCACCGGGCGCTCGGCCAGTTGCTGGTGGTGGACCCGCGGTTCGAATCCGACCCGCCCGGGGCGCGGGTGCTCGGGGAGTTCGCGGCGGCCACCCCGCTGGCGGGTCCCGCGGTGCTCGTGACGGCCCTGGCCCCGGACGCGCTGCGGCTGCGCGAGCTGCTGGACGAGGCGGCCCGCGCGTACGGGTGGTGACGGCGGGTCACACTCGGGGCGAATGGGACACCGCTCAGCGGTACACCCGTTTCCGGTTATCGGGTTGGCAAAGAACTCGACCTTGCTCTGTTGTTGGGTATCGGTCAGGCGAAAGGATCCCCCTGCACGCCGACGACCGAACTCGACCGAATCCGGCCGCCCACGGCGGCACATGAGCAGGGGGAACAACCACGTGATACGCACTGCGGCGCTGGGGAGCGCTGCCACTCTGATCACCGGCGCACTGGCGGCGGGCCTGCTGCTCGCGCCGTCCGCCTCGGCGGCTTCGGCCGGCCGGGACAACGGGGCCGCGGAAGCGGTCGGCGCCCAGATCGCCGCCGCCCGCGCCGCGCGCGCCGGCATCGACTGGAAGGACTGTCCTGCCGACTGGGGCTTCGCGAAGCCGGTCCAGTGCGGCTGGGTGAAGGTCCCGCTCGACTACACCAAGCCCTTCGGCAAGACCATCGACCTCGCGGTCGACCGCGCCGTGAGCACCGGTACCAAGGAGGAGCGCCAGGGCGCGCTCGTCTACAACCCGGGTGGCCCGGGCGGCTCCGGCATGCGCTTCCCGCTCCGGATCACCAACAAGAGCCCGCTGTGGGTCAACACCTCGAAGGCCTACGACTTCGTGGGCTTCGACCCCCGCGGCGTCGGCCACTCCGCGCCGATCTCCTGCATCGACCCGCAGGAGTTCGTCAAGGCCCCCAAGGCCGACCCGGTCCCGTCCAACGAGGCCGACAAGCGCGCCCAGCGCAAGCTCGCCGCCGAGTACGCGGACGGCTGCAAGGAGCGCAGCGGCGAGATGCTGCCGCACATGACCACCCCCAACACCGCGCGCGACCTGGACGTGATCCGGGCCGCCCTCGGTGAGCAGAAGCTGAACTACCTCGGCGTCTCCTACGGCACCTACCTGGGCGGGGTCTACGCGACCCTCTTCCCGTCCCACGTGCGCCGCATGATCGTCGACAGCGTGGTCAACCCCAAGCAGGACAACATCTGGTACCAGGCCAACCTGGAGCAGGACGTCGCCTTCCAGATGCGCTGGAACGACTGGGAGGACTGGGTCGCCAAGAACGACGCCTCCTTCCACCTCGGTGACACCCGCGCCAAGGTCGAGGCCAAGTGGCTGGAGCTGCGCGGCAAGGCCAAGGCCAACCCGCTCGGCGGCGTGGCCGGTCCGAACGAGCTGCTCGGCTTCTTCCAGAAGGCGCCGTACTACGACTCCTCCTGGGTGCCGGTCGCGCAGGCGTTCAGCGCCTGGGCCGCCGGTGACGAGAAGCCGCTGATCGACGCCGTCGCCCCCGACATGTCCGACACCGCGGGCAACATCGCCTCGGAGAACGGCAACGCCGTCTACACCGCGGTCGAGTGCGCCGACGCCAAGTGGCCGACCAGCTGGGCCAAGTGGGACCGCGACAACACCGCGCTCCACAAGAAGTACCCCTTCCTGACCTGGTCGAACGCCTGGATGAACCTGCCCTGCGCGACCTGGAAGTCCAAGCAGAGCACCCCGATCGAGGTCGGTGCCAAGCGCGGTATCGCGCCGGTCCTGATCGTCCAGTCCGAGCGTGACGCGGCCACCCCGTACGAGGGTGGTGTCGAGCTGCACCGCCGTCTGGCCGGTTCGCGTCTGATCACCGAGCAGAACGCCGGCTCGCACGGTGTGACCAGCCTGGTCAACCCCTGCATCAACACCCGCGTGGACGCCTACCTGCTGACCGGCAAGGTCGACGCGCAGGACGTCAAGTGCGGTCCGCACGCCACCCCGGTGGCGCCGGCCCCGGCCGCCGCCAAGTCGCTCGCCCAGGCCCCGGCCGACGGGCTCGCGGTGCGTGAGGAGCTCCCGGCCGTCCGTTAAGGATCCGGAGAAGTGACGAGGGAGAAGGCTCAGCGCGGTCCGCGCCGGGCCTTCTTCCGCTTCTCCTCCTCCTCGGCCTTGACCTCGGTGGCGTACCGGTCCACGTACTCTTGGCCCGAGAGGCCGAGGATCGCGTACATGATCTCGTCCGTGACGGCGCGCAGGACGGCCCGCTCCCGCTCCATGCCCGCGTAGCGGGAGAACTCCATCGGTGCGCCGAATCGGATCGTCACCCGCCGGATCTTCGGGATCCTCCGGCCCGGCGGCTGGATCTCGAAGGTGCCGACCATCGCGCACGGCACCACCGGCACCCCGGCGCCGAGTGCCATCGCCGCCACCCCGACCTTGCCCTTGTAGAGCCGCCCGTCGTGCGAGCGCGTGCCCTCCGGGTAGATCCCGAGCAGCTCGCCCCGGGCGAGCACCCCGAGCCCCTCGCGCAGGGCCGCCTGACCGGCGTCCTTGCCGGAGCGGTCCACCGGGATCTGGCCGGCGCTGCGGAAGAACGCGGCGGTCAGCCGGCCCTTGAGGCCCGGTCCGGTGAAGTACTCGGCCTTCGCCAGGAAGGTGATCCTGCGCTTCAGGATCGCGGGCATCAGGAAGTGGTCGGAGAAGGACAGGTGGTTGCCCGCGACGATCGCCGCCCCCTCCGCGGGGATGTTCTCCAGCCCCTCGATCCGCGGCCGGAACAGCATCCGCAGCAGCGGTCCGAGCAGCACGTGCTTGAGCAAGTGGTAGAACACCCGGTGCTTCCCTTCGCCCGACGGTCGCTCCGCGTCCGACCGGGAGCGAGGCGTACGCGGCCCGCTCAGGCGCTGCCGGCGGCGGCCATCCCCAGGGTCAGCAGGCCCAGCACCACCCAGCCGAACCACAGCCAGCCGTTGCTGCCGAGCGCCACGGAGTACGCGGAGACGGCCACCAGGGCGGCGAAGGTCGTCACCGCCATCGCCTTAACGGATCCGGTCATGCCCCATGGTGGCGCCTGGGACGGCCCGAGCGCTACTGGCCGCGCCCTTGGAGCGAGGCGAGGTACGCGTTGTACGCCTCCAGCTCCTGGTCGCCGTTGCGCTCCTCGGCCCGGTCCGAGCGCTTCGCCGCGCGCTGCTCCGAGTGGTACCACTGGTAGACCAGCGCGATCAGCACCAGTACCGAGGGGATCTCGCTGAACGCCCAGGCGATGCCGCCGCCCCACTGCTGGTCGAGCAGCGGATCGATGCCGAGGGAGGCCGGCGGGTTCTGATAGGTCTTGATCATCGGCTCGCTCGCCATCATCAGGGCGATGCCGAAGAAGGCGTGGAAGGGCATGCCCGCGAAGAGCTCCAGCATCCGCATCACGTAGCCGGGGCGGTGCGGGCCCGGGTCCACGCCCATGATCGGCCAGAAGAAGATCAGGCCGACCGCGAGGAAGTGGACCATCATCGCGATGTGGCCGGTCCTCGACTCCATCAGGAAGTCGAAGAGCGGGGTGAAGTACAGGCCGTAGAGGCTGGCGATGAACATCGGGATGGTGAAGGCCGGGTGCGTGACGATCCGCATGTACCGGCTGTGCAGCAGCATCAGGAGCAGCTCGCGGGGGCCCTTGGTGCCGCGGGCGGCGGGCGGCAGCGCGCGCAGCGCCAGCGTGACCGGCGCGCCCAGCAGCAGCAGGATCGGGCTGATCATGCTGATCACCATGTGCTGGACCATGTGGACGCTGAACATGACCATGCCGTAGTCGTTCAGCTTGGTGCACATCATCAGCGCCACGCTCAGCACGCCCGCCACGAAGGCGACCGTCCGGCCCACCGGCCAGGCGTCCCCGCGCCGGCGCAGGCGCAGCACGCCCCACCCGTACAGGGTCAGCCCCAGCAGGGAGCCGAACAGGAAGAAGGCGTCGAAGGAGAACTCCAGCCCGCGCCCGAGGGTGAACGGCGGCAGGTCCATGTTCATGTCCATGTTCATGTCCATGCCGTGACCGCTGTGATCCATCTGTTCACTCCCTTGACTGTGGCGCTCCACCACAGTAGTGCCGCCCCCGGACGCGATCGCGTCCGGGGGCGGCACTCAGCAGGGGGGAAACATCACAGGACGTTCTGTGCCTCTTCGTACCGGTCCGCCGGAACGGTCTTCAGGGTCGACGTGGCCTCGGCCAGCGGCACCATCACGATGTCGGTGCCGCGCAGGGCCGTCAGCATCCCGAACTCGCCCCGGTGCGCCGCCTCCACCGCGTGCCAGCCGAAGCGGGTCGCGAGGACGCGGTCGTAGGCGGTGGGGGTGCCGCCGCGCTGGACGTGGCCGAGGATGACCGGACGGGCCTCCTTGCCGAGCCGCGCCTCCAGCTCGACGGCGAGCCGGTTGCCGATGCCGGCGAACCGCTCGTGCCCGTACATGTCCGTACCGCCCTCCTCGACGGCCATCGAGGAGCCCGGAGCGGGCTTGGCGCCCTCGGCGACCACGACGATCGCGAACCGCTTGCCCGCCGAGAAGCGCTCGCCGACGATCGCCGTTAGCTCCTCGATGTCGAAGGGGCGCTCCGGCACGACGATCGCGTGCGCGCCCGCCGCCATGCCCGAGTGCAGGGCGATCCAGCCGGTGTGGCGGCCCATGACCTCCACGACCATCACGCGCTGGTGGGACTCGGCGGTGGTCTTCAGCCGGTCCAGGGCCTCGGTGGCCACGCCCACGGCCGTGTCGAAACCGAAGGTGACGTCCGTCGAGGCGATGTCGTTGTCGATGGTCTTCGGCACGCCGACGATCGGCAGTCCGCCCTGCGCGAGCAGGTTGGCGGCCTTCAGGGTGCCCTCGCCGCCGATCGGGATGATCGCGTCCAGGCCGAGGTCGGCGACGTGCCCCCGGGCCCGCTCCACGCCGTCGCGCAGGTGCGCGGGCTGGACGCGGGAGGAGCCGAGGATGGTGCCGCCGCGGGCCAGGATGCCGCCCACGGCGTCGAGGTCGAGCTTGCGGTAGTCGCACTCCAGCAGGCCGCGCCAGCCGTCGTGGAAGCCGATGACCTCGTCGCCGTGGTCGACCACGGCGCGGTGCACGACGGAACGGATGACGGCATTGAGGCCGGGGCAGTCGCCGCCGGAAGTGAGCACACCAATGCGCATGGCAGGAAGAACCTTTGCAACGTGGGCCGACGACCGGACCACGTCGTCCGGTTGGAACTACCTGCCAGCCTACAAGCGGATTCCCGGTGGACTGAACCATCCTCCACATGCTGGTCAGAACAATTGTGCGAACGGACGTCGGCCCGGACCCCCTGGGGGATCCGGGCCGACGGACGGTACGGCAGGTGCCGGGCGGGCTACGCGGGCTGCGTGGCCGCCGCGATGCGCTCGTTGCGCAGGGCCTCGTACCAGCGGTCGTCCAGGGGCGGCAGCGCGTTCACGTCGAGGGCCAGCTTCAGCAGCAGGTCGGCGATCAGCGGGTTGCGGGCCATCACGGGGCCGTGCATGTACGTGCCGAAGACGGTGTCGCTGTACGCGCCCTCGGTGCCGTCGCCGGTGCCGTTGCCGCGGCCCAGCCGGGTCCGGGCGAAGGGCTTGGCGGTCGGACCCAGGTGCGTGACGCCCTGGTGGTTCTCGAAGCCCGTCAGCGGCGGCAGGTTCAGGCGCGGGTCGATGTCCGCCAGCACGTCGCCGACGCACCGCTCGCCCTCGCCGCGCACGGTCACGACGTCCAGCAGGCCCAGCCCCTCCTGGCGCTGGCCCATGTCGTTGACGAACTCCTTGCCGAGGATCTGGTACCCGGCGCACACCGAGAAGACGATCGCCCCGTTCGAGACGGCGCGCTCCAGGCCGCCGTCGCGCAGCAGCCGCTCCGCGGCCAGCCGCTGCGGCCGGTCCTCGCCGCCGCCGATCAGGTAGATGTCGCCCGAGGTGGGGATGGGCTGGTCGCTGCGCACGTCCACGCGCTGCACGTCCAGGCCGCGCTGGCGCGCCCGGCGCTCCACCACGAGGGCGTTGCCCTGGTCTCCGTACGTGCTGAGCAGGTCCGGGTAGACCCACACCAGACGCAGGCTGTTGTCGCTCATGCTCTTGTCCTCTGCGGTTCTGACGGGGTGCTAGTTGCCGACGCGGCGGCGCACGTCCTGGAAGGCGGTGTAGTTGGCGATCAGCTCGATCTGACCGGGCGGCGCCAGCTGCACGGCCTCGTCGATGGTCTCGCAGACCCGGAAGTCCAGACCGGCCACTTCCAGGCGGACCGCGAGGTCCAGCTTGCGGTCGCCGATCACGAAGATCGGGTGGCCGGCGAGGCGCGGGTAGTCCACGTCCCACAGCCAGGACGTGTCCGTGCCGTCGGCGCCGCGCGCGTTCACCGAAAGGATCACCGGCGTGGGCGGCGGGTCGATCAGCGAAAACGTTTCGAGCCAGCCCGCCGGGTTCTTCGCGAGCAGCAGCCGCAGCTCACGGCCCATGAAGTTCACCACGTCGTAGCGGCCGGCCACGGCCTGGACCTGGTACATGCGCTCCAGCGCGACCTGCGGGGGCACGCCGAACACGGCGGCCACGGCGGCCGAGGTGGCGGCGTTGGCCTTGTTCGCGCGGCCCGGCAGCTGGAGGTGGATCGGCCATGCGCTGCCGTGCGGGTCGAGCACGTGGTCGCCGGAGAGCACCCAGCTCGGGGTGGGGCGGCGGAAGCCGCACTCCCCGCAGAACCAGTCGTCGCCCGGTCGCTGCATGACGCCGCCGCAGGAGGGGCACGACCAGGCGTCGTCCTTCCACTCCTGGCCGGCCGCCACCCACACCACGTTCTGCGAGGACGACGCCGACCACACGATCAGCGGGTCGTCGCAGTTCGCCACGATCACGGCCTTGGAGCCCTGGAGGCCCTCGCGCCACTTCTCGGCGAGCATGCGGGTCTCGGCCGCGCGGTCCAGCTGGTCGCGGGAGAGGTTCAGCAGGGCGATCACCTTGGGGGTGACGTCCCGGGCCACCCCGGCCAGGTACTTCTCGTCGACCTCGATGACGCCGTACTTGGCGTCCGAGCCGCCGGCCAGGGCGGAGGTGATGCCCGCCGGCATGTTGGCGCCCAGCGCGTTCGAGACGACCGGACCGCTGGCCCGCAGGGCCTCCGCGATCAGGCGGGTCGTCGTGGTCTTGCCGTTCGTCGCGGAGACGAGGACGACATCGAGATGCTGCGCCAGCGCGCCGAGAAGATCGGGGTCCAGCCTGAGTGCGACCTTGCCACCGATCACCGATCCGCTTCCGCGTCCCGCGGCCCGCGACACCGCCGCCGCGGCCTTGCCCGCCGTCACGGCCAGCTTGGCCCGCGGCGAAAGCGGCTCCGTGTTGCCTGCCATCGTCCCTTGTCCTCCTTGCGTCGGTCGGCCCCAGCCTATCCAGTACCGGCCGGGGCCTTGACCGCGGCGCCCCAGGGACGCCGCGGATCTCCTCATATATTCGCCCGTCGTACCCTTACGGCCATGCGACAGCGCCCCATCCCCGGTACCACCGGACTCGTCCGCACCATGAGCCTGCTGGGTGATCCGGTGCTCCATTCCGCCTGCGCGGAGGTCACCGCCTTCGGCCCCGAACTCGACCGTCTCATCGAGGACATGTTCGCCACGATGTACGCCGCCGAGGGCGTCGGCCTCGCCGCGAACCAGGTCGGCGTCGGGCAGCGGGTCTTCGTCTACGACTGCCCCGACGACGATGACGTCCGCCACGTCGGCCACGTCGTCAATCCGCGTCTGGTCCTCGCCGACGGGGACGAGTTCCGCGGCCCGGAGGGCTGCCTGTCCCTCCCGGGCCTGGAGGCGGGCACCGTCCGCTTCGACCGGGCGGTCGTCGAGGGGGTGACCTCGGACGGTTCCCCGGTGCGGATCGAGGGCACCGGCTTCTTCGCCCGGTGCCTCCAGCACGAGTGCGACCACCTCGACGGCACCGTGTACGCGGACCGGGTGACCGGGCTGCGCGCCCGCCGGCTGCGCCGGGCCGTCCGCAAGGCGCCGTGGGGTCCCGCCCGCGACGACAGGGGCCGAAGCTAGAACCCGGGGCCGTCCAGGCGGTTGCCCGCGGTGGCGAGCCGGCCCCAGAGCAGGTCCGTGAGGCCGGCCACCAGCTCGGCCCGGCCGCAGGGGCGTTCGCCGAGCCACCAGTCCCCGGCCGCGTGCATCATGCCGACGATGCCGTGGCCCCAGATCCGGGCCGTGCGTTCGCCGCCCGGTCCGAGGTCGACGCGTTCGCCGATGACCTGCGCCAGCTCCTCGCCGAGCCGGCGCAGCAGCGGGGCCGAGTGCAGGCCCACGTCGAAGCCGCGCTCGGTGCTCTGCGAGTCCTCGGCCGGGTGCATCAGGAACCGGTACACCTGGGGCCGGGCCTCGATGGCGGCGAGATAGGTGTCGAGGGTGGCCTCCACCCGGCGGCGCCGCTCGGCGGGCGCGTCGAGGGCGGCCCGCAGCGAGTCCAGCAGGGCGTCGGTGTGCCGGACCGCGAGGGCCTGGTAGAGCCCCGCCTTGTCGCCGAAGTGCCGGTAGAGGATGGGCTTCGTGATGCCCGCCTCGGCGGCGATGGCGTTCATCGAGGCCTTGGGGCCGTCCCGCAGCACGACGCGGTCCGCCGCCTCCAGAAGCTCCCGCCGACGGCGTTCGGCCGCTCCCGGCTCACCGGCCTGCGCAGTGGTGTGCATGACGTGTTTCTCTCCCCGCCCTTGCGATGGTGCGTGACGCCCACGCAACGTAACACCCCGCACACCCTCGCGATCGAATCGGCGTCGCTTGACAGTGCTTACCGGCCGGTAACAGACTGTGGCCATTGTTCAGGTTACCCGCAGTAACTCGCGGACGTGGGTCTGCCGGTGGCGGTGTGAGACAGCTGGAGGGGACATGGCGGAGTTCACCATGGAGCTCAACGAGGACCAGAAGCAGGTCCGCGACTGGATCCACGGTTTCGCCGCGGACGTGATCAGGCCCGCGGCCGCGGAATGGGACGAGCGCGAAGAGACCCCGTGGCCCGTCATCCAGGAGGCCGCCAAGGTCGGCATCTACTCCCTGGACTTCTACGCCCAGCAGTTCTTCGACCCCACCGGCCTCGGCGTCCCGATGGCCATGGAGGAGCTCTTCTGGGGCGACGCGGGCATCGCCCTGTCGATCGTGGGCACCGGACTCGCGGCCATCGGCGTCGTCGCCAACGGCACCGAGGAGCAGATCGGCACCTGGATCCCGCAGATGTACGGCACCCCGGACGACGTGAAGGTCGCCGCCTTCTGCTCCTCCGAGCCGGACGCCGGATCCGACGTCGGCGCGATGCGCACCCGGGCCGTGTACGACCAGGCCAAGGACGAGTGGGTGCTCAACGGCACCAAGACCTGGGCGACCAACGGCGGCATAGCCAACGTCCACATCGTCGTCGCCGTGGTCGACCCCGAGCTCGGTACCAAGGGGCACGCCTCCTTCATCGTGCCGCCGGGCACGCCCGGCCTCTCGCAGGGCCAGAAGTTCAAGAAGCACGGCATCCGCGCCTCGCACACCGCGGAAGTGGTCCTGGAGGACGTACGGGTGCCCGGGTCCTGCCTGCTCGGTGGCAAGGAGAAGCTCGACGAGCGCCTGGCGCGGGCCCGTGAGCGGGCGGCGGCCGGCGGCGGCGAGCGGGTGAAGAACGCCGCGATGGCCACCTTCGAGGCCTCCCGGCCCGCGGTCGGGGCGATGGCGGTCGGCACGGCCCGCGCCGCGTACGAGGTCGCCCTCGACTACGCGAAGACCCGCACCCAGTTCGGCCGCCCGATCATCGACAACCAGGGCGTGGCCTTCCAGCTCGCGGACATGCGCACGCAGATCGACGCGGCCCGGCTGCTGGTGTGGCGCGCTTCGTGGATGGCGGTCGCCGGCAGGCCCTTCACCGCGGCGGAGGGCTCGATGTCGAAGCTGTACGCGAGCGAGGTGGCCAAGAAGGTCACCGAGCAGGCGGTGCAGATCCTCGGCGGCAACGGATTCACCCGGGAGTACCCGGTGGAGCGGATGCACCGCGACGCGGCCATCTACACGATCTTCGAAGGGACGAGCGAGATCCAGCGCCTGGTGATCGCGCGGACGCTCTCCGGCATGCCGATCCGCTAGCCGCGGCGGTACGGGGGCGGGGCCGGTGGCCCCGGGCCCTGCGCCGCCGTGGGGCCGCCCGGGGCCGCAGGGCGGCACCCGTGCGCCCGCGCCGCGATGGCGTACGGGCCCCCGTGGGCGCCCCCGCCGCGGGGTGGCGTGCGGGCCGTGGGGCCACCCCGCCGCGGCGGGGTGGCGTGCGGGCTGTGGAACCGGGCCGGTCGTCGGGTGGCGTGCGGACCCTGGGCCCCCGGGGCCGTCGCGCCCCGGGCGGGGGCTCAGCCGCGCAGGAGGCGGGTGAGGGCGCGGGCGAACAGGGCGTGGCCGACGCGGGCCGTCAGGGGGTCCAGGAGCCGGGGCAGGCCCCGTACCCGGACCTCCTCCCGCCAGAGGACCTCGGAGCCCCCGCCGGGGCCCGGACGGACCTCGATCTCGGCCCAGCCCGTCACCGCCCGGCCGCGCTTTTCGAGCCGGACCAGCCGGGGCGGCTCCCAGCGCACGACCTCCATCGGGTCGTCGAAGGTGATTCCGGCCACTCCGGTACGGGCCGTGAAGCGGGTTCCGGCACGCGTCGGCGGCGGGGTCACGATGATCGTGCGGGTCAGCGGGACCTGCGCGCCGTGGCGTTCCCAGTCCGTCACCCGCCTCCAGGCGTCGGCCGGCGCGAGCGGGCTGCGGCGAATGATCCGGATGACGGGCATGAGCGCATGGTAAGCGGGCATACACACCCTGAACTGGACCTCGAATATGGGTTCCGTCCGGGGGCGGCGATCAGTAATACTCACCGCCACCGTGGATCGCGGATTCGACCGGGTGACCACCGGCCCTCCCGCCCCACACTGCGAGGAGGTGCGCCATGTGCTCCCACCAGCCCCCCTGCCCGCCCGCCGACAGCGCCGACCACGAGGCCGCGCGCGTCGTGGCCTCCCATCCCGAACAGGGCTGGAGCCTGCTCTGCAACGGCGTGGTGGTGTTCGACGACACCGGTGAACTGCTCCCCGAAGGCCGGACGGTGGAACCCCGTCGGCCGGCCCTGGTCTGAGCGAGGAGGCAGCATGCGCCAGCAGCTGATCCGCAAGCCCGTCCCCAAGCCCGCCCCCCGAGACCTGGACCTGCGCACACCGTCGGGCAGACCCCTCCCGTACTGACGGGAGCCCCGGCATTACGGCGTCCACCGGAAGGCGATCAGCCGGTGGACGCCTCAGTACCGCCCAGGAACGCGGTCTCGTACGCCGCGTCGCCGATCGCCGCCCTCGCCTGCCGTTCGCCCTGGTCCCGCAGGGCGGTCAACGAGGGCGAGCCCATCTGCGGCCGGCCGACCGTGCGCCACCAGGCGTGCCCGGTGCCGAGCAGCCGCGCGGCCAGCTCCCCGTCGCCCAGGGCCGCCACCGCGGCCGCGAGCACGTCCAGGCCCAGCGCGATGCCGAAGCGGTCGCCCAGCAGCCGCTTCCCCGAAAGCATCGCCCGCACGTGGCGGGCCGCCTCCCCGTGCTGGCCGAGCCCCAGCGCCGCGACGGCCAGGATGTAGTCCGCGTACGCCCGCAGCCAGCGCTCTCCCAGCTCCGCACAGGACTCCCGCAGCCCCCGGGCCTCCTCGGAGGCCTCCTCGTAGCGCCCGAGGTCGCACAGGGCGTATCCGGTGGCCAGCCGGCACAGCAGCCAGCCCGTGCCGCTGGTGCGGCCGCCGTGGCCCGCCCTCGCCCGGGGTCCGGCCAGCGCGATCGCCGTCGTCGGGTCGCCCGGCATCAGGACCGAAACGGCCCGCAGGTAGGCGGCGCGCAGCTCCGGCTCGGGGTCGCCGAGCGGGGCGGCGGCGCGGGCACACCGCAGGCCGGTCTCCAGGGCCGGGTCCATGTCGCCCTGGAGCAGCATCGTCAGGCCGAGGGCCCACAGCCCCTGGGCCCGGGCGGCGCCCCCGGGCGGGGCCTCGTCCAGGGCCCGTTCCAGGAAGCGGCGGCCCTCGTGGACGTGCCCGCAGGCGAACCAGAAGAACCACAGGGCGCCGGCCATCTCCAGGGCCGCGGCCGGGTCGGCGGCGAGCAGGTGCTCCAGGGCGGTGCGCAGCTGCGCGTGCTCGGCGGTCATCCTGCGGTACCAGTCCACCTGGCCGGGCCCCATCCAGCCCTCGTCGGCGGCCTGCGACAGCGCGGCGTACCAGTGGGCGTGCCGGTCGGCGACGGACCGTACCTCGCCCAGCTCCGCCAGCCAGTCGCGGCCGAACTCGCGGATGGTGTCCAGCATCAGGTAGCGGGCGCCCGCCCCCCTCTCCTGGGAGCGGCGTACGACGGACTTGGAGACCAGCCCCTCCAGCACCCGTTCCACCCGGCTCGGGGCCAGCGGCCCGCCGGAGCACACGGCCCGGGCGGCGGCCACGTCGAAGTCGCCGGTGAACACCGACAGCCGGGACCACAGCAGCCGCTCCACGGGCTCGCACAGCTCGTGGCTCCACCCGATGGCGGTGCGCATGGTCTGGTGCCGGGGCAGGTGCGCGGCCCGGGTGTCGGCGAGCACCTCGAAGCGGGCGCCCAGGCGCTGCGCCATCTGCTCCAGCGTCCACAACCGCAGCCGGGCGCACGCCAGTTCCAGGGCGAGCGGGATGCCGTCCAGGCGGCGGCAGACCTCGGCGGCGGTGCGGGTGCGGTCCGGGTCCGCGAAGACGGCGGCGGCGGCCTCCGGGGCGGCGGCCAGGGCGCGGGCCCGGAAGAGGGTCAGGGCGTCGCTGTCGGGGCCCTCGGAGGGCAGCGGGCGGACCTCGACCACCCGCTCGCCGGGGGAGCCCAGCCGCTCCCGGGAGGTGGTCAGCACCGTCAGGCCCGGGGCGGACTGCAGGAGTTCGCCCGCCAGGTGCCGCACCTCGGAGACGAGGTGTTCGCAGGTGTCGAGGACGAGGAGGATCTCCTTGTCGGCCATCCACGCGCACAGTTCCTCGTCGAGGGGCTGTGCGGAGTGGTCGGCGAGACCGACGGCGTGGGCCACGGTGGTGGTGAGCAGTCTGGGGTCGCGCAGCGGCGAGAGCTGTACCCACCAGATCCCGTCGCGCCGGGCCGCGGCCCGGCCGACGGCGCGTCGGGCGAGGCGGGACTTGCCCACGCCGCCGACCCCGGTCAGGGTGACCAGTCTTCGTTCGCCCAACAGGCGCCCGAGCAGGGTGAGTTCACCCTCCCGGCCGACGAAGCTCGCCACGTCCGGCGGCAGATTTCCCGGCACGGCGCCAGAGTCTGGCGCAGGGCCGACACCCGCGGAGTCTGCCTGATTGTCGTTGACCGAGTACTCACCGAACACGGATGTATTGTGCGCGATCTTCTTTCACGGCACGGCCGTTCGCTTCGGATCGCCGTGCGCCGTGCGGGTGACGGCGGGCCGGCCGGCGTCGTCCGCCTCAGCCGGCGAGGGTGATCCGGCGCTGCTCGCAGAAGGCTCCCCAGTTGCCGTCGGGCAGGCGGGCGCGGAGTTTCAGGGTCCAGGCGGTCCCGGCCGGTTCCGCGGTGGTGAGCCGGTAGGAGGCCCGGCCGGCCGGCACGGCTCCGGCCCCGAACTGGATGACGGTGACGGGCCGGTCGTTGACGTAGAGCTGGTACTCGCCCGTGGGGCGCCCCGTGTCCGGCGGGTTCCAGCTCAGGTCGACCGCGCCGGGGGAGGCGGTCGCGGCGAAGGCGCCGGGTGCGGTGTCCGGGGCCCGGGCGGGGTCGGCCGGGGTGGTCACGGCGACGGCGGGGCCGTCGGGTGAGGAGTTGTCGGCCCCGTCCCGGGCGCGGACGGTGAAGGAGTAGGCGGTGCCCGGCTGCAGGCCGGTCAGCGAGGTGCCCCGCTCGGCGGGGCCGGCCGTGTGGATACGGGTGCCGCCCTGGTAGACGTCGTAGGCGGTCACGCCCGTGTCGTCCGTGGCCGGGCTCCAGTCGAGCCGGACCGTCCGGGGGCCCTCGGCGCGGCCGTCGGTGGCGGGCGGGGCGGTGGGGGCCGCGTGGTCCTCGGCCCTCGCCGCCGGGGTGGTGGCCCGTACGGGCGCGCTGGGGGCGGAGCGGTTCCCGGCGGCGTCGCGGGCGCGGACGGTGAACTCGTAGGCCGTCCGGGGCGCGAGACCGGTCACGTCCACCATCGTCCGGTCGGCCGGCAGCTCCCGGACCAGTTGTCCGGCCCGGAAGACCTGGTAGGCGGTGACCCGGTCGGCGGGCGCGGCCGACTCCCACATCACGTGGACCGAAGTGGCGCTGCCCGCCTGGGCGGTGAGCCCTGCGGGTGCGTGCGGGGGGCGGGTGTCGCCGGAGCCGCACCCGGCCAGCGCGCCGGCCGCCAGGCAGAGCGCGAGGGCCAGGGGGAGGGGGTGCGGGGGAGCGGTGCGTCGCACGGGGGGCCTTCCTGCGCTTCCTTGCCACGGTGACCTCGTAAAGGTCTAGACATATATGGCACGCGCGGCGCCGACCGGGCAAGACCCGTGCCGCCGGCGGCCGGCGGCACGGGCCGGCAGGGGGTCCCGAGAGGGGCGGTGTGGCCGGATTCGTCTTCTTCTGAACCCGTCTGACATTATTGCGATCTCTTTGCAATAACAGATGACCGTAAACAGGGATGTGCACAGCATGACGGCCCGGACAGTACGGGGAGCGGCCGGAGCCGCGCTCGCCACCGCACTCATCACGGGCGTGACGGCCTGCGCGAACCCCTCGGGGCCGGCCCGGCCGGCCGATTCCGCCGTGGTCGGCATCGCGACCGAGCCGGAGAGCCTCAGCCCGCTGCTGGGCTACGGCAAGGACGGCAACTCCAAGATCTTCGACGGGCTGCTCACCCACGACGCGGAC
This sequence comes from Streptomyces sp. NBC_01276, assembly GCF_041435355.1. Lineage (GTDB taxonomy): Bacteria > Actinomycetota > Actinomycetes > Streptomycetales > Streptomycetaceae > Streptomyces. The sequence goes on from NZ_CP108442.1 coordinate 6,800,401, forward strand.
ATGAAGCTCCGGCCCGCCCTGGCCGAGGCCCTGCCCGAGGTCTCCGCCGACGGCCGCACGTACACGTACCGGCTGCGCCAGGGAGTGAAGTTCAGCGACGGGGAGCCCTTCACGGCCGCCGACGTCGAGTTCACCTACCGCACCATCCTGGACCCGGCGACGAACAACGCCTCCAGGACCGAACTCGACGCGGTCGAAAGCGTCACCGCACAGGGCCCGGACCGGGTCGTCTTCACCCTGAAGTACCCCTACGCCCCCTTCGCCGAACGCACCGTCCTGCCCATCGCCCCGGAGCACGTCGCCGGGAAGCAGGACGTCAACAGCGGCGATTTCACCACCCGGCCCGTCGGCACCGGACCGTACGTGCTCACCGGCTGGTCCAAGGGTGAGAAGATCTCCTTCAGGGCCAACCCGTCCTACTGGGGCGGCGAGCCCGCCGTGAAGAAGTTCACGATGGCCGTGATCAAGGACGACGACGTGCGCGCCACCCGGCTGCGCTCCGGCGAGCTGGACGCCGCGATCCTGCCCCCGAACCTGGCCGCCGGCTTCGCCGGGGACCGCACGCGCAGGACGTTCGCCGCGAAGACCTTCGACTACCGCGACGTCACCCTCCCCACGCACCACCCGGTCACCGGCGACCCGGCCGTCCGGCAGGCCCTGGACATCGCCGTCGACCGCGCGACCATGGTCGACAAGCTCCTGGACGGCGCCGGCAAGGCCGCCCACGGCCCGGTGCCCACGGACAGCCCCTGGTTCACGCCCGGCACGGAACGCGCGTACGACCCCGACCGGGCGAAGAGGATCCTCGACGACGCCGGCTGGAAGCCCGCCGCGGACGGCGTCCGCGTCAAGGACGGGGTCCGCGCCTCCTTCCCGCTCTGGTACACCACCGGCGACAAGATCCGCCAGGACCACGCCCTGGCCTTCGCCTCCGACGCCCGCAAGGCGGGCGTCGAGGTCACGACCGAGGCCGGGACCTGGGAGGTCATCGAACCCCGGATGAAGACCGACGCCGTCCTCGCCGGCGGCGGCTCCCCGGCCGACCCCGACTTCGACCAGTACCCGCTGCTGACCTCCTCCCTCGCGGGCGACGGCTTCAACAACATGGCCCGGTACGACAACCCGGTCGTCGACCGGGCGCTGGCCGACGCCCGCAGGAGCGGCGACCCGGCCGTCCGCAAGACCGCGTACGACACCGTGCAGCGCGAGCTCGTCAAGAACCCCGGCTACGTCTTCCTCACCCACATCGACCACCTCTACGTCGTGAACGACCGCTGGGACGGCCCCAGCACGCAGGTCGAACCCCACGACCACGGCCTCGGCTCCGGCCCCTGGTGGAACGTCGAGCACTGGAAGCCGAAGCAGCCGTGAACCGCGGCCTCCCCTGGGGGCCGATGGCGCGCATGGCGGGGCGGCGGACCCTGTTCGCCGCCCCCGTCCTGCTCCTCGTCACCTTCGGCGTCTTCGCCGCCGCCGCCCTGTCCCCCTTCGACCCCGTCAAGGCCTACGCCGGCACCGCGGGCCTGACCGCCTCGCAGGCCGAACTCGACCAGCTGCGCGCCAACCTCGGCGTGGACCGGCCGTTCACCGCGCGCTGGTGGGACTGGCTCACCTCGGCGCTCACCGGAGACCTCGGCACCTCCGCCGTCCTGCGCCAGCCCGTCGCCGACGTCATCACCGGACGCCTGGGCTGGTCGGCGCTGCTCGCCTGCTGCGCCTTCGCCGTGGCCCTGCTGCCGGCCACGGCCCTCGGCGTACTCGCCGCCCGCCGCCGGGGCGGCCCCCTCGACCGGGTCGCCACCGCCCTCGCCTACGTCCTGGAGGCGGCCCCCGCCTTCTGGCTCGGGCTGCTGGCCGTCTGGCTGTTCGCGGTCCGCCTCGGCGTGCTGCCGTCCGGCGGACTCACCGACGCCGCCGCCGACACCGTCACCGCCGGGCAGGTCGCCTCGCACCTGGTGCTGCCCGCGCTGGTCCTCGGCCTCTCCCAAATGCCCTGGTTCTACCTCTACGTGCGCCAAGGCGTGGCCGACGCGCTGGAGGAGGACCCCGTTCGCGGGGCCCGGGCGCGGGGCCTGTCCGAGCGGCGGGTCCTGCTCGGCCACGGGCTGCGCTCCGGGATGCTCCCCGTGCTGACGCTCATCGGCTCCCGCGTGCCGGAGCTGATCACCGGGGCCCTGCTGGTGGAGACCGTGTTCAGCTGGCCCGGCATCGCGGCCGCCACCGTCCAGGCCGCCACCTCGGTGGACTTTCCGCTGCTGGCCGCCCTGACCGTCCTGGCCACCGCCGCGGTGCTGGCCGGGAACCTGCTGTCCGACCTGCTGTACGGGCTGGCGGACCCGAGGGTGGGCTTCGATGGCTGACCTCCCCGGCGCGACCGGAGTCCCCGCGGGCACGGCCCCCGGCGCCCCCGCGGACCCCGTGAAGTGGCGCCGCCACGGGCCGGACCGCCGCTCCACCCGCACCCTGCGCCTGCGCGCCTCGGCGGCCGTGCTGGCCCTGCTCGCCCTGGCCGTCCTGTTGGTGCCCCCGCTGGCACAACTCGACCAGCAGGCCGTCGACCTCTCCGCGAAGCTGCTGCCACCGTCCCCGCACCACCCCTTCGGCACCGACGGCATGGGCCGCGACCTGCTGCTGCGCTGCGTCTACGGGCTGCGCGTCTCCCTGCTGGTCGGCCTGGTGGCGGCGCTCGCCGCGACCGTGCTCGGTACGGCGGTGGGCGCGGCGGCCGGGGCGCTGGGCGGCTGGACCGACCGGCTCGTCATGCGCGGCGTCGACGCCCTCTCCTCGGTCCCGCACCTGCTGCTCGGCATCTTCGTCGTGGCCCTGTTCCGGCCCGGCGTCTGGCCCGTGGTGGTGTCCGTGGCGCTGACCCACTGGCTGTCCACCGCCCGGATCGTGCGTGCCGAGGTGCTCTCCCTGCGCGGGCGCCCGTTCGTGGACGCGGCCGTCTCCGGCGGCGCCTCGCGGTGGCGGGTCGCCGTACGCCACCTGGTGCCCGGGGTGCTGCCCCGGGCCGGGCTGGCCGCGGTGCTGATGATCCCGCACGCCATGTGGCACGAGTCCGCCCTGTCCTTCCTCGGCCTCGGCCTGCCCGCCCGTCAGGCCAGCCTCGGCACCCTCGTGCAGGACGCGCGCGGCCCGCTCCTGGCCGGCGACTGGTGGCCCACCCTCTTCCCCGGGCTGCTGCTCATCGTCCCCACCCTGGCCCTCGCCGGGCTCGCCGGTGCCTGGCACGACCGGCTCGACCCCCGGCGCCGTTCGGAGCTGACCCTGTGAGCCCCCACCCCGCACCCCCGCCCGCCGGGCGTCCGGTCCCCGTCCTGCGCGTGGAGGGGCTCAGTGTCCGCTTCCGCACGCGGGGCGGACGCCACGTCGAGGCCGTCACCGACGCCGCCTTCGAGCTGGCCCCCGGCAGCTGCCTCGTCCTCGTCGGCGAGAGCGGCTGCGGCAAGTCCGTCCTCGCCTCCGCGCTCCTCGGCCTGCTCCCCGGCAACGCCGAGACCGCCGGGTCGGCCCGGCTCGCCGACGGCCTCGACCTGCTCGCCGCCGACGAGCGGACCCTGGCCCGCACCGTCCGCGGCCGACGCGTCGGCCTGGTCCCGCAGAGCCCCGCCGCGCACCTCACCCCGGTCCGCACCGTCCGCTCCCAGCTCCAGGAGACCGTCCGGGAACTGCTCGCCCCGCAGGGCGGGAAGGCGCGGCTGCGGGCGGCCGCCGAGACCGCCGCCGCACGGGCCGCCTTCCCCGCCGACCACCTCGACCACCACCCCCACGAACTCTCCGGAGGCCTCGCCCAGCGCGCCGCCACCGCCCTCGCGCTCGTCGGGGACGCCCCCCTGCTCCTCGCCGACGAGCCGACCACCGGTCTCGACCGGGATCTCGTCGACCGCACCGTCGACGAACTGCGCGCCCACACCCGGGACGCCGGCCGGGCCCTGCTGATGATCACCCACGACCTCGCCGCGGCCCGGCGCGTCGCCGACACCGTCGCCGTCATGTACGCGGGCCGGATCGTGGAACTCGCCCCCGCCGACGCCTTCTTCGGCGCACCCGGCCCCCGCCACCCCTACGCCCGCGGCCTGCTCGACGCCCTCCCCGAGCGCGCCTTCACCCCGATCCCCGGAGCCCCGCCCGAACTCGGCGACCTGCCGCCCGGCTGTGCCTTCGCCCCCCGCTGCGCCCTGGCCGACGCCACCTGCCGGGCCGTGCGGCCCCAGCTGACCGAAGGGGTGGCCTGCCACCGTGCTTGAGCTCCGGGGCATCACCGCCGGCTACGACCGCCGCCGGCCCGTCGTCCGCGACGCACACCTCGCGCTGCGACCCGGCGAGGCCCTCGGGCTGCTCGGGCCCAGCGGCTGCGGCAAGTCCACCCTGGCCCGGGTCGCCGCCCTGCTGCACCGGCCCGACCGGGGGACGGTGGTCCTCGGCGGCCGCACCGTGACCGGCTTCCGGCACCGGGCCCCGCGCTCCCTGCGCACCGAGGTCGGCGTCGTCTTCCAGCAGCCCAGGCTCGCCGCGGACCCCCGCCTCAGACTGCGCGACCTCGTCGCGGAGCCGCTGCGGGCCACGGGCCGCGCGGGCGGGGCGCGGGCGACCGTCGCCGAACTGGCCGAGCGGGTCGGCCTCGGCCCGGAGCTCCTCGCCCGGCGCCCCCACGAGGTCAGCGACGGCCAGCTGCAACGCGCCTGCGTGGCCCGCGCCCTGGTGCTGCGGCCGCGCTGGCTGGTCTGCGACGAGATGACCGCGATGCTCGACGCCTCCACCACGGCGGCCCTGGTCGCGGTGGTGGAGGAGTACCGGAGGGAGACCGGAGCGGGACTGCTCGCGGTGGGCCACGATCCGGTGCTGCTCGGCCGGTGGTGCGACCGTACGGCCCGCTGGAGCGACATCGCGGACGGATGACCGACTGTTGCGCCCACGTGAATCATCCGGACCATCCATGGACTCCTCGGACAGCGCGCTCTAGCGTCGGGCGGCGGCGCGATGTCAGACGCAATGTCAACAACACCATGGAACAAGGAGGACGACCGGATGTTCCGAAGAGCGCTGAACTGCGCCGTGGCCCCCGCCGTCGCCGCCCTGACGGTGATCGGCGGGATCTCCCCGGCCCATGCCGAGGAGATCCCCCAGGCCCCCGGCCACCGCCTGGTCGGCCACTACGAGGGGAGCCCCGCCGCCGCGGCGCCGCTGCCCGGCGAAGCCCCGCCGCAGCACCCCTTCCTCGCGCCCAACGGCCGCAGCGGCATGCACTCCGACGCGGCCGGCAGCGCCACCTCCCCCTGGTCCGGCCCGCTCGGCAGGAACCCGCGGGTCACCAGCGAGAAGATCGCCGCCCTCGGCGGTGAGTGCGCCACCGCCACCTTCGACGCGGGCGGCCGGCTCGTCACCGTCTGCGGCACCTTCTCCGGCTTCAAGGTCAAGCTCCTGGAGCCCCGCACGCTCGCCACGCTCGCGGAGTACCAGCTACCGCAGCGCTCTTCGACGGTCGAGGCGATCACCTCCCTCGACTTCGCGAAGATCTTCAAGGACACCTCCGGCGGCGCCTACTTCTACCTGGACGACCAGGACCGGGCCGTGCTGGCCGACTCCCGCCAGCACGTCCTGCGCCTCGCCCACCGCCAGGACCCCGACGGCAGCTGGAAGTTCACCGTCGAGAACGACTGGGACCTCACCGGCCGGGTGCCCCACGACTGCGTCGGCTGGACCAACCTGTGGCCCAGCGGCACCTGCGACCCGGTCACCTCCGTCATGCCCGACTGGAACGGCCGCATCTGGTGGGTCACCCGGCAGGGCCGCGTCGGCACCGTCGACCCGGGCACGGGCGCGATCCGCTCGATCCACCTGGAGGGCGAGGAGATCCAGAACTCCTTCTCGGTCGCCGAGGACGGGGTCTCCATCGTCACCGACCACGCGCTCTACGGCTTCCGCGCCACCGCCGACGGCACCCCCGAGGCGCAGTGGCGCCAGACGTACGACCGCGGGACCGGCACCAAGCCCGGCTCCGTGAACCAGGGTTCGGGCACCACACCGGACCTCTTCGGCGACGGCTACGTCGCCATCACCGACAACGCCGACGACCGGATGAACGTCCTCGTCTACAGGCGGGGCGCGGACGTCCCCGCCGACCGGCGGCTCGTCTGCAAGGTGCCCGTCTTCGGATCCGGCGCCTCGACCACCGACAACTCCCTGATCACCTGGGGCAACAGCATCGTCGTCGAGAACAACTACGGCTACGAGAACCCCACCTCGCTGCTCCTCGGCAAGTCGGTCACCGGCGGCGTCAGCCGCATCGACGTCCGTGCCGACGGCAGCGGCTGCGACACGGTGTGGCAGAGCGCGATCCGCTCGCCCTCCGTCGTCCCCAAGCTCTCCACCGGCAACGGGCTGCTCTATTTCTACGAGAAGGAGCCCAATTCCTGGGGCATCGACGCCTGGTACCTCACCGCGGTGGACTTCCGCACCGGTGAGCGCCGCTGGCGGCAGCTGACCGGAACCGGGCCGCTGTACGACAACAACTGGGCTCCGATCACCCTCGGTCCCGACGGCACCGCCTACGTCGGCGTGTTCAACGGCATCGTCGCCGTCCGCGACAGCGGCTGACCCGGCCGGCGGGGGCTCAGTCCCCGGGCCGCCACAGCGGATGCGCGGTGTCGGCCCACCACCGCCCGACGAAACCGGTGCGCATCCCGCGCCGGGCCTCCGGATCGCCCAGGGCCTTGCCGATGTGCCCGGCCAGTACGACGCCCAGCGCCAGGGCCAGCCAGTCGTGGACGAAGGTGGCGCCGGTCCGCCACAGCAGCGGCGCGAGCCGGGTGAACCACATCAGCAGCCCGGTGCCCAGCATCACCAGCACCGCCCCGGCGAGCCAGGCCGCCCAGAGCTTCTGGCCGGCGTTGAACTTCCCGGCCGGGCGCGGTCCCCGGCGGCGCAGCGCGGAGCGCAGCCAGACCCGGTCGTGCGGGCCGAAGCGGTTCAGCACCCGCAGGTCGGTCCGGAAGGCGCGCGAGGCGAGCCCCAGCAGTACGGGCACGGGCAGTGCCAGACCGGCCCACTCGTGGACCTTGACCACCAGGTGCCGACGCCCGACCAGCTCGGCGAGCGGCGGCAGGTACAGGCAGCCGGCGGTGACCACGCAGATCCCCATGAGGGCGGCCGTGGCCCGGTGCACCCAGCGCTCGGCCCGGGTGAACCGCCGCACCCGCTCGGCCGGGCCGGACGGCCGGGCTTCGGACGGCCCGGCCTCAGACGGTCGGGGCATCGTCGCGTCCGTTCGACCGGCCGACCCAGGCGTCCACGTCATAACCGAGCTCCTCCCAGTAGCCGGGTTCGGCCTCGCGGGTCACGGTGATGCCCGAGAGCCACTTCGCCGACTTGTAGAAGTACATGGGCGCCACGTACAGCCGGGCCGGGCCGCCGTGGCTGTGCTCCAGCGGCCGGTCCTGCATGCTCAGGGCCACCATGACGTCGTCGCGCCGCGCCTGCGGGAGGGTGAGGCTCTCGGTGTACGTCCCGTCGAAGCAGGTGAACCGGATGGCCCGGCCCTCGGGCCGCACCCCCGCCGCGTCGAGCAGGCGCATCACCGGGACGCCCTCGAAGGAGGTGCCGGGGACCCGCCAGCCGGTCACGCACTGCACGTCGCGGACCACCCGGGTCTGCGGCAGCCGGCGCAGCGCGGCCAGGTCGTACGTCATCGGCCGCTCCACCAGGCCGTCGACGCGCAGTCGGTAGTCGGCGGCTCCGCGCTCCGGCACGGACGCGGCGACCGAGTAGTACCGGAACCCGCCGCCGTTCGGCAGCAGCCCGGTCAGACCGGTCGGGTCCCGGTCGGCGGCCGCCCCCAGCCCGGCCTCCACGCCCCGGCGCAGGGCGGGCGCGGCGACCAGTGCGGCGGCGCCGGCCGCGACGGTGCCGAGGAGCAGCCGCCGCCCGACGGGGGCACCGTGCCCGTCGGGGTCCTGCCTACGCGTATCCGTGCTCACCCGATGATTCGACCACCGGTACGGGCCCGGACACCAGGCGCGGCGGCCGTCCGTCAGACTTCCGTCACATTCCGGCGGGCCCCGGCGGCGGGGCCGCGGCCGGACGGGCGGATCGGGGGCTCCACCCCGCCCGGTCCGACGTCGACGTGCCGGCACCCGCCCCGGGCGGCGGATCACCCGCCCGTGATCGGGCCGAGGTAGGTGCCGCCGGAGACGTCGATGGTCTGGCCGGTCACCCAGCGGCCCTGCGGACCCGCCAGGAATCCCACCACGTCCGCTACGTCCCCCGGCTCGCCGATCCGTCCGAGCGCGGTGATCGATTCGAGTCCGGCCACCGCCTCGGGAGCGCCGGTCCACCCGGCGGTCATGTCGGTCAGTACCACCCCGGGTTCGACCGTGTTCACGGTGATCCCGCGCCGGCCCAGCTCGTTGGCGAGCGAGGGGCCGAGGGAAGCCAGGGCCGCCTTGGTGACGGTGTAGCCGATCTGGAGGGGGTTCGCGATCCGGGTGGCCGCCGAGCCCATGTTGACGATCCGCCCGCCGTCGCGCAGCAGCGGCAACGACCGCTGGATCACGAAGACCGGCGTGCGCACGTTGACCGCGAGCAGACGTTCGAACTCCTCCTCGGTGAGCTGCCCGATCGAACCGACCGAGTGGATGCCCGCGTTGTTGACCAGGATGTCCAGCCCCTCGGCGCCGTGGTCGGCCAGCCCGGCCGTGAGTTGCTCGAACAGCCGGTCCACCGCCCCGATCTCGCCGAACCTGGCCCGCACGGCGAACGCCAGGCCACCGGCCTCGGCGATCAGCGCCACGGTCTCCGCGGCGGCCTCTCGGCCGCCGCCGTAATGGACCGCGACCAGCACCCCCTCGGCGGCGAGCCGCAGGGCGACCGCGCGCCCGATCCCGCGCGAGCCGCCCGTCACCAGTGCGGTCCTGCCGTCCCATTCCGCCACGATCGTCTCCCCCTGTGCCGCCCCGGTCCCCTCGTGACCGCACTGTACGTGCGGACCGACGAAGAGACCGGGGGAACGCGAGGGGCGGGTCCTCTATACGGCCGATTCGAGGCGGCGCTCCCGCTCGCGTTCCGGGAGCGGTTCCGGGGTGGCGCGGATCCGGGAGAGGCTCGCCTCCAGGTCGTCCAGGGCGAGGCGGGCCGCGACGATCCGGTCGCGGACCTCGTCGGCCGGATCCGTGTCGTTCGCCGCGCGCTCCCGGGCCCGGGCTTCGGCCTCCTCCATCTCGCGCGCCTCGTCGAGCGAGTTGAGCACCACGCCGATCAGGACGTTGACCAGCACGAAGGAGGCGAGCAGCGCGTAGGAGGCGTAGTAGACGATGCTGAACCGGGAGATCTCCAGACCGGCCCGGACGGCATCGGTCAGGCCGTCCAGGGTGGTCAGCAGGAACAGGGTGAGCATGGCCCGCCCGATCGACCCGTAGTGGCCCGGGTCGGACTGCGCGAAGCAGACCCAGCCGACCATCGCGTACACGTAGAGCACCAGCGCCCCGACGAACAGGAAGCTGGCCGTGCCCGGCAGGCTGCGCCCCACGGCCAGCAGCAGGATCCGCAGGTGGGGCAGGAACCGGGCGGTGCGCAGCACGCGGGCCAGCCGCAGCAGCCGCAGCACGGTGGTGTTCTCGCGCAGGAACGGCAGGAAGGCCGAGGCGACGATCAGCAGGTCGAAGATGTTCCAGGGATCCCGGAAGAATGCTTTCGGCCGGTCCGCGTACGCGCCCAGGCGCAGCAGCATCTCCAGGGTGAACAGGGTCAGGCAGCCGGTCTCCGCCAGCTGCAGGACCCGGCGGTGCGCGTCGGCCAGCCCGCTGTAGGTCTCGGCGCCCATCAGTCCCGCGTTGAGCAGGATCACGACGAAGACGGCCATCCCGAAGGACGGGTCCTCGGCGATCCTCCGGCAGTGGGCCGCCAGTCTCCTGCGGCCGGGTCCGGCCTGCGTCGGCTGGTTCATCTCGCTCCTCGTACTCGTTCGTCGCACTCGTATGGACAAGGGCCCGACCGGCGCGGGGCTCGTGCGCCCGCGCCGCTCCGCCCTTCTAACGCCGCACGGCGGAACGGGTTTCAACCAAGCGGGACCCGCCCGGGGGCGTACGCCCCCGGGCCGATGCCCGGGCGGGAGGCCCCCGTTACTGTCGCGACATGGACAGAACAAGGCAGAGCGCTCCGCCGACGACGGGCGGGAGGTGGGGCCATGCCCTCCCCGACTGGGGCGGGGCGTTCCTCTACGGGCTCACGGCGCTGCTGCTCATCGGCGGGACCCCCGACGCCACCGGACTGCTGAGGGCCGGCGTCCTGACCCTGGGGCTCAGCCTGCTCGCGGGCCTGCTGCGGCGCCGTCCCCTCGCGGCCCTGGCCCTCACCCTGACGGCCGCCACGGTCGTGGCCTACGGGGTGCAGCGGGGCGACCTGACGACCGACCGCCACCTCCTCTACGTTCCCGTGGCCATCGTCTTCGGGATCGTCGTCGCCACCCGCACCCGCCGGGCCTCGGCCCTCGCGGGCGCCGCCGTGGTGCTGGTGGAACTGCCGGGCGTCGCCGGCCTGGCCCACGGCCCGTACGAGGTGACCGGCAGCCTGCTCGTCACCCTCCTGACGCTGGGCGCCTGCGGCATGGCCGGTCTGCTGCTGCGCGAGCGCCGCGAACACAGCGCAGAACTGCGCGAGTCCGCGGTGTCCGAGGCCCTCACCGCCGAACGTCTGCGCATAGCACGGGAGTTGCACGACATGGTCGCCCACAGCATCGGCGTGATCGCCATCCAGGCGGGGGTCGGCAGCCGGGTCATCGAGACCCAGCCGGCCGAGGCCCGCAAGGCCCTCGACGCCATCGAGACCACCAGCCGCGAGACCCTGGCGGGCCTGCGCCGGACCCTGGTCGCCCTGCGCCGGGCCCAGCCCGACGCGGAGGGCGGCCACGCCCCGACGGGGCCGGCTCCCGGCCTGGCCGACCTCGACGCCCTCGCGGCCTCGCTGGCCGACTCCGGGGTACGGGTCGACGTACGCACCACGGGCGAGCGGCGCGACCTCCCGCCGGACATCGACCTGTCGGTGTACCGCATCGTGCAGGAGGCGCTGACGAACGTGGTCCGGCACGCGGGCGGCGGTGTCCGGGCCCGGGTGGGCCTCGACTTCTCGGCGGAGGAACTGCGCGTGGAGGTCCTCGACGACGGCCGGGGGGTGTCCGCGCGCGCCGGGAAGAGCGGCTTCGGCATCACCGGCATGTACGAACGGGTCAGCCTGCTGCACGGCCGCTTCAGCGCCGGACCCCGCCCCGAGGGCGGCTTCCGCGTCGCGGCCGAGCTGCCGCTGCCCGCCGTGCGGACGGAGGCGGCCCGGTGACCGGTCCCGTACGCGTGCTGCTCGTCGACGACCAGCCGCTGGTGCGCTCCGGGCTGCGCGTGCTCATCGCCGACACCGCCGACCTGGAGGTGGTCGCCGAGGCCGGCACCGGTGCGGAGGCCGTGGCGCTCGCGGCCGAACACGTCCCCGACGTGGTGGTGATGGACATCAGGATGCCGGGAATGGACGGCATCGAGGCCACCCGGCGGATCACCGCGCGGCCGGGCGCGCCCAGGATCCTCGTCCTGACCACCTTCGACGAGGACGAACACGTCTACGGGGCGCTGCGCGCGGGCGCGAGCGGGTTCGCGGTCAAGGACATGGCCCTGGACGACATCCTCGCCGCCATCCGGGTCGTGGCCGCCGGGGACTCCCTGATCGCCCCCGGGGTCACCCGCAGGCTGATCGCGGACTTCGTCCGCGGTCCGCAGGGCGGGACCGGAGCGGGAGCCCGGCCGCCGCGGACGCCGGAGCGCCCGCTCCCGGGGGTCACCGACCGGGAACGGGAGGTCCTCGTCCTGGTCGGGCGGGGTCTGTCGAACACCGAGATAGCCGAGGAGCTGTTCATCTCCGTGGCCACGGCCAAGGCCCACGTGGCGAGGCTGTTCGGCAAACTGGGCGCCCGGGACCGGGTCCAGCTGGTGATCACGGCCTACGAGGCGGGGCTGGTCGCACCGCCCGGCTGAGCCGCCGCGCCCCGCGGGGTCCCGGGCGGGCCGTGCTCAGGGCGCCGAGCCATCGAGGCGGCCGGCCTCCCGGGCCGCGTGCTCGACCCGGGCCCGGTGGGCCCGCCACCAGGCCGCGTCGCGCTCCGGCAGGCTCTCGCTCCCGGTCCGCAGGCCGGTGGTGCCGTCGATGAGCTCCCGCAGGACGTCCGCGTGCCCGGCGTGCCGGTCAGTCTCGGCGATCATATGGACCAGGCTGTGGTGGAGGGTCACCTCGTCCCGGGCCCCCCAGGGCACCCTGCCCACGGCGTCGAGGCCGAGCGCCCCGATCGTCTCGTCCGCGTGCGCGCAGGCCGCGCGGTAGAGGCCGGTGATCCGCTCACGGGTCTCGTCGGCCGTGGCCCAGAGGTCCGCGTTGGGTTCGGCGTCGCCGGTGATCCACAACCCCGTCGCCTCGAAGGGCCGCCCGAAGGCGGCGCCGAAGTACAGGGCCTCGGCGCCGGCCGCGTGCTTGACCAGCCCCAGCAGATTGGTGCCGGTCGGGGTCACGGGCCGGCGGACGTCGTACTCGGAGAGTCCGTCGAGCTTCCACAGCAGGACCTCGCGGGCGTCCTGGAGGTAGATCTGCAGGTCCTTCTTGGCGTCCGATGTGATCATCGGGCCAGTCTGGTGGCCGGGGGCTCCGTGGTCACCGGATTTTCTGCGGACGCCGCAGGCGTCCCGCGCCCCCGGGGCCCGCTACTGGGAGCCGCCCGCCTGCTTCTGCGCCTTCTGGGCGTTCTTCTCCTTGATGCGCACGGCTTCCTTGCGCACGTCGGCCTGAGTGGCGCGCTCCTTCTGGAGCCACTCCGGGTCGGCCTGCTTGATGGCCTCGATCTGCTCCGTGGTCAGGGCCTCGGTGACCCCGCCGCGCGCGAGACCGGCGATCGACACGCCGAGCTTCGCCGCGACGACGGGCCGCGGGTGCGGGCCGTTGCGGCGCAGCTCCACCAGCCACGCGGGCGGCTCGGACTGGAGTGCGTTCAGCTCGGAGCGCGAAACCACACCCTCCTGGAACTCTGCGGGGGTGGCTTCGAGGTACACACCCAGCTTCTTCGCCGCGGTCGCGGGCTTCATCGTCTGGGTGCTCTGGTGCGAGGTCATGGTGTCAAGGGTATCGAGCGTGTGCGCTACCTCCGACCACGACCGGTAACCTGGCGGAGTGACAGGCTCGGATGTACCCCCTTCGTTCCGGCTCGCCTACGTCCCGGGAGTGACGCCCACGAAGTGGGTGCGGATCTGGAACGAGCGGCTGCCCGACGTCCCGCTGACCCTCGTGGGCGTGTCCGCCGCAGAGGCGTTCGACACGCTGCGCGGCAGCGGCGCCGACGCCGGATTCGTGCGGCTGCCCGTGGACCGGGCGGACCTCAGCGCGATCCCCCTCTACACCGAGACCACCGTGGTGGTGATCCCGAAGGACCACCTGGTGGCTGCCGTGGAGGAGGTGTCGACCGAGGACCTGGCCGACGAGATCGTGCTGCACCCCCTCGACGACGTCCTCGGCTGGGAGACCCTCCCGGGCCGTCCCGCCTTCGAACGCCCGGCCACGACGGCGGACGCGATCGAGCTGGTGGCCGCGGGCATCGGCGTCCTCGTCGTTCCGCAGTCCCTCGCCCGCCTGCACCACCGCAAGGACCTCACCTACCGGACGGTCACCGACGCCCCCGAGTCGCGCATCGCGCTGTCCTGGCCCGAGGAGCGGACCACCGATCTGGTGGAGGAGTTCATCGGCATCGTCCGGGGACGGACCGTGAACAGCACCCGCGGCCGTCCGCAGACGCCGCCCCAGCCCAAGCAGCGCAAGGCCGGTGTGGCCAAGTCGGGCACGGCCAAGTCGGGCACGGCCAAGTCGGGCGCGGGCAAGTCGGGCGCGGGCCGGACCGGAGCGAAGCCGGGCGCCGGCACGGGCGGCAAGGCGACGGGGAAGACGTCCGGCAAGAACCCCCGCGGCGGTTCCGCCGCACCCAAGGCCGCCAAGCGCGGCAAGCCGCGCCGCCGTCCCTGACGCCGGGCCGTCCGTCCGCCCGCCCCCCGTCCGGCCGTTTCCTCAGCGCTGCGCCGTCTCCTCCGGGGGTACGGCGTCGCTGACGTGCACCAGCCGGTAGGCGTGGCCGCGCCGGGGCCGGCGGTCGCTCCCGCGCAGGCCCCTCGCCTGCTGGACGGCTGCGTCGAGGAGCGCCGACACCTGCGGGTTGGCCCGGCGCAGCCGCAGCAGCTGGTCGGAACGCAGGCCGACGATCGCCGCGGCGGTCCCGGCGTGCACCCCCTTGGCCACGGACTGGAGCAGCAGGCGCAGGCCGAAACCGCCGACCTTGCCGGGCGCCCCGACCCGGTGCGCCTCGGCCAGGGCGGAAGCCGAGGCGAGCGCCGTGTCGAAGGCCGGGTCGTGGGCGCGCCAGCCGGCCAGCATCGGCTCCGGGATCCCGGCCGCGGCCGCGCATCCGGCGGGCCCCAGGCCCAGGGCCGCCGCGTGGACGGCGCGGGCCCTGCGGACGCTGTTCTCGGCGCTCAGGTCCGGGTGCGGGTCGAGCGCCGTGGTGAGCGCGCGGTCGATGTCCTCGGCCGTGCCCAGGCCCGCCAGCACCGCCGCCGCCCATTGCCTGCGGTCGCCCGGCGCGTCCTGTTCCTGCTCGTCCACTGGGTACGTGCCTCCCGCCGTGTCCGTCCGGCCCGGTCCCCCTGCTCCCATTGTGCGACCGGGCGCGGTCCGGGGGGACCGCGGTCTCAGCAGGTGGCCGCTGACGGGTGGGCCAGGGCGTGGGCGGTGAGGGAGCGGGAGTAGCGGCGCAGCAGCAGGACGGCCGTGGTGGCGAGGCCGGTGAGCAGGCCGAGCCAGATGCCGAGGGTGTCCAGGTCCAGTGCGTACGCGAGGATCCACGACGCCGGCAGTCCTACGGCCCAGTAGCCGACGAGGGTGATGCGGAACCCGCTCCTGGTGTCGTCGAGGCCCCGCAGCAGCCCCACGCCGATGTTCTGCGCACAGTCGAAGAACTGCAGGAACGCGGTGACGACGAGGAGCTGCGCGGCGATGGCCGGAGCCTGGCCGGTACCGGAACCGGAGTCCAGGAAGGGCGCCAGGACCAGCCGGGGAACCGTCAGGTAGACCAGTCCGACGACGGCCATGACGGCGGCGGCGCAGGCCAGCGCCGTGTTCTTGATGCGCCGGGCGTCGTCGTGGTGGCCGAGGGCGAGCTCGCGGCTGACGGTGAGGGAAGCCGCGTGGGAGAGCCCGACGGCGACCTGGAAGACGATGTAGACGAGCTGGTTGACGGCGGTGTGCGCGGCCAGGGCGTCGGGTCCGAAGGAGCCGGCCATGAGCGCGGTGAGCGAGAAGAACCCGGCCTCGGAGCCGTAGGTGGCGGCGATGGGGACGCCGAGGCCGACCAGCTGCCTGACGGTGGCCGGGTCGGCCTTGGTGAGGTCCAGGGTCAGGAGCGGTGCCAGCCGCTCGTCCCGCTTCGCCGAGACGAGGAGGGCGAGGAAGGACAGCAGGTACACGGTCGAGGTGGCGACGCCGATACCGGTGAGGCCGAGCCCGGGCAGGCCGAACGTACCGTGGATCAGGACCCAGTCGAGGCCCGCGTTGACCGCGACCGAGGCGATGGTGATCCGCAGCAGGGCCTGCGGGCGGCGCATGCCGACGGTGAACTGGCGTACGGCCTGGAACCACAGGCAGGGCAGCAGCCCGGGGGCGAGGGCGAGGAGCATCGCCCGGGCGGGACCGACGACGTCCGCGTCCTGGCCCAGCGGGCCGAGGGCCCGGCCGATGAGGACCATGAGGACGGCGCCGATGACGCCGGCGAGCGTGGCGACGGCCAGGCTCGCCCGGACGATGCCCCGCACCTCGTCGTCCGCGGGCTTTCCCCCCGCGACGTCGTCGCCCCCTCCGGCCGCCCGTTCGGCCCGCGCGGCCGCGGCGGCTATTCGGTTGCCGACGGAGGTGACGAGGCCGACGCCCATGGTGCGCAGCTGGTTGAAGATGACGATGGCCAGACCGCCGGCCGCGAGCTCCCGGGTGCCCAGGAGCCCCATCATCACGGTGTCGGTCGTGGTCAGTGCGACCTGGGCGAGCTGGGTGAGGATCAGGGGCACGGCGAGGGTGCCGAGGGCGCGGCCGTCGCGGAGGAGAGTGGTGGGCATGGTCTACCGGTTCCCGCGGAGTTTGGTGAGCAGTTCTTCGATCTCCCGTTCGACCTCGGGGTCGAGGAGGCCGCGGGCCCGCATCCAGTCGTCGTCGAAGACGGTGTCCATGTACTTCTCGCCGCCGTCGTTGACGAGGGCGACCACGGTCGTGCCCGGGGGCAGGGAGGGCAGCCGGGTGAGGGCCTCGTGGACGACGCCTCCGGCGGAGCCGCCGATGAGGAGCCCGGTACGGGCGACGGCGCGGCAGGTCGCGAAGGCCTCGACGTCGCCGACCTTGACCCCCTCGTCGATGAGGTCGAAGTCGACGAGGGCGCCTATCCCGGCTCCCTCGGGGGTGCCGGTACCGGACTGGTGGTAGTCGTGGGCCGGGCCGCCGAAGGCGATGGAGCCCTTGGGTTCGACGCCGATGACGGTGAAGCCGGACATCAGCCTCCCCAGCTCCCGGCCCGTGCCGCAGAGGGCGCCGCCGGTGCCGACCGCGCCGATGAGCACGTCGATCCGGCCGCCGAGGGCCTCGTGCAGTTCGTGGGCCACGGCGAAGTAACCGACGCCGTTGGCGGGGTTGTTGTGCTGCTCGGTGAAGACCGTGTCGTCCCGCCCGCGGGCCATGTCCTCGGCGAGTTCCTCGCGGGCCGCGGTGGCGAGTTCCCCGCTGCCGTCGTCCACGACGTAGACGAGCTCGGTGCCCAGCGCCTTCATGCCCCGCAGTTTGTCGGGGCAGGCGTGGTGGTCGACGACGGCGGTGAAGGCGTAGCCGCGTTCCGCGGCGATGACCGCCAGACCCAGGCCGGTGTTGCCCGAGGTCGATTCGACGATCCGGCCGCCCGGCCGGAGTTCGCCCGCCGCCTCGGCGGCGTCGACCATGGCGCGGGCCATGCGGATCTTGGCCGTGCCGGTCGGGTTGAACATCTCCAGCTTCAACAGCAGACGGCTGCCGGTGGCGGTCCGGGCCAGTTCCAGCAGGGGGGTGTACCCGACGAGTTCGGATACGCGGGATACCAGGGCGGGGCGCTCAAGGGCTCCGGGCATCGGGGACTCCAGAGGGTCGGGGCGGGGACGTCAGGTGAAGTGGCGGTCCAGGCGCCAGCGCGGGCGCGCCCGGCCGGTCCGGTCGACGACGACCTTCGGGGGGAGGGCCAGGTCGTGGAAGGAGGACTCGTTGGAGTCCATCTGGTAGCCGGCCGTGTTGGGGTAGACGAGGAGGTCACCGGTGCGGGGGAGGGCCGGGAAGGGGATCTTGCGCCAGGTGAGCAGGTCCGACTCCAGGCAGGTGGCCGCACCGACGCTCGCCGGGAACGTCCCCCGCTCGGCCCCGGGGTCCCGGGACAGGAGGACGGGATCGGGCAGGTACTCGCTGTTGAACCACTGTTCGGACAGGCTCAGACTGGTGCCGTCCACGGTCAGGATCCGGTAGCCGGCGCGTTCCTTGACGCCCTGGACGCGGAAGACCGTGGCTCCGGCCT
Organism: Streptomyces sp. NBC_01276; assembly: GCF_041435355.1. GTDB lineage: Bacteria > Actinomycetota > Actinomycetes > Streptomycetales > Streptomycetaceae > Streptomyces. The sequence goes on from NZ_CP108442.1 coordinate 6,818,039, forward strand.
GGTGGAGCAGGGACCGTCCGGGTTCCAGGAGCAGCAGTACGCCGGAGTCGCGGAGGAGCCGGGACAGCGGATGCCCGTGGCTCTCGGGGCGGGTGGCCAGGAGCGCGGCCAGGGCCTCGGGGCCGGCGACGGGGGAGTGGTAGGGGTAGAAGTCGCCGGTGTGGAAGGTCCTTCCGGCGTGGTAGTGGCCGCTGTGCTGCCCCTGGAGGAAGCCCCGCCAGCTCTCGGCGTCGGTGTAACTGACGGGCAGACCGCCGCCGATGCTGATCCGGCTCGCCTCCAGACCCCGTACCCGCGCCGTGAGGCACAGGCCGACCAGCCGGGCCGCGAGGTCGGCCCGGGGCTGGAGGGCGTAGCCGGAGAGGTGGAAGGCGAACCCCTCCATGCGCAGGGCGTCCCCGGCCCGCACGCACCGGTCCAGTGCCGTGGCCAGTTCCGGCTCGGAGAGCCCGAAGCGGCTGTGGGGCCGGTCGGGCGGCAGGCAGCGCAGCAGGATCCGGGCCGGACGGATCCGCCCGGCGAGCCCCCCGCCGACGAGCGCGACGAGCGCGTCGAGTTCGTCCAGGGCGTCGACGGCGATCAGCGCTCCGTGCCGGACGGCCAGGTGCAGCAGAGCCGGATCCTTCGCGGGCCCGGTGACGACGAGGTGCTCGCCCCGTGTGCCGTGCCCCAGGGCCTCGCGCAGCTCGCCCACGGAGGCCACGTCCACGCCGGCCCCGCCGGCCGCGGCGCGTTCGACGAAGACGGCGGCCTTGTTGGCCTTCTTCGCGAAGTACACGAACCCCTCGACCCCGGCCGAGGCCAGGGCCTCCCGCATGCCCCGCAGGTTGGTGTCGAAGGCCTCGGGCAGCAGGAAGTGGAACGGGCCGCCGAAGGCGTGGGCGAGTTCGGGCAGCAGTCCGCTCGCCAGTACCCGCTCGGTGGCTTCGTCGGGCAGGACCGGCACGGTGGGCAGGGCGGCACGGGCCGCGGCGGGACCGGCGGCGGTGGCCGCGGTGGGACCGGTCCCCGGGGCGGAGCCGGTCCCCGCGGCCGAACCGCCCGGCGTCGTCGTGCCGTTCACGCCCACAGTGCGACCTCCGTGCCCAGGCCCTGGGCGAGGGCGAGCTGGGCGAAGCGGTGTCCGAGGGCGATGTCGGTGACGACGAGACCGCTGTTGTAGGCGAAGATCCGCTCGTCGGCGCCGGTCCGGCCCTTGCTCCGCCCGGCGAGAACGGCCGGGAACTCGCAGTCCACCGCCGGGAGTCCGCCATCGGCGTCGGCCATGTCCGTGCCGGTGACGTGCATCTGCGCCTCGCTCGTGGCGATCAGCCGGTCGGCCTCGTGCAGGGTGGACGGCGCCAGCCCGTGGCCGACGAGGACCGCCAGCGCGCCGGCCCGCAGCCAGTCCGCCTCCACCGCGGCCGGGGTGTGGCCGCCCGCCGTGGCGACGATGACGTCGGCGTCGGCGGCGGCCGCCCGCAGGTCGGTGACCAGCTCCACGTCCCGGTCGGGGAAGTGGGCGCGCAGCCGTTCGCGGACGGCGGCGATGCCCGCGGGGTGCGTACCCGACAGCATCAGCCGGTCCAGGTCCGGGAGGGTGGTCAGCAGGAACGGCAGGGCCAGCCGGCCCTGGGTGCCGGTGCCGATGACCAGGGCGGTGCGGGCCGCCGGGGCGGCGAGTTCGCGGGCCAGCAGCGCCGAGACGGCGGGCGTGCGCAGGGAGCCGACGCGGGAGCAGTCCATCATCGCGACGGGCAGGCCGGTGACGTCGTCGTAGAGCGTCAGCGCGGTGTAGTAGTGCTGCTCCTCGCGGCCCCTGTCGAGGCCGTGCTTGTAGGACGTCTTGACGGCGACGACGTCGCGGGAGCCGTCGCGGCCGAGCATCGCGTAGGAGACGGAGTGCCCGTCGCGCGGTGTGACCGTGAGCTTGCGGGGGTTGTCGGACAGGCCGGCGTCGAGGGTGCGGTAGGCGCCCTCCACCGTCTCCACCACGTCGGCCAGGGATATGTCGATCCCGGCGAGGTCGGTGGTGGACAGGACGCGCAGGTGCCGGTCGTCCGCCGGGGCCGGGGCCGGGGCCGGGGCGGGGGCGGGAGCGGCTGCGGCTGCGGAAGCGGAAGCGGTGCCGGCCGTGGTGTCGGTCATGGGTCGGTCCTCCGGGTGCGGGGCGGGTGGTCAGCTCGCGTGCGCTTCGAGGGCGCTCTGGCCGTAGCCGTGCTCGCCGGCTTCGGCGTCGGGGCGGGTGCGGCGGCCGGGGACGCGTACCGAGGCGCGCTTGAGCCAGCGGTCGGTGCCGTCGTAGCGGGCCCGGAAGGGGACACGGCCGTGCACGACGAGGTCGTTGTCGACGACCAGGACCTCGCCGGGGCTCAGGCTGACGGCGATCGAGACCCGGGCCAGTTCGTCCGCGAGCCGGCCGTACGCGGACCGGTACGCCCCGTCGGCCTCCTCCAGCGGGGTGTACGCCGGGTCGAAGCGCAGGGTCATGCTGTCCTCGGTGGCGAAGAGGGCGGGGACGGGGGGCGGCGCCTGGCCGGCGTAGCCCTGTGCCTCGGCGTAGGCGTCGTCGGGCAGGATCGGCACCACCGGTCGGGTGAGGACGTCCACGTCGGCGTCGGCGAGCCGGGTGCGGCGGATGCTCGCCGCGGTGGTGGCGACGCGGTCGTGGTTGCGCATGCAGCCGAGCATCAGCAGGTGGGCGCGGCCGGGGTGGAAGGCGTCCTCGGTGTGCGGGCTGAGCAGGACCGAGCTGCCGGCGCCGGTCTGCGCGCTCTCGTGGCCGGGCGAGGGAACGATGTTGTGGACGAAGCGGCCGTCCTGCTGGCCCTCCCAGGCGATGGGGTTGCCCATCACGGTGGCGAGCAGGAGGAGGGCGAGGTCGTACACGGCGCCGCTGTCACCGGCGCTCGCCCATCCCGCGGGAGTGGGGCCGATGGCCGCGTCGTCGACGTCGAGGCCGCGCAGGACGAACAGGCCGTCGGCGGTGTCGACGGGACGGCACTGGCGGCGCAGGTCCTCGCCGAGGCCGCCGGCCACGTCGCGGACGCGGGCCAGGAGCCGGGGGCTCGTGGCGGAGGTGCCGAATTCGGCGAGGAGTTCCTCCGCGGCCCGGCGGAGGTCGGCCACGGTGTGGGCATCGAGCTGGCGGACGGGGGCGGCTGCCGTGCTCATGGCGAGGAGATCCGTTTCTTCGGATGGCAGGGGGAGCCCGGTTCTCTGGGCGCGCTCTCTCCCGAGGGACGGCAGGGGGGCGGCAACTGGCAGTACCGGTAGGGGAGTTGGAGCCCGTTCGCGAACCTGCGGAACCGGGAACGCTTCGAACGCTAGCATCGAAGTGAGGTAAGGCAAACCTTACTTGCTGGTCACTCGGGATCGATATTCGGACATGAGTCCCATCGCGTTCGGTAACTTGCGAGAGGGGTTGTTCTTAGGGTAGGCAAACCTAAGCATTCACTCCGTTGCTCTGGTGGAACGAGGACGTACGTGGACATGAACAGGCGTCAAGTGCTGTGGGCCGGAGGGGCGATGGGCGCGGCGGCCCTGCTCGCCGCCTGCTCCTCGGAAGACGGCGGCACCACGGACGGCGAGCCCGGCGGGGACACCGGTCCCAAGAGCGGCGGCACGCTCCGTATCGGCGCGCTCGGTCGCGCCGGAGCCATCACCCGCGACCCCCACGGCACCCAGGCCAACGAGAGCGACTACCTCGTCATCGCCCTCGTCTTCGACACCCTCGCCGTGCCGGGAGCGAAGACCAACACGGTGCCCCGCCTGGCCGCCTCCTGGGAGCACTCCGCCGACCTGAAGACCTGGCGCTTCAGGCTCGCCGGGGGCGCCGCCTTCCACGACGGCACCCCGGTCACCGCGGACGACGTCGTCTGGTCGCTGCGCCGGCTGCGCGCCACCCCCTCCGGTGCGGCCCGCCTGCCCGGGGTCAAGGGGCCCGAGAGCATCACGGCCGACGGCGCGGACACGGTCGTCGTCGTCTCCGACCACGCCAACGCCGACTTCCCGCTGATGACGCGCCTCACCACCTTCGTGATGAAGAAGGACACCCCGGACGGCGCCCTCGACAAGGCCCCCGGCACCGGCCCGTTCAGGCTCGACTGGTACCGGGGCGGCAACGCCCGCCTGGTCCGCAACGACAAGTGGTACGGCGGTACCGTGCACCTCGACGCCATCGAGGTCACCATGTTCGAGACCCCGCAGGCCATGGCCAACGCCCTGCTGGCCGGCCAGATCGACGTGGCCTCCAACGCCGGCGCCGTCGCCGCCCGCACCGCCGCGACCCGCAAGGACATCCGGGTCCTGCGCCGCCCCGACGACATGGCGATGCCGATCGTCATGCGCGCCGCCGCCGGCAGCCCCTTCGCCGACCCGCGCGTACGCGAGGCGATGCGCCTGGTCGTCGACCGCGGCGCCATGGTCAAGCAGGTCCTCTCCGGCTACGGCACGGTCGCCAACGACATCATGGGCACCGGCGACCCCGCCTACGCCAAGGACGTCCCGCAGCGCGGACGGGACCTGGACCGGGCGAGGAGGCTCCTCGCCGAGGCGGACTTCGACCTGTCGAGGACCTACTCCCTCGTCACCACCGAGGACATCGCCGGACTCGCCGAGTCCGCGACCCTCTTCGCCAACCAGGCCCGCGAGGCCGGCATCAAGGTCGAGGTCGTCAAGCAGGAGTCCGGAGCCTTCTGGAACAAGACCTGGAAGACCGGCGACTTCTACACGACCTACTGGGGCACCAACGACTCCGTCGCCTTCTTCGCCTCCAAGACCATGGTCTCCGAGGCCGGGCAGAACGAGACCGGCTGGAACGACCCCGCCTTCGACGCCGCCTACCGCAAGGCGAGCGCCACCGCCGACGAGAAGGAGCGGGCCGCCGTCCTCAAGGAGCTCCAGCGCATCGAGTACGAGCGCTCCGGCTACCTCCTGTGGGGCATGGCCGACGGCATCGACCTCGCCGCCACCAAGGTCAAGGGCCTGCCCACGCTGCCCGGTTACGGCCGCGTCCAGTTGGAGAACGCGTGGCTGGCCTGAGCCGCACGGCCCCGGAGCCCGCGGCGGCCTCCCCCGGAACCCCGGGGGAGGCCGGTGCGGCGCGCCGCGCCCGCCCCCTGCTGCGCCTCGCGGCCGCGGTGGCGCGCCGGGCCCTCATGCTGGTCCTCCTGCTGGCCCTGGTGTTCGCCGCGGTCGAGCTGCTGCCCGGCGACGCGGCGAGCGCGAGCTCCGAGCGCGGGGACAGCGCCGCGGACGTCGAGGCGCGCCGGCACCTGCTCGGCCTCGACCGCCCGGTCTGGGAACGCTTCGCCGACTGGATGACCGCCCTGCCCACCGGGGACCTCGGCACCAGCGCGCGCGGGCAGAAGGTCACCGACCTCCTCGCCGACCCGCTCCCCAACACCCTCCTGCTCGGCGGCACGGCCTTCCTCCTCACCGTCCTCGCCTCGCTCGCCCTGGGCTGCTGGGCCGCCTGCCGACCCGGCCGGCTCACCGACAGGATCGTCTCGCACGCCGCCACCGCCGCCTTCGCGGTGCCCGAGTTCGTCGTCTCCGTCGGGCTGCTCCTCGTCCTCGCCCTGTGGAGCGGCTGGCTGCCCGCCGTCACCCTCACCGGCGCCGACGGCGCGCCCGGCTCCTGGACCATGCTGGTCATGCCGGTCCTGGCGCTGGTGATCCCGCAGGCCGGCTGGAACACCCGGATCGTCCGCGGGGCCCTCGCCGACCAGGCCCGCACCCCGCACGTGGAGGCGGCCCACCTCGACGGGCTGCCCGTGCGCCGGGTCGTCCTGCGCCACGCGCTGCCCGGAGCCGTCCCCGCGATCGCCACCGGCATCGCCACCTCCACCGGCATGCTGCTCGGCGGCGCCGTCGTGGTGGAGACCCTCTTCAACTACCCGGGCGTCGGCAGCGTCCTGGCCTCGGCGGTCGGCGGCCGCGACACCCCGCTCATCGCGGGCGTCGTCGCCTGCGCGGGCGCCGCCATCAGCCTCGTCCTGCTGGCCGCCGACCTGCTGCGGGACCGCATCCTGGGAGCCCGCCCGTGAGCGCAGCCGCCGGCAACCCGGCCGGCGGCGCCGGGTCCCGCGGCCGGGCCGCGCGCCGGATCGTCCCCGGCCTGCTCCTGGTGCTGCTGGCCCTCACCGGGCCGTGGCTCGCCGCGCACCCCCTGGACACCCCGGTCACCGCCCCCTACGCGGCCGCCGGGGACGGAGCCGTACTGGGCGGCGACCAGCTCGGGCGCGACGTACTGAGCCGGCTGCTCCACGGCGGCGCCGCCCTGATCGGCGGCGCCCTCCTCATCGCCGTCGTCGTCACCCTGCTCGCCACCGTGCTCGGCTGCTTCGCGGTCCTGCACCCCACGCTCGGCCGCGCCGTGGAACGCGCCGCCGACGTCCTCATCCTGCTCCCGCCGGTCCTCGGTATCATGCTCATCGCCCTCGCCTGGCCGGGCGGCGGCCGGTGGGCCGTCATCGCGGCCGCCGTGGTCCTCGGCACCCCGTACGCCGTGCGCCTCGTCGCCTCCGCCGCGGCGCCCCTGGCCCGCGCCGGTTACGTGGAGGCCGCCACCGCCCGGGGGGAGCGGCTGTCCTACATCGCCCTGCGCGAGCTGCTGCCCAACCTGCGCTCCACCGTGCTCGCCCTGTTCGGCCTGCGGTTCGTCGAGGCCGTGTACGTCATCTCGATGGCCGGATTCCTCCAGATCGGCCCGCAGCCCCCCGCCGCGGACTGGGCCCTGATGGTCCGTGAGAACGCACCCGGCGTCCTGCTCAATCCCTGGGCCGTGCTCGCCCCCAGCCTGGCCATCGCCGTCCTCGCCATCAGCTTCAACCTCGCCTCCGCCTCGCTCTCTTCCCGTCCTCCCCGTCGTCCCCGTCCTTCCCGCTCCTTCCGCAAGGCGGTCACCACCCCGTGAGCGACCTCGACCAGAGCCCTGACGCGTCCGGCGCCGCCGCCCCCGCCGCCGTGGTCCGCGGCCTGGAGATCGGCGTCCCGGGCGGGCCGGTCCTGCTGCGGCCGGTCTCCCTGACCGTGCCCGCGGGCCGGATCACCGCCCTGACCGGCCCCTCCGGGTCCGGGAAGACCACCTTGCTGCGCGCGCTGACCGGCCACCTCCCCGAGGGCGCCTTCGTCACCGCCGGAACCCTGGAGGTCCTGGGGACCGAGCCCGGCTCCCTCGGCGCCGAGGAACTGCGCCTGCTGCGCCGTACCCGGATCGCCTACGTCGGCCAGGACCCCGGCTCCGCCCTCAACCCCCGCATGCGGATCCGCCGGATCGTCGCGGAGACCGCCGTCGACCCGGGCCGGGCGGCCGTCCTCGCCCTGCTGCGCGAATGCCGGCTCCCGGTCGACGACGGCCTGCCCGAGCGCCGGCCCACCGCGGTCTCCGGCGGCCAGCAGCGGCGCGTGGCCCTGGCCAGGGCGCTGGCCCGCGAGCCCGAGCTGCTGCTGCTGGACGAGCCCACGGCCGGGCTGGACCCCGCCCTGCGCGACGAGATCGGCGTGCTGCTGCGGCAACTGGCCGCCGCCCGCGGGCTGACCGTGGTGATGGCCTGCCACGACCCCGAGCTGGTCGGAGCCTGCGCCGACCGGGTGGTCCGGCTCCCGGGTCCACCGCAGCCGCAGCCGGACACGGGCTCCCGGCCGCGGTCCCCGCTCGTACGAGCCACCGTGACGCCCCCGCGGGCCGCTCCGGCCGCCGCTCCGGTGCCCGCCGGGCCCGCGGGCGGGCTCCGCGCCCGCGGGGTCGGCGTGGCCTTCGCGCACCGGGCCGGGCGCCACCGGGCCCTGGACGCGGTGGACTTCGACGCGGAACCCGGCACGGCCACGGCCGTCGTCGGCCCCTCCGGCTCCGGCAAGACCACCCTGCTGCGCGTACTGGCCGGGCTCCGCGCCCCCGACTCCGGCACGCTCACCCTGGACGGTGTCCCGCTCGCCGCCACGGCCCGCCGGCGTGCCCGGGAGCAGCGCCGCAGGGTGCAGCTGGTCCCGCAGAACCCACTGGACGCGCTGAACCCGGCCCGCACGGTGGGCTCCGCCCTGGCGCGGCCCCTGCGGCTGCACGGGGGCCTGCGGGGTCCCCGTAGCGCCGCGGAGGTCGCCCGGCTCCTCGAACAGGTGGAGCTGCCGGCCGAGTTCGCGGGCCGCTACCCGGCCGAGCTGTCCGGTGGGCAGCGCCAGCGGGTCTCCCTCGCCCGCGCCCTCGCCACCGCGCCGGACGTGCTGCTGTGCGACGAGATCACCTCGGCCCTGGATCCGGACACCTCCGTCGCGGTCATGGAGCTGCTGCGCCGCCTGCGGGTCGAACGGCGGATGACGGTGGTGCTGGTCAGCCACGAGCCGGACCTGGTCGCGGCCTACACGCTGACCGCACACCTGCTGGAGGCGGGCAGGCTCTCCGCGTCCGGTCCCACGGAGGCGGTTCTGGCCGGGCTGTGAGGGGTGGCGTGTGGTCACCCCGGGCCAGGGGCTCGGCGGAGACCGCCATCGCCCTCGGCGGCATCCCGGCGGACTGGGCGCGAACCCCGGCCGCACCAAGACGGCCGTCGTCCCGCTGTGCTCGTGCTGTCCGCCGGAGCGGTCGCCGTCGCGGGCCCGATCGCGTTCATCGCGCTGGCGGCGCCCCAGGTGGCCAAGCGGGTCACCAGCTGCCCGCACCTGGTGATGTCCACCCCGCTCGGGTCGCCGCTGCCGGTCCTGGCCGGCTCGCCGCCCAGCAGCTGCCGCCCGTCGAGGCCCCGCCGGGCCCCGCCGCCCGAGCCGGCCGGCCGATCCACGCGTTGCGCGGCGGCGGGCCGCGGGGGAGGGTCGGTGAGGGTTCCCTCGCAGGAAGGCCGGACCATGCCCATCGCCACCGTCAACCCCACCACCGGCACCACGCTGCTGACCTTCGACGAGCTCGACGCCGACGGCATCGAGCTCGCCCTGGCCGAGGCCGCACGGACCGCCGCCTCCTACCGCCGCACCACCTTCGCCGAACGCTCCGCGCTGCTCATCCGCGCCGCCGACCTCCTGGAGGCCGAGGCGGAGGACATCGCCCGCACCATGACCATCGAGATGGGCAAGCCCCTCGCGGCGGCCCGCGCCGAGGCCCTGAAGTGCGTGAAGGCGATGCGCTGGTACGCCGACCGCGCCGAGTCCCTCCTCGCCGACGAGCGGCCCGCCGACGGTGACGTGGCCGACGCGGGAGCCGCGGCCGTCCGGGTGAGCTACCGGCCGATCGGCGTCGTCCTCGCCGTGATGCCGTGGAACTTCCCGCTCTGGCAGGTCGTGCGCTTCGCCGCGCCCGCCCTGATGGCCGGCAACGTCGGTCTGCTCAAACACTCCTCGAACGTCCCCCAGACGGCCCTGTACCTCGGGGACCTCTTCGAACGGGCGGGCTTCCCGCGCGGCTGCTTCCAGACCCTGCTCATCGGCTCGGCCGCGGTCGAGGCGGTCCTGCGCGACCCGCGGGTGGCCGCCGCCACGCTCACCGGCAGCGAACCGGCCGGCCGCGCGGTCGCCTCCGTCGCCGGGGACGAGGTGAAGAAGACCGTCCTGGAACTCGGTGGCAGCGACCCGTACATCGTGATGCCCTCGGCCGACGTGGCCCGCGCGGCCCGCACCGCCGTGACCGCGCGGGTGCAGAACAACGGCCAGTCCTGCATTGCCGCCAAGCGGTTCATCGTCCACACCGACGTCTACGACGAGTTCGCCGGGCTCTTCACGGCCGGCATGGCCGCCCTGACCGTCGGCGACCCCATGCTCGCGTCCACCGACGTCGGCCCGCTGGCCACCGAGGCCGGGCGCGCGGACGTGGAGGAGCTCGTCGAGGACGCCGTCCGGCAGGGGGCCACGGTGCTGTGCGGCGGCGGACGCCCGCCCGGTCTGCCGGACGGCTGGTTCTACGAGCCCACGGTCCTGGCCGACGTCACCCCGGCCATGCGGATCGACCTGGAGGAGACCTTCGGACCCGTGGCCACCCTCTACCGGGTGGGCAGCCTGGACGAGGCGGTGGAGCGGGCCAACCACACGCCCTTCGGCCTGAGTTCCAACGTCTGGACCCGGGACGAGGCCGAGCTCGAACGCTTCGCCCGGGACCTGGAGGCCGGCGGTGTCTTCGTCAACGGCATGACCGCCTCCCACCCGGCGCTGCCCTTCGGCGGGGTCAAGCGCTCCGGATACGGGCGGGAGCTGTCCGGGCACGGCATCCGGGAGTTCTGCAACATCACCACCGTGTGGCGGGCAGCGGATCCGCGGTGAGCGGGCGGTCGGCGCCGCCCGGCCGCGCGTCCGCCGGTTCCATCAGGCCGACGACGTGGTCGGTGACCAGGTCGAGGAGGTCGGCCGTGGCCCTGGCGTCCCCGAGCACGAGGGCGTTCAGGGTCATTCCGTCGGTCATGGCGGCCAGGTAGCGGGCCAGCACGGTGACCGGCACGCGCGGTTCGAGCCGCATGTCGCGGCCCAGCTGCCCGAGGAGCTCCGCGTACGTATCGCAGTACAGCTCGTACTGGCGGCGCGCCAGGTGCTCGAACCCGGGCCGGCGCAGGGCGTACTGGGTGAGCTCGTAGGTCAGCATGTGCTCGCCGGGCCGGTCGCAGACGTGGTCCCAGTACGCCTGGAAGCCGGCCCGGACCGTCTCGCGCAGGGTGGGCTTCGGGCGGATCGCCTCCCGCACCACCGTGATGTAGTGGGCGGTGATCGCCTCGATGACGGATTCGAGGAGGGCCTGCTTGGACGTGAAGCAGTAGTGGAAGACGCTCAGGGACACCCCCGCCTCGGCGGCGATGGAGCGGGTCGTGGTCCGGGCGACGCCGTCGCGGGTCATCGCGCGGATCGCCGCTTCGGTCAGCTGGCGGCGCCGCTCGGCCGAGGGCATCCGGGCCATGTGGTTCCTTTCGGTGCGGGTACGCGTGCGGGTTCGGCTACGGCTACGGCTACCGATGCGGGGCGGGGAACGCGGCGGGGCCGGACGTCAGCCGCCGTAGACGCCCACCTCATGGAGCGAGTAGCCCCACTGGGTGCCGCGCTGCGCGCCGTGGACGCGCACGTAGCGGGCCGGGGTGGCGGCGAACCGGGCGGTGTCCACCCCGCCGTCGCCGGTCGTGGTGGACCAGGCCGTCTGCCAGTTGCTGCCGTCGGTCGAGACCTCGATACGGTACGACTTCCCGTACGCGGCCTCCCAGTCGAGGGTGACGCGCCGGATCGTGTGCGCGGACCCGAGGTCGAACTGCACCCACTGGTCGTCGTTCCACTCGCTGGCCCAGCGGGTGCCGGTGTCCCCGTCGACGGCCTTGCCCGGCGAGTAGTCGACGAAGGGGTTCCACCACTCGGTGGAGCTGGCCGAGGCGGGGGTCCGGGAGGCGAGGTTGACCTCGGCCCGGTGGCTCTCCGTGGCCCCCCAGGTGTGCAGGTAGGACTCGGCGCCCCGCATCAGGTCGTCGACCACGCTCTGGCCGCCGACCTGCTTGATGTCCTCGATCCAGTCCGGGACCATGCCGTAGTGGGCGGCGCCGTCGGTGTTGAGGTCCCAGGTCCGCGAGCCGGTGGTCTGCCGGTCGACGACCGAGCCGCCGTCGGCGGTGCGGAAGGGGTAGCGGACCGGGTTGGGGGTGTTCGCGCCGCGGGGACCCGGCCAGCCGCCGACCCCGTTCATGTCGGTGCCGTACCCGTAGCCCACGTCGTACTTGTCACGCAGGGCCTTGGTCCGGGCCGCCTCGGCGGTGAAGCCCTCGGATCCGCCCATGTACTGGGCGGCGAACCCGCCGAGCTTGTACAGCCGCTCGGTCCAGCCCAGGTCCATCCAGCTGTGCGAGGAGATCACGCCGGGGTAGGACTCGGACTCCAGGATGTCGAAGGCCTGCCCCGCGGCCTTGACGCCCATGTGGTCGATCTCCAGCATCATGTTGCGTTTCATCATGCCGCGCACCGCGTAGGCGCCCAGGTCGGTCAGTCCGCGCGCGTTGCACTGCGCCCCGGCGGCGTAGGAGGGCACCGAGACGCCCTCCGGGAGCTCCTTCTGGGCCTGCGGAGCCGGTGCGAGGCCGATGGGGTTGTCGTGCTGGGGCCCGGTGCACTCCTCGGTCTTCCAGAAGGTGCCGGTGGACAGGAACTGCCCCACGTTGATCGCGGTGCCGAGCGTGCCCTCGTCGAAGCGGACGCCGCACAGGGCGTTGTCGAACTTGTGGCAGAGGAACATGCTGCGCACGCCGAGCCCGTAGAGCTCGTCCAGGCCGCGGTCGATGTCCGCCTTGCTGCACTGGGCGACGTCCAGGATCTGCTTGCAGCCGAAGGGCTCGGAGGTCTCCACGCCGAGGACGACGGCCAGCTTGCCCTGCTTGATCACCTCACGGGCCTGTGCGGAGTCGGTGACGATCCGGAACCAGCCCTTTCCGGGCCCGCCGTACATCTTGTCGATGTAGGCCTGCATGTCGTAGGTCTTCTGCGCCTCCAGGCGGATGGCGGTCATCTCGTCGCAGCTGCGGTCCTTGAAGAAGTAGACCGAGCAGATCACGCCGTTGGTGACGAGGTCGTTGACGAGGACGCGCTCGCCGCCGCGCCAGGCGCGTTCGATCCAGGCGTAGTAGTTCTGCTGGTGGGTGAGCGAGTCGTGGGCGGGCCAGTCCTTGAAGGTGGGCCAGCCGACGGGGTCGTGCTTGCCGTCCCCGCCCTTGGTGATCATGTCGAAGACGGCGAGAGAGCCGTCGGGGTAGTGCTCGGGGCAGTCCTTGAGCGCGTCGGCCACCCCGAGATCGGAGAAGGCCTTGCCGCAGATCAGACGGCCGCCGAAGCCCTCGTTGGCCATGATGTGGTCATGGGCGTCGACGAAGCCGCGGACCCGTCCCTTGTCGTCGGTGCCCTTGAAGGGCTCGCCGGTGACGTTGATGTCGGAGTCGGGCTGCGGGCGCGCGGTCGGGGTCCACCAGCCGGCGTCGGCCGAGGAGCTGGGCACGGGCCCCAGCACCATGGCCAGTACGGCGGCGAGGAGCAACGACAGGAGTGCGAGGGGACGGCGCCTGCGGCGTGGCCGTGGCGGGCGTGGGGAGCGAGGGTGAGGGGTCAAGGTCATCACTCGTGTCTTCGGTCGGCGGGCGGGCGCGGTCGAATCCGGGCATGAATTGTCATGCCCCGCACAAACGGTGCGTCGAGAATCGCGAGTGGCGCGGAAGGAGTCAAGAGTCCGGGACGGATGACCTGATGATGTTCTTCGCCGGCGCCCCGCCACCCCGACGGCCGGTTCCGCAGCCGCGGCGGGCCGGGCCGGGAGCGCCGGCGGGCCCGGCCGGCGGGCGGCGTTGCGGCAGGGGGCCCGAACGCGCAGGTGGGGGACCCGCTGCCGGGCCGGCCCGCTGGCTCCCGGTCCGTACATCACCGGATCCAGGGGGTCGCGACGCCCGCCATCCGGCTCACCATGGAATCGAAACCGGACGGGCGCGGGCGGGCCGGGCGGCGAGGCCGAGGTGCTGGACTCCAGCGGTCCTCCGGCGTACGCCCGTGCGTAGTGTGGCCGCATGAACGCCCGGCGAATACGCCGCAGTTGGGTGATGCTCGCCCTCGGACCTGTGGTCATACCGCCGGTGCCACCGCGCTCTACGGGCTGTCCTACCTGCTCCCCGCCCTCCAGGAGGAGCTGGGGCTCTCCCCGGCCGGTGCCGGACTGCTCGTCTCCTGCCCGGTCTTCGGGATCCTCCTCGGCCTGATCGGCTGGGGAGCCGTCGCCGACCGGTACGGCGAGCGGCCGGCCCTGACCGCCGGGCTGCTCGCCGCCGCCGGGGCCCTGGCCGGCGCCGCCGCCGTCCGGGGGCGGTCCCGCTGGGCGCGCTGCTGGTCCTGGCCGGCGCCGCCGGCGTGGCGATCGCCCTGCTCGCCGTCGGTCCGCGGCGCCCCGCGAGGCGGGAGGGCACCCGCACACCCGCGCCCTACCGGGGCGGCTACCTGTGGCGGATCCACGCGGCGGCCGGACTGCTGTGCGTGCCGCAGTTCGTGGTCACCGGGTTCTCCCTGCTGTTCCTGACGCAGGCGCGCGGCTGGTCCGTCGGCGCGGCCGCCGCTGTGCTGGCCGTGGCCAACCTGGCCGGGGCCGGAGTGCGGCTGTTCGCCGGCTGGTGGTCCGACCGGGTCGGCAGCCGGATCGCTCCGATGCGGGTACTGGCCGCGGCCACCGTCGTCGACCTCGGCCTGCTCGCGGCGGGCGCCGCCCGGGACTCGCCCGCCGCGCCGGTGGCGCTGCTGCTGGCGGCCGACCGCGGCGCGCGCCGGCCCGGCCCCGAGACCGCCCCCGACCCCGGCGCCGGCACGCGGGCCGCGGCGGGGCCGCCTATCGTCGAGGTATGAGCGAGACGGTCGTGGTGTACGAGTACCCCTCCGGGGACTCCCCGCCCGGGGACGCCGCCTCCGGGGACGAACGGCTCCCGCTGCGGGTGCACGCGGCGCCCGCGGCCCCGGGCCGGACCTCCGTCCGGGGGCCGAGGACCCTGTGCGGCAGGGACACCTTCGCCATGGAGACGGCCCCCTGGCGGCCCGCCGAACACCCGGACGCCCCCTGGTACCCGCCCCGGTACGCCGACCGGGTCTGCCCCGCCTGCGACGACGCGGCCGGCGAGGGCTGACCGCGGCGGACGCGGTCACGCGCCGGCCCGCGCCCGCGCGGAGACGGGGTCAGTTACCGGGGGCCATGTCGTAGGTGACCCACATGGTCCGCGTGGCCACCTGGTCGTACTTGGCGCGCGCCCGGTGGTTGTCGTCGGCGGTGATCCAGCGCACCACGCTCCACCCGCGCTCCCCGGCCAGCGCGCGCAGCGCCCCCAGCAGCAGGTCGGCGGCGCCCGAGCCCCGGTGCTCCGGGGCCACGAACAGGTCGTCCAGGAAGCAGCCCACCGTCGCGGACAGCGGCCGGGCGAACGGGCGGTAGTGGGCCAGCCCCAGGAGGCGGCCCGAGGCGTCCTCGGCGACCAGCGCGCCGACCTCGTGCCCGGGGTCGTTCACCCACGCCCACACCGTCGCGGCCGCCTCCTCGGTCTGCTCCACGCGGTAGAAGTCGGCGTAGCCGCGGTAGAGGGCGCGCCACTGGCCGAAGTCCCCGGGACGGACGGCGCGGACGGTGATGTCGGACATGGCGGTGCGGCTCCTTGATCGGGGGCGGGTGCCCCGGCGGAGGGGTCCTCCTCCGCCGAGGCAACCGATCATGCGGGAGCCGGGCGCCGCGCGGGCCTGCCACCGTGTCGAAACGCCGGCCGCGAGCCCGCCGCCGTGGACAGGTCGGCGGGGCCCGCGGAGGTGCGCCGGGGCGCACGGGATCCCTCAGCAGATCCGCGGCAGCTGCTCCCCGACCGGCAGGTCGACCACCCGGGTGCCGCCGAGCCCGGTCCGCGCCACGACCATGCCCGGGTGATCGGCGACGGCCTCGCCGATCACCGCCGCGTGCCGGCCCAGCGGGTGGGCGCGCAGGGCGTCGAGGACGGCGTCGGCGTGCTCGCGGGGCACGAAGGCGACGAGCTTGCCCTCGTTGGCCACGTAGAGCGGGTCGAGTCCGAGGATCGCGCAGGCGTTCGCGACGGCCTCGGGGACCGGGACACGGCCCTCGTGGAGGACGACCCCGGTGCCGGAGGCGGCGGCGATCTCGTTGAGGGAGGCCGCCAGGCCGCCCCGGGTCGGGTCGCGCAGGACGTGCAGGTCAGGGGTGACCGCGAGCATGCTCTGCACGAGCCCGCCCAGGGCCGCGCAGTCGCTCTCGATGTCGACGCCGAACTCCAGGCCCTCGCGGACGCTCATGATCGCGACGCCGTGCAGGCCGATCTCGCCGCTGACGATCACCACGTCGCCGGGGACCACCCGCTGCGGGCGCAGGTCCACCCCCTGCGGGATCAGCCCGATCCCCGCCGTGTTGACGTAGATCCCGTCCCCGTGGCCCGCCTCGACGACCTTGGTGTCCCCGGTCGCGATCTCCACGCCCGCGGTCCGCGCGGCGGCGCCCATGGCCTCGGCCACGCGCGCCACCGCGGACATCTCGACGCCCTCCTCCAGGATGAACCCGCAGGACAGGTAGGCGGCACGGGCGCCGCTCATGGCCAGGTCGTTGACCGTGCCGTTGACCGCCAGGTCCCCGATGCTCCCGCCGGGGAAGAACAGCGGCCGCACGACGTAGGAGTCGGTGGAGAAGGCGAGGCGTACGCCGCCCAGCGAGACGGCCGCCGAGTCCCCGAGCTGGGCCAGCGCCTCGCCGCCGAAGGCGGGGGCGAACAGGTGCTGGACCAGTTCGGCGGAGAGCGCGCCGCCCCCGCCGTGGCCCATGACCACCCGGGGGTGGTCGCGCAGGGGGGCGGGGCAGGTCCAGCCCGTGACGTCGAGGACGGTCTCGGACGGTGCGGTCTCAGGCAACGGGGCTCGCCTCCAGCGAGGTCTTCGAAGCGGCGGCGGGCAGGTCGAGGCGGCGGTAGAGGTAGTACGCCGCGCAGGCGCCCTCGCTGGACACCATGGTGGCGCCCAGCGGGTTGCGCGGGGTGCACGGACCGCCGAAGGCCTCGCACTCGTGCGGTTTCAGCAGCCCCTGGAGCACCTCCCCGCTCCGGCACTCGGCCGGCTCCAGGGTGGTGATGCCGGTGACCGAGAAGCGGTGCTCGGCGTCGAACTCCCGGTAGCGCGGCGACAGCCGCCAGCCGCTGCGCGGGATGACCCCGATGCCCCGCCAGGCCCGGTCGGTGACCTCGAAGACGTCCTCCAGCATGGCGAGGGCGGCCGGGTTGCCCTCCGGGCGGACGGCGCGCGCGTAGGCGTTGTCGACGGTGTGCTCGCCGCGCTCCAGCTGCAGCACGGTCCTGCGCACGCCTTCGAGGATGTCCAGCGGCTCGAAGCCCGTGACGACGATCGGCACCCGGTGGCGCGCCGCCAGCTCCGGGTACTCGCCCGTCCCCATCACGCTGCACACGTGCCCGGCGGCCAGGAAGCCCTGCACCCGGCAGCTCGGAGACCGCATGATCGCCTCGATCGCCGGGGGCACCCGCACGTGGGAGACCAGCAGGCTGAAGTTGCGGATGCCGAGCCTGCGCGCCTGGTACACGGTCATGGCGTTGGGCGGCGCGGTGGTCTCGAAGCCGATGCCGAAGAAGACCACCTCCCGCCCCGGGTTCTCCCGCGCGATCCGCAGGGCGTCCAGCGGCGAGTACACGACCCGTACGTCGCCGCCCTCGCCGCGCACCCGGAACAGGTCGCGGCCGGTGCCGGGGACGCGCAGCATGTCCCCGAAGGAGCAGAAGATCACCTCGGGGCGGGAGGCGATCTCCAGCGCCTTGTCGATGACCTCCAGCGGCGTGACGCACACCGGACAGCCGGGCCCGTGGATCAACTCGACCTGATCGGGCAGGAGCTGGTCGATGCCGTGCCGGATGATGGTGTGGGTCTGGCCGCCGCAGACCTCCATCAGTGCCCAGGGCCGGGTCACCGTGGAGCGGATCTCGTCGAGGAGCCGGCGGGCCAGTGCCGGGTCCTGGAACTCGTCGATGTACTTCACCGCGGTGCGTCCTCCTGCCGGACGTCGGTCCCGTGGGACGTGGCGGGCCGTGCGACGGGCGCCGCCGGATCGTCCGCGAAGGGCCAGTCGCCGCCGCCCGCCTGGGCCGCCTGCTCCCAGGGGTCGCCGAACTCCTCCTGGAGCATTCCGAGTTGCGCGAAGAGTTCGAGGGTCTGGAGGGCTGACTCCTCGTCCAGTCGCTGGAGGGCGAACCCCACGTGGACGATGGCGTACTCGCCGACCCGGAGGTCCGGCAGGTACTCCAGGCAGACCTCCTTCTGCACGCCGCCGAAGTCGACGGTCGCCATGCGCGTGCCGTCCCTCTCCCCGATCTCAAGCACTCTGCCGGGTACCGCCAGGCACATGGGCTTCTCCTCGTTGTGGGTGTTCCGTGACGTGTCCGGCCGCCGCCACCATGAGCTGGCCCAGGGCCAGCCCGCCGTCGCCCGGCGGGACCGTGCGGTGCCGCAGGACGGTGAACCCCCGGTCGCGCAGCAGGCGGGCGCAGGCGGAGGAGAGCAGGGTGTTGGCGAAGACCCCGCCGGTGAGGGCCACCGTGTCCAGGCCGTGCCGGTCGCGCGCCAGTCCGCAGAGCGTGCCGACGAGGTCCGCGACCCCGGAGTGGAAGCGGGCGGCGATCACCGGCCGGCCGGTCCCCGCCCGTACGTCGGCCGCCACCGCCGCCAGTACGGGCGCCGGATCGGCGATGACCGGGCCGGCGGCACCGGCCCCGGGCACCCGCACGGCGAAGGCGTAGCCGGGACCGGCGGCGGGTGCCCCGAACGCGGCGCCCTCCAGCTCGATGGCGGCCTGCGCCTCGTACCCGGCGTGCTGGCAGACGCCCGCCAGGGCGGACACCGCGTCGAAGAGCCGGCCCATGCTGGAGGTGGGGGCGCAGTTCAGGCCGCGCTCCAACTGGGTTTCCAGGACCCGCAGTTCGGTGGGCGGGCAGGCCGCGGTGCAGGGCAGGTCCGCAGCCCGGTCCAGGCCGGCGGCCCACAGATGGGCCAGGGCCATCCGGTAGGGCCGCCGCACGGCCGCGTCGCCGCCGGGCAGCGGTACGTAGGCCAGGTGCGCGAAGCGGGTGTACCCCGCGTAGTCGGCGAGGAGGACCTCCCCTCCCCAGACGGCGCCGTCGTCCCCGTACCCGGTGCCGTCGAAGGCGACGCCGATCACCCGCCGGGAGCCGTCGAGGCCGTGTTCGGCGAGCGCGGAGGCGACGTGCGCGTGGTGGTGCTGCACGCCGGCCGGCGGGCGGGCTCCCGCCCGCTCGCGGGCCCAGCGGCCGGAACGGTAGCCGGGATGCAGATCGGCGGCGAGGAGTACGGGGGTGACCCCGGTGAGGGTCTCCAGCTGCCGCTCCGCCCGCTCGAAGGCGTACCGGGTGGCCAGGTCGTCCATGTCGCCGGTGTGGGCCGACAGCCAGGCCCGGCGTCCTTCGCCGAGGCAGAAGGCGTTCTTGAGGTCGCCGCCCACGGCGAGGGTGGCGGGGACCGGCAGCGGCAGGGTCAGGGGCAGCGGCGCGTACCCGCGCGAGCGGCGCAGGACCAGGGGTTCGCCGTCGCAGACCCGCACCACGGAGTCGTCGCAGGGCACGTGGATCGGCCGGTCGTGGGTCAGCCAGGCGTCGGCGAGGCCGGAGAGGCGCTCCAGCGCCTCGGCGTCGTCGGTGACGATGGGCTCGCCCGAGAGGTTCCCGCTGGTCATCACCAGCAGGCGCGGGCCCCGCGGGTCCCCGTCCAGGCCGAGCAGCAGGTGGTGGAGGGGGGTGTACGGGAGCATCACGCCCAGGTCGGGGCTGCCGGGGGCGACCCCCGGCAGCGGGGCTCCGTCGGGGCGGCGGCGCAGCAGCACGATGGGCCGCACCCCGCCGGTGAGCAGCTCCCGCTCCTCGGGGCCGAGGTGGGCGAGGGCCTCGACGTCGGCGAGGTCCCGGGCCATCAGCGCGAAGGGCTTGTCCCCGCGGCCCTTGCGGCGGCGCAGCCCGGCGACGGCCCCGGGCAGGGTGGCGTCGCAGGCCAGGTGGTACCCGCCGAGCCCCTTCACGGCCAGGACCGCCCCCGCGGCCAGCAGCGCGCGGGCCCCCGCGACGGGATCGGCGCAGGCCTCCCCGCTCGGCGGCCGCCCGGTCAGCAGCCGCAGCCGGGGCCCGCAGGCCGGGCAGGCGACGGGCTGCGCGTGGAAGCGGCGGTCAGCCGGGTCGGCGTACTCGCGGGCGCAGTCGGCGCACATCGGGAAGCGGTCCATCGTGGTGTGGGCCCGGTCGTAGGGCAGCCCGGTGACGATGGTGAAGCGGGGCCCGCAGTGCGTGCACGTGATGAAGGGGTGGCGGTGGCGGCGGTCGGCCGGGTCCGCGAGCTCGGCGAGGCAGTCCGCGCAGGTGGCGACGTCGGGGGAGACCAGCGTCCGGGCCGGGCCGCCGGACCGGGAGGCGATGATGGTGAAGCCGGCTCCGCCGGAGAGGGGGACCGGGCGGTGGTCGACGGCGTCCACCACGGCCAGCGGCGGGGCGTCGGCCGCGAGCCGCTCGCAGAACTCCGACACGGCGGCGGCGGAGCCCTCCACCTCGGCGACCACGCCCTCCGGGGTGTTGGTGACGTGCCCGGCGAGGCCGAGGCCGGTGGCGCGGGTGTAGACGTAGGGCCGGAAGCCGACCCCCTGCACCACGCCCCGTACGGTGACCCGTCGGCGTTCCAGGTGCTCCATCAGCGGGTCTGGGCCACGGCGGGGCCGGGCTGACCGTGACCGTGGTGATCGTGATCGTCGTGGTCGTGGTCGTGGCTGTGGTCGTCGTGGGTGTGGCCCGGCCCGTGCTCGTGTCCGTGGCCGTGCTGGCCTCCCTCGTGCCGCTGCCGGGCCATCACGGGAGCGTGGGCCCGCGCCCCCGCCCCGACCGCCAGGGCCCGGTCCAGCAGGAGGCCCGTCCCCTCGTCCGCGCGGACCGAGGTGAGCACCACCTCCACCCCCGGGTTGACCCGTTGGACGTTGGCGCGGAAGGCCGCCTCGTCGAACTCGACGGCCGCCGCGATGTCGGTCTTGGTGACCACGACCAGCTGGGCCAGCCCGAAGGCGGTCGGGTACTTCAGCGGCTTGTCCTCGCCCTCGGTCACCGACGCGAGGACCACGCGCAGCGACTCCCCGAGGTCGTACGAGGCCGGGCAGACCAGGTTCCCCACGTTCTCCACGAACAGCAGCCGCGTCTCCTCGGGCAGCCACCCGTCCAGGTGGCGCCCCAGCATCGAGGCCTCCAGGTGGCAGAGCCCGTCCGTGAGCACCTGCTTGACGGGTACGCCCGAACGGGCCAGGCGCAGCGCGTCGTTCTCGGTGGCGAGATCGGCCGTCAGGGCCGCCACGGGCACGCCCCGCTCCCGGGCCAGGAACAGCTCCCGCTCCAGCAGGGCCGTCTTCCCGCTGCCGGGGCTGGAGAGCAGGTTGACGACCGCCGTCCCCCGGGAGGCGAGTTCGGCGCGCAGGGCGCGCGCCGCCCCGTCGTTCTTGGCGAGCACCGCCTGCTGCAGATCGACCACTCGGCACATGGTTCAGGCCTCCTCGGGGATCGGTTCGCGGCAGGAGGCCGCGCCCGGGGCGTCCTCCCAGGTCACGTTGAGGATGCGCAGTTCGCGCCCCGTGAGCAGTTCCACCTCGGTGGCCCGTCCGCAGACGGGGCAGCACAGGTCGGGCGGCATGCCCACCGCCCACGCTCCGGCACAGTCCGCGCAGCGGGCACTGGCCGTCACGGACCGCGTGACGAGTTCGGCGCCTTCGAGGACCGTTCCGGCACAGGCCAGTTCGAAACAGAAGGCCAGGGAGTCCGGCACCACACCGGCCAACTCCCCGACCTGGAGCTCCACGCGGCGCACGGCGCTCGCCGCGCCCGCTCGGGCCGCCTCTTCCACCTGGCCCACGACGGCCATGGCGATCGACATCTCGTGCATCGGACTCCGTCCTGCCGGGGCTCATTACACCGGCAGGACGCGGGAGGCACGGGCGGGCACGCCGGTGCGCCGCACGCCCCGTACGCCATTCGGGCGCCGGGGCGGGGCGGGGCTCACATGCAGCGCATGCGCAGGTAGCGCTTGAGGTCGGGGAGGACCTGCGCGAGGACGGCGACCAGGGCCACGGCGGCGGCTCCGCCGATGACGGCCTTCTTCATGGGGTTCTCCTCAGTTCACGGCGTTCGGGTGGGCGGTGGCGGTGGCGGTGGTGGTGGCGGCGACGACGGCGTCGGCCGCGGCCCCCTGCGGTTCCTCCTCCCGGAGCAGGTCCAGGAGCATCCGCACGGCCTCCGGCACCGCGGCGGCCACCGGGCCGCTCAGCCCGATGCCCTCCTCGACGCAGGCGGGTTCGCAGCCGACGACGAGGGTCCGCCGGGGCGGGGTGGCTCCGGTGCCCGCGCACAGCGTGCCCAGCAGGGCCAGGACGGTGTCGGGAGACATGTGGTGGCCGTCGAGGACGGCGGCGCCGGGGGAGCCGGGTCCCGGGGACAGGGGGCCCGCCTCCCCGCCGGACGCGTCGATCAGGTACAGCGTGCCGGGGGCGCCGCCGCGCGCGGTGGCGTCGACCAGGACGAGCGTGTCGTAGCCGTCCAGGAGCTGGTAGGCCAGGTGCACCCCGCGCACCCCGAAGTCCACCGCCTCCACGTGCGCCGGCAGCGGGTGCGCCGCCAGGGCGCGCACCGCCTCGACGCCGAAGCCGTCGTCGCCGAGGAAGACGTTGCCGATGCCGGCGACCAGGACCGCGCCGCTCACGCGTCCTCCAGCGGGGTGACCTCGTCGGGCTGGAAGTACAGGAACCGGCCCTGCTCCCGGCGGATGTCGGCGCCCGGGTCCCCCTCCACCGTGACGGCGAGGTGCACCCCGCCGTCCACGTCGTGCAGGACGGCCTCGACCAGGGCGGAGCGGCCCTGGAGGAACAGGTCCTGGGCGTCGGTGCGCCGCAGGCCCGGCCGGAGCAGCACCCGGCTGCCGGGTTCCACGAAGACCCCGTCGACCCGGATCCGCTCCGGCGCCGGATCCGCTCCCGCCGGGTCCCACCAGGGAGCCTCCGGCCGGAACACGGCCTCCCCGTCCGGGACCTCCGTCAGGGTGGCCGGCCCGTCGAAGGCGTCCGGTCCGGTGACCTCCCGCAGTCCGCGCACGGCGCCGTGCAGCCGTTCCAGGACCTCGGGCGGCATCGAATCGGCGAGCTCGATCACGGCGGCCGCGCGGGCGTCCGTCCCGCGCGCCTCGCGCTTCTCCTCCTCGGTGAGGGTCGCGGTGCGCAGCGCGAGGATCTCGTCGATCTCCAGGGCGTCGTACATCGCCCCGGCGCTCTCCGGCGCGATCGCGGGATGGTCCTCCAGGATGATCGGGGAGGACAGGACCACGTCGGAGCGGCCGTCGCCGCCCGCCAGCACCGGCCAGGTGTGCCGGTTGTCGCACGCGGCGACGGCCTCCCGGGCCCACTCGGGCGGGTCGGTCAGCGACAGGAAGGAACCGGCGTCCAGCCCCAGCAGGAGGTGGGCGGCGACGAGCGAGCGCGGCAGGGCCGCCTCGCGGGTGGCCCCGTCCCCGTCGGCGGGGGTCCAGGCGCTGGTGTTCTCCACGACCGCGGTGAGCTTCAGCACCCGGTACGGACCGTCGAGTTCGGCCGCCGAGAGCCGTACCCGGCCCTCGGCCTCCTCGGTGCGCCGCAGCAGGCGGCCGACGGCGCGCCCCGAGCCGTCCAGCACCGGTTCGCTCTCCTCCCGGGCCGGCCGGGTGAAGGGGAGCACGACCCCCTCACCGGCCAGCGCGGCCACGGGGACGGCGAGTTCGACCCGTTCCTCGGTGCCCTCGTCCCAGGGGACCAGGATCCGGTCGGGCAGGTGCAGTTCGCCGACGTCGGCGTAGGCGCCGTCCTGGTGGAGCCGCTGGACGGTGCGGCGTTGGGCGTGCAGGAAGCGCAGCTCCAGGTGGAGCGTCGCCTCCCCGCGGGGCTCCATCAGGATCTCGGTCCGCTGGAAGGCGTGCTCGCCGTGCGCGGGGGCCCAGGCGGGCGGCACCAGGACCCCGAACTGCCAGCGCAGCCGGTTCTTGGCCGCCGAGGCCCGGTACGGGTAGAGCACGTAACCCTCGAAGAGGACGGCGTCCGCCACGTGCCGGGCGGTGTCGAAGCGGGTGTCCCGCTCGGTGGTGGTGGTCACGGAGCGGTCCTCTCGGTGACGCGCGGCAGTACGGCCCCCAGCCGCAGCGGCGGGGGCGGGGCGGCGGCCGGGACGGCCCCGGCGGCCGAGTCGAGCAGCGAGCGCACCGTCGCCTCCCAGGAGGCGAGCGCGTGCCGGGAGCGGTAGGCGAGCAGCTCCGCCATCGTGTCGCGGGGCAGCCGCAGCCACCCGCAGCCGGGGAAGTGCTGCTCGACCATCTCCCGCCACACCGTGGCCGGCATCCGGTACGAGGCCTCCCGGTCCCAGGGCACCGGCTCGACCCGGAACCCGCCCCCGCCGGTGAACGCCGTGCCGGAGAAGAGCATCAGCAGCGGCGCCTCGCCGTCCTCCAGGGCGCCGAAGTAGCGGGTGGCCGCGATGTCCATGTCGTAGGTGCAGGGGACGACCAGATCGGTCTCGGTCTCCCCGGTGAAGCTCGGCACCATCACCGACACCTGGGCGAACTGCACCGGCTGGAGGGTGTTGCCCCAGCGGGAACGCTCCCCGAAGAGGTCGGCGAGCCCCTCGGCCTCGGCGTCCGAGTAGCCGCGCCGGGCCGGCTCGATCCGCAGCTGGACCCGCAGGGCCAGCGCGTGCACCCGCACCCCCGCCCCCGCGCCGACGCGCAGCCGGAAGACGAGGGTGGGGCCCGCGGCGTACGGGTCGGCGCGCACCCCGGTGCAGGTGAAGGTGAACTCCGTGGCGGCCGTCATGACACCGGCCCCGGAGCGAGCACCCTGGCGCGCCGTTCGACCTCGGCGAAGAACGCGTCCAGCGCGGCCCGGGCCTCGGCGCCGCCGTCGAAGCCCTGCCACAACAGCCGCATCCGCCCCACCAGCTCGTAGCAGATGTCGATGGGCACCAGATGACAGCTGGTGCGGCCCTCCGAGCGGCGCAGCAGCAGCGCCTCCACGTCGGGTTCGAGGAGCGCGGCCAGCCGGCCGGAGCCCAGCACGCTCTGCCAGGTCTGCGGGTCGAGCTCGCTCTCGGTGGCCCCCGCCGGGCTCGGGTAGAGGGCGACCAGCCGGTCGAGCGCGGCGTTGCGGAAGAAGAACGCCACGCCGACCGGGATCTGGAGGCGCTCCCAGGCCCCGTCGTCGAGCCGGTGCGCGGGATCGGCCAGGTACCGGACGGGGACGGCGCGGAACCGGCCCGTCACGATGCCCGGCCGGTCGAACAGCAGGGCGCAGCCGGTGCAGGCGCACACCAGCGACCGCTTCTCGGTCTCCACGAGGTGGCGGTGGCCGTCCCCGGCCACCGCGGTCCCGCACAGCTCGCAGCTCTCGGGTCGGGGCGGACGGGGGCCCGTGAACCGGCGCAGGCCGCGCGGTCCGCCCGCCAGGAGGCCGGGCCCCGTCACGCCCGCACCGGAGCGTGCGGCCGGACGGAGATCTGCAGCAGCGGCTGCTGCGGGGCCGGGGCGGCCTCCGTCTCCACCGCCGTCACCTCGGGCGCGAAGCAGGCCAGGGCCTCCTCCAGGCCCCGGGCGGCGTCGTCCGGGGAACCGCACCCGCAGCCGGAGGCCGCCGCGCGGGGGCGTACCCGCAGCACCCCGGTGGCCCCGTCGAACGCGATCCGCTCCACCGTGTCCCCGGCGGCGCCGAGGGCCCGCCCGATCCGCGTGTCGACGTCCTCGGGGTGCAGGTCGTGCAGCGAGAGCAGGCTCGCCACGAGCTCGTCGTCCAGCACCGGGGAGAGCGCCTGCCCGCCGAGCCGCTCCACGATCCGGGCGAGCCCGGACCCGTAGAAGTCCATGAGGACGCGCACCAGTTCCTCGGCGGCCGCGCACGCCCGCCGGTCACCGCCGGAGGCCAGGCCCTCCAGGACCTCCTCCACCCGTGCGCCCGCCTGCCGGGCGTCCAGGGCGGCGCTCATCCGCCCAGTCCGCTCAGGCCGGTGGGCACGTGCATCGTCTTGACCGTCTTGCCGCCGCCCACGTACATGTGGACGCCGCAGGGCAGGCACGGGTCGAAGCTGCGCACCGCGCGCATGATGTCGATGCCCTTGAAGTTCTCCGGGGAGTTCTCCTCGAAGATCGGGGTGTTCTGCACCGCGTCCTCGTACGGTCCCGGGGTGCCGAAGGTGTCGCGGGTGCTGGCGTTCCACGGGGTCGGCGGGTACGGGTGGTAGTTGGCGATCTTGCCGTCGCGGATCACCATGTGGTGCGAGAGAACCCCGCGCACGGCCTCGGTGAAGCCGACGCCCAGGCCCTCGTCCGGGACCTCGAACTTCTCCCAGGTCTGGGTGCGTCCGGCGCGGACCTCCGCCAGCCCCTTCTCGGCGCAGTGCAGCGCGATCGCGGCGGCGTACGCCTGGAAGTACGTGCGGGCGCGGTTGCGCTCCAGCGCGTTGCTCCACTTCGGGATCTTCCACTCGAAGCGGGTCTCGGGCTTGGTCATCGTGCGCGGCAGGGTGATCACCACGCTGTGGCCGGTGGCCTGCACGTAGTCGGTCTGCACCAGCCCGGACAGCGCCGTGGACCACAGGCGGGCGATGGGGCCGCCGCCGGTGTCCAGTGCGAGGTGGTCCTTGCCGTCGAACCAGCGCGGCGACATGACCCAGCTGTACTTGTCGTCGAAGTTCCGCTTCTGCGGGGCCGGGATGGTGTGCTGGTTCCACGGGTGCCGCGGGTCGACGGGGTTGCCGAGCGGGTCGTGCGTGACGAACTGCTCCCGGCCCTCCCAGTCGTCGTAGTACGAGCTGCCCAGCAGGATGCGGATGCCGAGGTTGATCTCGGTGAGGTCGTTGGTGACCAGCTTTCCGTCCACCACCACGCCCGGGGTGACGAACATCTTCCGTCCCCAGTCGGTCATGTTGGCGTACGTGAAGTCGCAGTGCTCGGGGTCGTTGAGCGCGCCCCAGCAGCCGAGCAGCACGCGCCGGCGGCCGACCTCCTCGTACCCGGGCAGGGCCTCGTAGAAGAAGTCGAAGAGGTCGTCGTGGAGCGGCACGACCCGCTTCATGAACTCGCAGTACCGCATCAGGCGGCTCATGTAGTCCGTGAAGAGCTGCACGGAGGCGATGGTGCCGACGCCGCCCGGGTAGAGGGTGGAGGGGTGCACGTGGCGCCCCTCCATCAGACAGAACATCTCGCGGGTGTACCGGCTGACCTGGAGGGCCTCGCGGTAGAACTCGCCCTCGATGGGGTTGAGGGAGCGCATGATGTCGGCGATGGTCTTGAAACCGTGCTCGCCGGCGTGCGGGGCGGGGGTGCGCTCGGCCTTCTCCAGGACGCCGGGGTTGGTCTCGCGGACCATCTTCTCGCAGTAGTCGACCCCGACCAGGTTCTCCTGGAAGATGTTGTGGTCGAACATGTACTCCGCCGACTCGCCGAGGTTGATGATCCACTCGGCGAGGTGGGGCGGCTTCACCCCGTAGGCCATGTTCTGCGCGTAGACGGAACACGTGGCGTGGTTGTCACCGCAGATCCCGCAGATCCGGCTGGTGATGAAGTGCGCGTCGCGGGGGTCCTTGCCGCGCATGAAGACGCTGTAGCCGCGGAAGACCGACGAGGTGCTGTAGCACTCCGCGACCCGCTTCTGCTTGAAGTCGATCTTCGTGTGGATGCCGAGGCTGCCCACGATCCGGGTGATCGGATCCCAGGCCATCTCGACCAGGCCGCTGCCGTCGCCGGCCGCCTTCGTCTGCGGTGTCATCGTGTCTGCCGTGACCCTTCTTCGGTGCGGGGGTTGGTGCGCTGGGTGCGGGGGGAGACTGCGGGGCTCACCAGGGCGGGCGGTAGCCCGTGGTCAGCGTCCGGCCGCTCTGGCGCCACTTCGGTTCCTGGTCGACGGTGTGCTCCGTGATCGCACGGAGCCGGCGGACCACCGCTCCGTACACACCGCTGGCCTTGCTGGAGACCTTCGCGCCGGGCGGCTCGTCCATGAACGGCATGAACTTGTCGGGGAAGCCGGGCATCGTGCAGGCGATGCAGATGCCGCCGACGTTGGGACAGCCGCCGATGCCGTTCATCCAGCCGCGCTTGGGCACGTTGCACTTGACGACGGGACCCCAGCAGCCCAGCTTGACCAGGCACTGGGGGGAGTCGTAGGTCTGCGCGAACTGGCCCTGCTCGTAGTAGCCGGCGCGGTCGCAGCCCTCGTGGACCGTCATGCCGAACAGCCAGGTGGGGCGCAGCTTGTCGTCGAGCGGGATCATCGGCGCGGAGCCGGCCGCCTGGTACAGCAGGTAGGTGAGGGTCTCGGAGAAGTTGTCGGGCTGGATCGGACAGCCCGGCACGCACACGATCGGGATGCCGGCCTTCGACGTCCAGTCCCAGCCGAGGTAGTCCGGCACGCCCATCGCGCCCGTCGGATTGCCCTCCATGGCGTGGATGCCGCCGTACGTGGCGCACGTGCCGATGGCCACGACCGCGAGGGCCTTGGGCGCCAGCCGGTCGATCCACTCGCTGGTGGTGATGGGCTGGCCGGTCTCCGGGTCGTCGCCGAACCCGCACCAGTAGCCCTCGGGCTTGATCTTCTCGTTGGGGATCGAGCCCTCGACCACCAGGACGAACGGGTCGATTTCGCCCCGTTCGCCCTTGAAGAACCACTCGATGAACGTGTCCGCGCCCCCGACGGGGCCGCATTCGAAGTCGATCAGGGGCCAGTGCACGGCGATCTTGGGGAGCCCCGGCAGGACCCCCGTGACGATCTCCTCGATGCTGGGCTGCATCGCTGCCGTGAGGGACACGGAATCGCCGTCGCAGCTCAGCCCCGCGTTGATCCACAGGATGTGGATCGGGGGGTCCTCTGCCGGGGCGACGGTCGGTGCTGCATCCATGCGGATGCCTCCTTGGGGAAGGGCGGGGAGGTGTTCCGGGCGGGGTGCGCGGCGGGCCGGACTGCCCCGGCCACACCTTTCTTGCTAACAGCCCTCCGCCCCGGGTGCTCCGTCATGTACGGCCAGTGGGGTGACGGCGGCTCCGGGCCGCCCGTGCACGGGACGGGTCAGGTGCGGCGGGGTGGCGGCCGCCGCCTCCTTGCGTACGAAGGCGCGGCGCAGGGCGTGGTACGGGGCCGCGGGGTCGAAGAAGGTGCGGTGCATCAGCGCCAGCTCCGCCTCCCGGTAGGAGGCCAGCGGCCGGACGGCCTCGTCGCGCTCCCGCAGGGCCTTCTTCGCGGCGATCCGCGACTGGGCGGCGGGCAGCGCCGCCAGGTGCGCCGCCAGCCGCGCGGTCTCGCCGGCGAAGGCCCGGGGCGCGCAGGGCACCGTACGGTCGACCAGCCCGAGCCGGAGCGCGCCGGCGGCGCTCAGGGGCAGGGCCTCGGCGGTCAGGCGGTCCGCGACGGCGGCCCCGACGCGGCGCGGCAGCGTGTACGTCCAGTACTCGGAGCCGTACAGCCCCATCAGGCGGTAGTGCGGGTTCAGCACCACGCCCGCACGGCACCAGACCTCGTCCGCCGCGAGCGCCAGCATGGCCCCGCCCGCGGCGGCGTTCCCCCCGAGGGCGCAGACGACGAGCCGGTCGGTGGTGGTGAGGACCGCCTCGACCAGGTCGTCCATCGCGTTGATGTTGTCCCAGGACTCCCGGGCCGGGTCGGGGGCCGCCTCGATGACGCCCAGGTGGATGCCGTTGGAGAAGAAGTCGCGGCCACCGCCCAGGACGAGCACCGAGGTGGGGCGGGCGCAGGCGGTCCGGTACGCCTCCAGCAGCCGGCGGCACTGCGCGGTGCCCATCGCTCCGCCGGGGAAGGCGAAGGACAGGAACCCGGCCGACCCCTCCTCCCGGTAGCGGATGTCCGCCCAGGTACCGCCGCGGGCGTCCGCGTGCGGGGGCGGGGCAGGGTGTTCGCGCAGCGGCGGCAGCCGGTCGCCGAGGGCGAGGACGGCGGGCAGTTTCACCGGGGCGGGCTCCCCGGGCACCCGGCGGGCCCGCAGCTCCGGGATCCACACGGCGCCGTCGGCCGTGGCCCGGCACACGGCCCCCGCCCGGGTCGCCAGCAGTTCACCGGGGCGTCCGCGCAGACGGTGTTCGGGGTGGCCGCCGTGCAGGTACCACTCGCCGCCCAGCAGCTCGTCCAGGACGCCCGGCCGGGAGTCGGCCGCGCGCAGCGTGCGCAGGACCCGGTCGGTGGAGTCGGCCTCCCAGTCGATGCGACGGGCCTCCTGGCGCAGGTAGGGGCGGGTGCGGACGGTGGCCGGGTCCTGGGGCGCGGGGGTGTGGGTGCCCGACGCGAACCGCTCGACGGCGAGCAGCACCGCCCGCAGGGCCGCGTCGGCGATCTCCCCCCGGTACAGGTCGCTCTTGCCGACCGGCGGGACCGGGCACTCCACGGTGGCCCACACGTCGCCGGCGTCCATCTCCGCACCGGCCTGGAGCACCGTCACGCCCCAGCGGGTCACCTGCTCCTGCACGGCCCGGTCGAGGGAGGAGGGACCCCGGTCGCCGACGGGCCCCGGGTGGACGATCAGGCAGGTGCGGGCGGCCCACACCTCCTCGGGGATCGCCGTCGTCAGCATCGGGGCGAGGACCAGATCGGGATCGTGCCGGCGCACGGCCTCCGCCAGGGGGACGCCGGGCAGGGCGAGTTCCACCGCCACGCGGTGGCCGTGGTCGCGCAGCTCGGCGTGGACTCGCTGCGTGAGGCTGTTGAAGGCGCTCGCGACGAGCAGGACGTACACGTGTGTCTCCCGGCGGCGGCCCGGTGCCACGACGGCGTGGATCCCGGCCTGATCGGCAACCCGTGACCGGAGCATGACCGGCCGCCTGAGATGGTCGGGCACCCGGCGGGGACCACGCCCGGAGCCGGGCGGTGGTGTCACTCGAAAGCGCCGCAGCGGAGGGCCGCTCGGCCGCACCGCTGCGGCACCGCCGCACCGCCGCACCGCAGCCGCGGTGCGGCGGGACACCCGCCCCCGCGATAAGGACGCGTCAGGATTCGACGCGACCGCGCACCTGGTGGAGAACCCGCACCTCACGAGCACCCTGAACCGCCACCAGGTCCCGATCACCCTGCTCATGATCGCCCTGCTGGGCGCGGTGTTCCTGAAGGGGTTCAGCGAGGCCATCGGGGTGGCCGTGGCACTTGTCGCCACCTACCTCGGGCTGAACGTGGTCGTCGTGGCGGTCGGTCTGTGGCAGGTCGCCACCCAGCCGCACGTGGTCGCCGACTGGACGCAGGCCCTCACCACGGAGCACGGCAACCCGTTCATGATGATCGCCATCGCGCTGGTCGTCTTCCCCGAACTGGTGTGCAGGTGCTGATCACCTCGGCCGCCGTGGCCGCGACCATCGCCGCCAAGCGGGCGGGGGAGCGCGGGCAGGGCGAAGTGGCCCCCGTCACCCGGGAGGTCATCCGCGCGGCCGAACCCGACCGGGCCCGCCGCCCCCACGTCCACGCCGGCTGACGCACGGCGCTCCGGGCGGGCGGCGCGACGCGGGGGCGGCGGTACGGGAGCGCTCAGGCGCCGACGTCCCGGCCGCGGAAGTCCTCCAACGTCTCGCGCCGGACCAGGAGGCGGGCCGCGCCCCCGTGGACCGCGACGACCGCCGGACGGCCGACGAGGTTGTATCCGGAGGCCATCGACAGCTGGTAGGCGCCGGCCACCGGGACGGCCAGCAGGTCCCCGGGGTGGACGTCGCCGGGCAGCCGCACCCCGGAGGCCAGTACGTCCCCCGCCTCGCAGTGCCGGCCGACGACGTTCGCCGCGCACGGGGCCGCCGTCGAGTGCCGGCCGATCAGGCGGGGGGCGTAGCGCGCCCCGTACAGGGCGGGCCGGGGGTTGTCGCTCATCCCCCCGTCCACCGCGACGAACACCGTCGCGCCGGTGCGTTTGACGGCGAGCACCCGGTACAGGGCCACCCCGGCCGGACCGACGAGGGCCCGGCCGGGTTCGACGAGGAGGCGGGGGACGGCCAGCCGGGCGGCCGCGCAGCCCTCGGCGAGCTCGGCGCGCAGCCGCGCGGCCAGGGCGGCGACGTCGAGGACGGCCTCGCCGGGCCGGTGGGCGATGCCGTGGCCGCCGCCCATGTCCAGCTCCGGCAGGACGACTCCGTGCAGGTCCCGGACGTGGGCCAGCAGTCCGACCATCCGGCGCAGGGAGGTCACGTACGGCTTCACCCCGGTGATCTGCGAGCCGATGTGGCAGTGCAGTCCGGTGAGTTCGAGCCGCGGCTGGCCGAGGATCCGGGCGACGGCGTGCTGCGCCGCGCCGTCGGTGAGCGACAGTCCGAACTTCTGGTCGTCCGTGCCGGTACGGATCTTGTCGTGGCCCCCGGCCGAGACGCCGGGCACCACCCGCACCATCACCCGCTGGCGCTCCCCGGGGCCGACGGCGGCGGCGATCCGGGCTATCTCGGACGCGCTGTCGATGACGATCCGCCCCACACCGAGCCGCAGCGCCGCCTCCAGGTCGCGGGGCGACTTCGCGTTGCCGTGCAGCACGATCCGCTCGGGCGGGAACCCGGAGGTCACGGCCAGTTCCAGTTCACCGGCCGAGCAGACGTCCAGGCCCAGGCCCTCCTCCCGGACCCAGCGCACCATCGCCCGGGACAGGAACGCCTTCGCGGCGTACAGCACGTCGGCGTCGGGGAAGGCGTCGAGGTACCTCCGGCAGCGCGCGCGGACCTCGCCCTCGTCCAGCACGTAGAGCGGGGTGCCGAAGCGGTCGGCCAGTTCGGCCAGGGGCACCCCGCCGACCGCCACCCCGCCGTGCGGGAGCGGGGCGGTGGAGGCCGGCCAGACGGACAGGTCGTCGGCGGGGGCCGGGGAAGGGGGCGGGGCCGGGGTGGAGAGGACGTCGGCGGTCATGGTCTGATCCCCCATCAGGCGGTCCGGGCGGTTCCGGCGGCCCGGGTGAGCGGACCGGCGCCGGGGCCCGCGGCCGGGGCCGCCGCGACCGGGGGCGCCGTCAGTGTCGGATCGACCGTCAGCAGGGTCACCCCGAGGGGCGCGGCCAGCGCGCGCAGGACGGGCTCGGAGAGCCGGATCCAGGCCTGCGCGGCGCCGAGCGTGGCGGACAGCCGCTCCGGGGTGGTGAAGCCGACGGCGGTGCGCTCGCCCAACGGCGTCCGGAACAGCCGCAGCGCCGCGCTCTCGCCTCCCGGCCGGGCGGCCGGAACGTACAGGGGCCCGGCCGGGACCCGTTCCTCGGGCTCGGGGTCGTCGTCGTACAGGAACAGGCACATGGGCCCTCCTCGGGGAACCACGGGTGGCGGGTGGGGCCCCGGACCGCGGGGAGGCGGTCCGGGGCTCGCCCTCGAAGCTATCCCCGAATTCCCTCCCGCTTCTCCGTCCCCTGATGGAGCCTTGACGGCGACGGCCCGATTCCTGACGTGTTGCTGACGCATTACTGACGTACCCCTGATCGAATTCCGTTGAATGTTCTCCAAGGGTGCGGGAAATTCGCAGGTGGCTGAAATCAATGCGGTTCTGAGCAGCTCAAACTTATGTTTTCGGCCGAGGGTTGGGGGTTGAGGAGAAGTGGATTCCGGAGGTGCTGGCATATTTCTCCGATGCTTGCCGTGGCGCGTTCTGGCTTGTAATACTTTTCCTGCGAAAGGCGGTTCCGGGCATCAGGAGAATTGCGGCCCGGGAACCGCGGTTTCGTTCCGTGCACATTCGGCCTATCGCTTCCAGCTTTCGGGAGACACCCATGTCCGACACCGCACCCGACGCCGCCTTCGACCTCCAGGACCTGGAGCTCGACCTCGGCGACCTCAGCGTCACCTCGATGCGCGACACCGCCGCACTGCCCGAAGGCGGAGCGTCCTGGGGTTCGTGTTCCTGCCAGGGCTCCTCCTCCTGCGCCCAGCCCCAGACGGACACCCCGACCGCCTGACCCGCCCGACCCGCCCGACCGTTCGACCGCCGTCCCCACCCCCACCGCCCACCGACCCCGAGCGTCCAGCCCCCCTCCCGCCGCACCCCCGGTGCGGCGGGAGGCCCGTACGCCACCACCGACAGGAACGGGGGAGCGCCATGCCGCAGGAACCGTCACGGTCACCGGAGCCCCGGCTCGCGGAGGCGCCCGCCGACCCCGGACGCCCGGCCGGCTACCGGGTGCGGTCCGCGCCGTACGCGCTGGTCCGCACCACCGTGCTCGCCCACCCGCCCCAGGGGCCCGAAGCGGAACGCTTCCGTGCCCTGCTCATCCGCCTGCACCGGATCGAAACGCGACTGCTGCGCACCACCGCCCCCCTGTGCGACGACCTGTACGACAGCCGGGACGGCCACCCGGCCGACTTCCACCGCGACGTAGTCCTCCCGCTGCGCCGCGCCCTGCACAACGGGCGCGAACCGCGCCCCGCGCTGCTGGCCCGCCTCGGCGACCTGCCCGAGCGGGTACCCCGCCTCGCCGACTGGACCGCCCTGCGGGCCCGCCGCGAAGCCCTCCTCACCGAGCTCGGCGTCGTCGCCGGACCCGCCCTCGCCGCCGAACGCGAGGCCCTGGCGGCCCTGTGCCGCGAACCCGCCCTCGCCAAGGCCGTCGCCCTCACCAGCGCCGACCTCCTGCGCGCCGTACGCAGGGCGGCCGGCGGAGCGGCCGACCGCAAGGCCCGCAAGGAAGAGGCCACCGTGCTGCGCCACGCGCTGCGGGCCTGCACGAAGACCAGCCCGCTGTCCTGGTTCACGGCCGTCGGCTGGGGCGCACTGCCCTCCGCGCAGGCCGGCCCCCGCTCGTCCTGGGGCGAGCCGCGGCTCCTCGACGGCCCCCTGCACGCGGTGGTCAAGCCCAACCGCACCCTGACGACGGCCCTCACCCTCGCCCTGCTGGACGCCCCGCACCGTCGGGCCGGCCTCCCGCACCGCATCACCAGCTCCGCGCGCACCACCGACGGCCGGGCGGCCTACTCCCGCGACCGGACCGCCTTCGCGGGAGGCCGCTACCTCGTGGCGCGCGAGGACGAGGCGGAGCTGCCGGCCGGCGGCCCCCTGGGCCTGGTCACCGAGCACGCCGCCACCCCCGTGCCCCTCGGGGAACTCGCCGAACGGCTGACCGGGGCCCTGCGGGAGGCGGATCCCGCCGCCGGCACCGCCGCCGAGGCCTACCTCGCCCGCCTGACGGAGGCGGGCCTGCTGGTGCCCGCCGACCCCGTCCCGCCCCAGAGCGCCGACCCGCTCCACGACATCGAGACCTGGCTGCGCTCCGGCGACCGGGCGGAGCCCGGCGACCGGGCGGATCCCTCCGACCGGGCCGGGCTGACCGGCCCGGCGGAGGCAGCCGAACCGGCCGGGCTGACCGGCCCGGCGGACCCCTCCGGCCCGGCCGGGCTCACCGACCCCGCCGGGCCCGCCCGCGGCGCGCAGCGGGCCGAAGACGCCGAGCGGGCCGGGCGGGTGGCCGGGATCGGCCGGCTGACCGACGCGTTCGGTGCCGCCCCCGCCGAGGAACGGCCCGCCCTGCTCGCCGATCTCGCCCGCCGCTGGGCCGCGGAACTGGCCGACGCCGGACGTCCCGTCCCGGCCGGCTCCGCCCCGCTCACCGTCCTGTCCGAGGACGTCGTCGCCCCGCTCCCGCTGCCGCTCGACGGCTTCCTCGACACCGCCGACCACACGGCGCTCGCCGAGGTCACCGCCCTGGCCGAACTCTTCGACCTCGGACACCTCCTGCGCCGCGTCGTCCGCGACCGCTTCGTCGCCCGCTACGGCCCCGGCGGTACCTGCCACCACCCCTGGGAGTTCGGCGCCGAGGTCACCGAGGCCTGGGAAACGGCCGGCCGGCTCGCGGACCTCGACCCCGCCGACCGGGCCGGCCTCCCCACCGGGACGGAGGAACTCGCCGCGCTGCGCGCCGGGTTCACGGCCGCCGTACGGGACGCCCGTGCTCAGGACCCCGCCGACGCCGCCGAGGTCGTCCTGCCGCCCGGCCCGGTCCGCGCCCTCGGCGGGCACCTGCCGGGGTGGGCGCTCGAACGCCCGCTGAGCTACGCGTACTTCCTCCAGCGGGACCCGGACCGCGGCCTGCTCGCCGTGAACCACGTGTACGGCGGATGGGGCCGCTTCAGCAGCCGGTTCCTGGACGCCCTGGACCCGCGCGCCACCGCCGAGACGGCCCGGCAGATCCGGCGCGGCCTCGCCCCCGGCGCCAGGGCGGCCCAGATCAGGCCCGTCGGCGGGTTCAACGCCAACCTCCACCCCCTGCTGGTCCCGGACGAGATCGGCCCCGACCGCCACCGGGCCTCGATCGCCGAAGGCGACCTGGAACTCGTCCACGACGAGCCCACCGACCAGGTACGCCTGCGGCTGCGCAGCACCGGCGAACACCTCGACGTGCTCTACCCCGGCTTCCTCGCCCCCGTCCTGCTGCCCCGCCGCATCGCGCCCCACCTCTGCGACCACCCCCACGGCGTGGTCGACTTCCGGGCCCTCGCGCCCCGCCGCGTCCTCGCCGCCCCGGGCGGCCGCGTCGTCCACAGCCCCCGCCTGCTCCACCGCCACGTGGTGCTCCGGCGCCGCCGCTGGCAGCTGACGCCCGGCGTCGTGCGGGAACTGCGCGCCGAACTCGCCGCCGCGGCCGCCCCGGCGCAGGCGGCCGCCCGCTGGCGCGCCCTGCTCGACCTCCCCGAACAGCTCTTCCTGCACCCGGCCGCGACCGCCCCCACCGGACGCCCCGCCGAGGACTTCCTGAGCCGGCTGAGCCGTCCGAAACCGCACTTCGTGGACCTCGGCAGCGCACTGCACCTGCGCTGCCTGCCCAAGTGGCTGTCCCGGCACGGCGACGGAGCCGTCCTGGAGGAGGCGCTGCCCGCCCCCGGCGGCACGGCCGCCCCGGCCCGCGCCGTCGAACTCGTCCTGGAGGTCTACCGGTCCGGACGGCCGCGATGAAGGCAGCCGAAGGGGAAGGGGAGGAAGGGCCCGTGCCGACGGCACCGCACCTCGACAACGACACCGGCCACGACGAAAACGGCCACGACGGCAACGACACCGGCCACGACGTCACCGGCCACGGCGGCGGCGGCGCGCGCGACGTCGTCGCCTTCCACCACCACCCGGTCAAGGCACCCCTGCTGCGCGAGGTGCTGCTGCCGCTGGCCGCCTCCTGCACCGCCGACGGCCTGGCGGCCCACGTCGAGCGGCACTGGCTGCACGGCCCCCACCTGCGGCTGCGCATCCAGGGCCCGCCCGCCCGGGTGGAGGCCGCCGCCTGGGCCGCCGCCCGGCGCGTCCGCGCCTGGCTCCGCGCGCACCCCTCGCACACGGACCTGACGGAGTCCGAACTGCTGCGCCTGGCGGCCGAGGCCGGACGCGCCGAACTCGTCCCCCCGCCCTACGGGCCCATCGCCCCCGACAACACCGTCCGTGTCGAGGCCGTCGACCGCACCCCGCTGCGCGCCCTCCTCGGTGACGACGGCGCCGCCCTGCGCGAGGACCTGCTGCGGGCCGGCCTCCCCGCGCTGCGGGCGGGCGCCGCCTTCCTCGGGGAAGGCGGCGACGGCTCCGGGGCCCGGCTCCGGCTCGCGGTGACCGGCCTCGCCGCGCATGCCGCCGCCCACCCCGGCGGCCTGGCCGGCGCCCACTACTCGTACGTCTCCCACCTGGAGGACTTCTTCGTCCACGACGACCCGGACGGCCGCGTGCGGGCCCGCTTCGAGCAGCACGCGGAGCGGGCCGGCGAGACCGTGACCGCCCTCGTCGGGAGGCTCGCCGACGGCGGCGCGCAGGGCTGGGAACGGGAGTGGGCGGACTTCTCGGCCGGAGCCTGGCGGCTGGCCCGGAGCCGCCACGACGCCGGCGCCGACCTGCACGGCGACCCGCGCGCCTACCGGGACCGGGCCGCCGCCACCGGGGACACGGCGGCGCGGGAGCGCTGGGACCACGACGTCCGCACCCGGTACAGCGAGTTCCACCGGCTGCTGAGCCGCTCCGACCCGCGGGGCACGATGTGGCACCGCCCCGACTACCTCGTACACCGGGCCTGCACCAATGCCCTGTACCGGCTGTTCGCCCTCTGCGACGTCCGCCCGCTGGAGCGGTACCTGGCGGCCCACCTCGTCGTCCGCGCCGTGCCCGCCCTGACCGGCTGCGACTGGCGCGCCGAGGTCGGCGCGGCCGTCGCGGCCGTGGAGCGCGGGGCATGACGGGCACCGGACGCCGGCTGCGGCCCGGCACCGCCGTGACGCCGCTGCGCGACGGACTGCACCTGCGGGGCCGGCGGGGGAGCGTCACCCTGGAGGGCAGCGCCGCGCTGCCCGCGCTGTGGCGCTCGCTGGAGCAGCCCCTGCGCACGGGCGGACTCGACGCGCTCCTCGACGGCCTGG
Source organism: Streptomyces sp. NBC_01276 (assembly GCF_041435355.1). Taxonomy (GTDB): domain Bacteria; phylum Actinomycetota; class Actinomycetes; order Streptomycetales; family Streptomycetaceae; genus Streptomyces. Next base: position 6,855,872 of record NZ_CP108442.1, read on the forward strand.
ATCCGGGCTCCCCGGTGCGGACGGCGGTGGACGCGGTCGTCGCCCAACTGGAGGCGCACGACCTGCTCGTCACCGGGCCGCCGACACCCGCGCGCGATCCGGGTCCGGTCGGGCCGTGGCTCGCCGTGAGCGCCGACCGGCCCGCCGACGCGGCGGCCGCGCTCGCCGTGACACGCGCCGAGGTGGTGGCCGCCGCCGTCGACGCCCCTCTGGCCAGGGCCGCGGGCCGGGCGCTCGAACAGAGCGGACTGCCCGTCACCTACACCCGCGACGCCGGTCTGCCCGAGGGCCGGATCCACCTCCGCGCCCACCACCCCGACGGCGTCACCCACGCCCTCGCGGCTGCCCTGCCCGCCCCGACCGGCTACGTCACCTCCCCGGACACCACCTCCGCCACGGCCGTCATGGCGACGGCCCTGGAGAACCGCCTGGCAGAACGCCCGGCTCCGGGTACTTCCGGCGGGGACCGCACCGCCTTCCCGGCCGACGCGGTCCCGGCGGGTACGGATCGGGGCCGGGACGCCTCCGGCGGGGGAGGGGCGACGGCCGCCCTGCTCGGCGGCGCCGCCGCGCACCGGCTGCTGTGCGCGGTGGCCGGCCTGCCCGACCCGGCCGCCGAGGGGGACGACGACCGGCTGCTGCCCGGGCTCCCCGCGGTGCTCCTCGTCGACGCCCGTCCGCCGCGCGCCGAGTACCGCACCTGGGCCGGGCCCCGCCCCTCCGGCGCGGCCCTCGCACCCGCCACCACCCTGCGCGAGGCCCTGCGCCGCGTGGCGGCCCTCGGCGACGAGCGCTGCGGGGTGCTGCCCGACCCCGGCCCGGCGGACCTGCCGCAGCTGCCGGTCCCCCTCGCCTCCTGCGCCGCGCCCGGCACCGCCCCGCACCCGCCCGGGGCGACGCTGATCGGGGGTGCGCCGCGGCTGGACCTGGCCCGCCTGGAGGTGTTCTGCCGGGCGGCCGAACTGGCCCTGGGCCGGCCGGGCTCCACCGTGGGCGCCAATCCCGGGCACGCCCGCGGCCGGGCCCTGCGCGCGGAGGCCGCCCGCCGTTTCGGGACGGGCGGGGGGCGGACGCCGGTGGCGTCGCAGCGGTGGTCCGGACATCCGCAGGCCCGCCACTGGTGGACCACCCTGACGGCCCGTCTCGCCGTGCCCGCCCGCCTGCACGTGTTCCGGGTCGCTCCCGGCGAGGAGGTGTACCGGGCCGTCGTCCACCGGACCGGCCCGGACGGATCCACCCCGCTCGGCGACGCCGTCGAGGCGACCCCCGGCGACGCTGCGGCCTGCGCCGCGCTGTCCGCCGTCGCCGCGGTGTCGGCCGCCGCGGTCACCGACCCGGCGGCGGGCCGCACCCCGGCCGGCGGGGTCGGCGGGGCCTGCGGGGCCGGTGCGGCCGGTGCCGGGCTGGCCGTCGAGGGCGCCCCGGCGGTCGGGTGGGAGGAGCCGGGGTGGACCGGCCGGTGGCTCGCCGACACGGCCGGGCGCGAGGGCGCCTTCCAGGAGGCCCTGGGCCGGCTGACGGGCCCGCCCCGGCCCGCCTCCGACGGGGAACTCACCGCCCTGCTGCGGGCGTTCGGATTCACCGTCCTGGACCGCCCGGAGGAGGCACCGTGACCGCCGCGCCGCCGCTCGACGCCGGCTCCGCCCTCGCCGCCACCGCCGGAGAGGCCGTGGTGCTGCTGACCAAGTGGACCCTGGGCCTCGCCGAGGAACTGAGCCGGCACGCCCTGCACCACCCCGTGGCCCTGGCGCCGGTGCGCTTCGACGGGGCGGTCGCCGTCGTCGGCCCGGTGCTGCGGCCCGGCGCGGCCGCCTGCCTGTGCTGCGCCGAGTACCAGCGACTGGCCACCGCCGGGGGCCGGGTCCCCTGGCGGAGCGGGGAACTCGCGCTGGCCGGCGTACCGTCACCGGCCCTCGCCGAGGCGGCGGTGGCCCTCGCGCGGGAGCTGCTGGACGCCCCGCGGGAGGGAGCGGAGGAGGACACCGCCGTCGTGCACCTGCTCCACCAGGGCCGCGGCACCTGGTCCACCCACCGCGTCCGCCCGGTGGGCGGCTGTACGGTCTGCCACCCGCTGCCCGCCGACTCCCCGGCCGCGGCGGCCCCGCTGCCCGCGGCGCCCCGCCCGCTCCCGGACCCGTACGTCCTGCGCGCCCCCAACCCCCGCACCGATGCCGACCGGTTGCGGGCGGCCCTGTACGACGAGCGCTTCGGCCCGGTCCGCCGCCTGCTCCGCGCCGAGGACTCCGCCTTCTCTCTCACCGGTGCCTTCGTGACGGACGGCAGGCCCGTCGAGGACGGCGGCTACGGCAGGGCCCGGGACTTCCCCGGCAGCGAACGCATCGCGCTGTTCGAGAGCGCCGAGCGCTACGCGGGGATGCGCCCCACCGGCCGACGCACCGCCCTGCGGGCCCCCTTCGCCGCCCTCGGCCCCGACCGCGCCGTGGACCCGCGACGGCTCGGCCTGCCCGATCCCGCCCACCACGGGCACCCGGCCTCTCCGACGGTCCCGTACACGCCCGGCCTCGCCCTCGACTGGGTGCACGGCTGGTCGCTCACCCGGCGGCGGACCACGGCCGTGCCCGAACACGTCGCGTACTGGGACGTCCCCGGCGGCGCCGACCGCGGCCCGCGCGTGGTGTACGAGTCCTCCAACGGCTGCGGACTGGGCAACAGCCCCGAGGAAGCCGCCCTCTACGGCCTGTTCGAAGTCGCCGAACGCGACGCGTTCCTGATGGCCTGGTACGCGGCCACCCCGCTGCGCCGCGTCGAACCGCCGCCGGACGACCTCGACACGCTCCTGCTCGCGGACCGGGCGGCCGTCGCCGGCTACCGCCTCGTCCTGCTCGACGCCACGAACGACTTCGGCATCCCCGCCGTCGTCGCCGTCTGCCGCTACACCGGCTCCCACCCGGACGCTCCCCGCGTGTTCCTGGCGGCGGGCGCGCACCACGATCCCCGCGCGGCGATCCGGTCGGCGGTGGCCGAGGTCGTCACCAACGTCCTGGAGGCGCCGCAGCGCGCCGCCGCCGCGGGCGGCCCGCGCGATCCGGCGCGGCTGCGGCCCATGCTGGACCGGCCCGAACTGGTCGTCACCCTCGACGACCACGTCGGTCTCAACACGCTCCCCGAGGCGGCCCCCCGCCTGGAGTTCCTCTTCGCCGACACACCGCGCGTGACCGTCGCCGAAGCCTGGCCGGGGGCGCCCGAGCCGGTCGGTGACCTCTCCACGCTGCTCGGCGCCACCGTGGACCGGCTGGGGCGGGCCGGACTGGAGGTGATCGCGGTCGACCAGAGCGAGCCGGGCCTGCGCGCCGGGCTGGGCCTGCACTGCGTGAAGGCCGTCGTTCCCGGCTCGCTGCCGATGACCTTCGGGCACGTCAACCGCCGCACCCGGGGCCTGCCCCGGCTGCTGGAGGTGCCGTACCGACTGGGCCGCACCCCGCGCCCGCTGCGCCACGAGGACCTCGCGGTCCATCCCCACCCCTTCCCCTGACACCCGAGGACCGCACGTGACGACCACCGACACCTGGCACAGCCACCACCTCTTCCTGCACTCCGGGACGTCCGACACCGACGCCTTCCTGCTCCGGTCCGCGGCCCCGCTCCTCGACGGCCTCGTCGCCTCGGGGGAGGCCGCCCGGTGGTTCTTCATCCGGTACGGGGAGGACGGCCCCCACGTACGGATCCGGGTGCGCGGCCTGAGCGGGAGGGCCGCCGAGGCGCTCCCGCGGGACCTGGCCGACGCGGCCCGGGAGGTGCCCGCGGTGCCCGGCCCGTGGCCGTCCCGCCACGGGGAGGTCCGCGCCGTGCCGTACGTGCCCGAGACCGACCGCTACGGCGGTCCGCGCGCGCTGCCGGTCGCCGAGGAGGTCTTCGCGGACTCCACCCGGGCCGTGCTGGACGCCCTGCGGGACCTACCCGACGAGGGCGCGGACGCGGCCCGGCTGACCCGTGCGGCGGACCTGGCGCACGCGACGGCGTACGCGCTCGGCATGGACCGCCGCACGGCGGCGCGCTGGCTGCGCCGGCACGCCGCGGGCTGGCGCTGGGTCACGCAGACGCCGCTGCTGCCCGGCGCCTCCGTGCACGCCCGGGTCAACGCCGTGCACGCCGCCCAGCGCACCGGCCTGGCCCGGCGCGCCGAAGCCCTGCGGGAGCGGCTCGGCGCCGGTACGGCCGCGCCCTGGCTCACCCGCTGGACGGACCGGGTCCGCGAGGCCGACGCCCGGCTGCGCGCCGCCGACGGTGCGCGGGGGGCCGGGGCGGGCCTCTCCGAGGAGACCGCGGCCTGGGTCTGGGGCTCGCAGCTCCACATGCTGTTCAACCGGCTCGGGGTCACCCCCGACGAGGAGCGGGCCGTGTGCCGGCTGGCCGGCCGGACCCTGCTGGAGACGGACGGGGAGCCCGACTACTTCCCGGCCGGCCACACCGCCGCCGACCTGCAGTACCTGGAGCGCAGCAAGGTCCACATCGGCCGCAACGAGGACGCCGCGCTGCGGCAGGCCCCGGCCCCGGCGCCGCCGCCGGTGTCCCTGCCCGAGACGGCCCTGCCCGCGGCCCCCCTGCCGGAGGTCTCGCTGCGTTCCGTACTGGCCGACCGGGCCTCCCGGCGGGGGCGCCTCACGGGGCCGCTGGACGCCCCCACCCTGGGCTCCCTGCTCTGGCACGCCCTGGCCGAGAGCAGCCGCAGCGTGCAGCCCCTCGCGGACGGCACGCCGCGCCCCTTCGTCCACCGGCCGTACCCGAGCGCGGGAGCCCTGTACACGGCCGGGGTGCGGCTGCTGGTGCTGGACGTGGCGGGGGTCGAACCCGGCACGTACGCGTGCGTGCCGGAACGCCGGACCCTGCGCCGGATCGGGCCCGCGCCGACGGCGGACGAGCTCAAGCCGCTGTCGACGTACACCTCCCGTCCCGCGACGGATCCGGACTGGATCGGCGTCGACGAGGTGCCCGTGGTGCTCGGCCTCTACGCGGACCTCGGCGTGCTGCGGCGGCGCTACGGGCTGCGCGCCCTGCGCCTGGCCCTGCTGGAGACCGGCCATCTGGCCCAGACCCTGCTCCTGACGGCCTCGGCCCTGGGCCTGGGCGGCACCACGCTGGGCGGTTTCCACGACGACCTGGCCCACGAACTGCTCGGTCTGGACGACCTGGACCAGCCCCTGCAGTACCTGCTGCCACTGGGCCGTCCGGCGCCGCGGACCGTCGGGTAACGGTGTTCGGCGGTGTTCAACGGCGTTCGGCCAAAACAGATCAGATCAGGTCAACAGGCGCATGGACGGGACCGCAGAAATGATCAAATTTCCTAGGGGTTAGCATATGAGCGCTGCCTAGCTCGAAAGATGGATCTGTGACTGTCAACGAGGACTCGTTCACCAACTGGAAGAACCGCGAAGAGATCGCGGAGTCGATGATCCCGATCATCGGGAAGCTGCACCGCGAGCGGGACGTGACGATCCTGCTGCACAGCCGCTCCCTGGTGAACAAGTCGGTCGTCAGCATCCTCAAGACCCACCGCTTCGCCCGGCAGATCGCCGGCGGGGAGCTCTCGGTCACCGAGACGCTGCCGTTCCTCCTGGCGCTCACCACGCTGGACCTGGGCCCCTCCCAGATCGACATCGGCATGCTCGCCTCGGAGTACAAGGCCGACGACCGCGGCCTGTCGGTCGAGGCCTTCACCGCCGAGGCCGTCGCCGGTGCCACCGGTGAGAACAAGATCGAGCGCGGCGCCGGCCGCGACGTCGTCCTCTACGGCTTCGGCCGCATCGGCCGCCTCGTCGCCCGCCTGCTGATCGAGAAGGCCGGCTCCGGCAACGGCCTGCGCCTGCGCGCCATCGTCGTGCGCGGCGGTGGCGAGGCGGACCTCGTCAAGCGCGCCTCGCTGCTGCGCCGCGACTCCATCCACGGCCAGTTCCAGGGCACCATCACCGTGGACGAGGCGACGAGCACGATCGTCGCCAACGGCAACACCATCAAGGTGATCTACGCCAACGACCCGTCCGAGGTCGACTACACGGCGTACGGCATCAAGGACGCCATCCTCATCGACAACACCGGCAAGTGGCGCGACCGCGAGGGGCTCTCCAAGCACCTGCGCCCCGGTATCGACAAGGTCGTCCTGACCGCTCCGGGCAAGGGCGACGTCCCGAACATCGTCCACGGCGTCAACCACGACACCATCAAGCCGGACGAGCAGATCCTGTCCTGCGCCTCCTGCACCACCAACGCGATCGTTCCGCCGCTGAAGGCCATGGACGACGAGTACGGCGTGCTGCGCGGCCACGTGGAGACCGTCCACTCGTTCACGAACGACCAGAACCTGCTGGACAACTACCACAAGGCCGACCGCCGCGGCCGCTCCGCGCCGCTGAACATGGTCATCACCGAGACCGGTGCCGCCTCGGCCGTCGCCAAGGCGCTGCCGGACCTCAAGGCGCCGATCACCGGCAGCTCGATCCGCGTCCCCGTCCCGGACGTCTCGATCGCCATCCTCAGCCTGCGCCTGGGCCGTGAGACCACGCGCGAGGAGGTCCTCGACTACCTCCGCGACGTCTCGCTGCACTCGCCGCTCAAGCGCCAGATCGACTTCACCACGGCCCCCGACGCCGTCTCCATGGACTTCGTCGGCTCGCGCCACTCCTCGATCGTCGACGCCGGCGCCACCAAGGTCGACGGCGACAACGCCATCCTCTACCTCTGGTACGACAACGAGTTCGGCTACTCCTGCCAGGTCATCCGGGTCGTCCAGCACGTCTCGGGCGTCGAGTACCCGACCTACCCGGTCCCGGTCGTCTGATCGGTTCCGACCCGCACGAGAAGGCGCCCGCCCGAGCTTCCCGCTCGGGCGGGCGCCTTTTCGTGTGCGTGAGAACCATTACATGTTGCCCCTAAATCACCCATTTCGGTCAATCATGAGGGTTCGGTAATCGTCATCTACGGGCCGCTGCCGCGGCCCAGCGCCCACCGTCTGCCGGTCGGCGCCCCAGGGAGTGACATGGCACGCGCGGGCAACAGGACGGGCAACTGGCGGATCGCTCTGCCGCTGGTGGGCGGAGCCGCCGTACTCGGTTTGGGCGGCCTCTACGTCACCGGACTCGTGACCGGCGGCGACATCGAACAGGGGACCCGGGTGCGGGGCGTGGACATCGGCGGCATGAGCCGTGCCGAGGCCCGCCAGGCGCTCGACCGGGCGCTCGGACCCGGCGCGGCGGCGCCCGTGGCCATGAAGATCGGCGACCGCGTGGAGAAGGCCGACCCGGCCGCGCTGGGCCTCTCCCTCGACACCGGGGCGACCGTCGACCTCGCCGCCCGCACCGGCCACGACCCGGTCACCGTCATCGGCAGGCTCTTCACCTCCAGTGAGCGCGACATCGAGCCCGTGATCCGGGTCGACGAGCCCGCCGCCCGGGCCGCCCTCGGACGACTGGACGAGAGCACCCGCCAGCAGGTCCGCGACGGGTCGATCACTTTCGACAAGGGCGCGGTCAAGGCCGTCGCCGCGCGGCCGGGCATCGACCTGATCGAGGACCGGGCCCTCGACACCCTCCGCGCCGCCTACCTCGCCGGCTCCACCGACCCCGTCGTGATGCCGGTCGAGCGCCGGGAGCCGCACGTCGGGGCCGAGGAGACCAACCGGGCCCTGGAGGCCTTCGCGCGGCCCGCGATGTCCGGGCCGGTGACGGTCGCCGTCGCCGGGAAGCGGATACCGATCACCCCCGCCGTCCTCGGCGAGCACCTCACGATGAACCCGGACACCCAGGGCCGTCTCGTACCGGCCCTCGACTCCAAGGGCCTGCTCGCCGACCCCGCCGTCGCCCGGCCCGTGGAGCGGGCCGTACGGGCCCCGCGCGACGCCGTGCTCGGCCTCGACGCCGCCGGCCGCGTGGCCGTGGACACCGACAGCCGCCCCGGCCACCAGGTCACCCAGGCGGCCCTCGGACGCGCCGTGCTGCCCCTGCTCACCGGCACGGGCGCGGGCCGCAGCGGCGAGGTCGCCACCGAGGAGGTCCAGCCCGACCTCACGAGCGCCGGGGCCGCGCGGCTCGGGATCAAGGAGAAGGTCTCCTCCTTCACCGTCCAGTTCCCCGCCGCCCCCTACCGCACCACCAACATCGGCCGCGCCGTGGAGCTCATCAACGGCTCCGTCGTCATGCCGGGCGAGGAGTGGAGCTTCAACCGCACCGTCGGCGAGCGCACGAAGGAGAACGGCTTCGTCGACGGCATCATGATCAACGACGGCCGGTACGTGAAGTCGCCCGGGGGCGGGGTCTCCGCCGTCGCCACCACCATGTACAACGCGGCCTTCTTCGGCGGCGTCAAGCTCGTCGAACACGGCGCGCACTCGTTCTACATCGAGCGCTACCCCGAGGGCCGCGAGGCCACCGTCGCCTGGGGCAGCCTCGACCTGCGCTGGGTCAACGACACCGGGCACGCCCTCTACGTGCAGGCCCACTCCACCGACACCTCGCTGACCATCACCCTGCTCGGCACGAAGAAGTACGACGAGATCAAGGCGACCAAGGGGCCGCGCACCCAGGTCACCCCGCCCACCAAGATCACGGGCAGCGGGCCGACCTGCGAGGTCCAGACCCCCCTGGAGGGCTTCGACGTCCAGGTCGGACGCGACTTCGTCCAGGGCGGCCGCACCGTCCGGCACGAGGACTTCAAGACCCACTACACCCCGCGCAACGAGGTCACCTGCGACCCGCAGACCCCGCAGACCACCGCGGCCCCGCAGACCTCGCAGGCGCCGACCGCCCTGGCCCTCGACGCCGCCTCCGCCCGGCGGTAGCGGCCCTGCCCGCCCGTACGCGCCGCGACACGGCGCGTGACCGGCGGGACGCATTTCGCGCCCGTCGGGGGCCGTGGGCATCCGGAAGTGCTACAACTGGGTTCGTGACCCTTCCTCGCCGCCACCCGCGCCGGGCACGTCGGTGCGGTCACCCGTAGGCAAGCGCTTCCGGAGCGTCGCCGGACAGGTATTCGTCCTTCAGGTGGCGATCGTGGTGTTGCTCGCGACCGCAGCGCTCATCGCCCTGCTGCTGCAGTCGCGCCACGACGTCGACCGGGAGGCGCGCAACCGGTCGGTGGCCGTCGCGGAAACCTTTGCCCACTCCCTCGGGCTCCAGGGGGCCCTGAAGACCCCCCACCCGTCCACGATCCTGCAGCCCCTCGCGGAGTCGACGCGCAAGGACGCCGGCGTCGACTTCATCGTGGTGATGGACACCAACGGCATCCGCTACTCCCACCCCAAGCCGGACCGCATCGGCAAACGTTTCGTCGGCACCATCGCGCCCTCCCTCGCCGGGCACACCTACACCGAGAGCGTCAACGGCCCGCTCGGCCGGGAGATCCAGGCGGTGGTCCCGGTCAAGGCCGCCGACGGCAAGGTCGTGGGCCTGGTGTCGGCGGGCCTGACCGTCAAGAACGTGAGCGGGGTCGTCGACCGCCAGCTCCCCGTCATCCTCCTCGCCATCGCGACCGGCCTGGCCCTGGCCACCGGGGGCACGGCCCTGATCAGCAGACGGCTGCGCCGCCAGACCCACGGCCTCGGCACGCACGAGATGACCCGGATGTACGAGCACCACGACGCGGTGCTCCACGCCGTCCGCGAGGGTGTCGTGATCACCGACGGCGACGGGCGGCTGCTGCTGGCCAACGACGAGGCCAAACGGCTCCTCGGACTGCCCGAGGGCGCCGAGGGACGCTACATCGGCGACGTCCCGGGTCTGGACCGCCGGATGTCCGACCTGCTGCTGTCCGGCCGGGTGGCCACCGACGAGGTACTGGAGGCCGGGGACCGGCTGCTCGTCGTCAACCAGCGCCCCACCCACACCCGCGGCCGGGCCGAGGGCAGCGCGGTCACCATCCGCGACTCCACCGAGATGCGGATCCTCACCAGCCGGGCCGAGACCGCCCGCAGGCGCCTGAAGCTGCTCTACGACGCGGGCGTCGACATCGGCACCACCCTCGACGTGGTCCGCACGTCCGAGGAACTCGCCGCCGTCGCCGTCCCCCGGTTCGCGGACTACGTCACGGTCGACCTCGCCGACTCCGTGCTCGACGGGGACGAACCCGGCCCGGGGGCCGACATGCGGCGCACGGCGGTCAGCGGCATCCGCTCCGACCACCCCCTCTACCCCCGCGGCCGGCTGATCGACTTCCTGCCCTCCACCCCCCAGGCGCGCGGCTACGGCACCGGCGAGGCGGAGCTCGTGCCGGACCTCTCCGACGCTCCCGGCTGGCACGCCCAGGACCCGCCGCGCGCCCAGGCCATCGTCGACTTCGGGATCCACTCGCTGATCGCCGCACCCCTCACCGCCCGGGGCGTCGTCCTGGGCGTGGTGAACTTCTGGCGCTCCCAGAAGCCCGAGCCCTTCGACGAGGACGAGCTGTCCCTGGCCGAGGAACTCGTCGCCCGCGCGGCCGTCAGCATGGACAACGCCCGCCGCTACACCCGCGAACACGCCCTCGCCGTGACCCTCCAGACCAGCCTGCTGCCCCGCGCCCTGCCCGAGCAGAGCGCCGTCGACGTGGCGCACTTCTACCTGCCCGCGCAGTCGGGGGTGGGCGGGGACTGGTTCGACGTGATCCCGCTGTCCGGCAGCCGGGTCGCCCTCGTCGTCGGGGACGTCGTCGGCCACGGCCTGCACGCCGCGGCCACCATGGGCCGCCTGCGCACGGCGGTCCACAACTTCTCCTCCCTCGACCTGCCGCCCGAGGAGATCCTCGCCCGCCTGGACGACCTCGTGCAGCGCATCGACCACGACGCGGACGACGCCGCCGACCCGGGCGGCGGCGTACTCGGCGCGACCTGCCTGTACGCCGTCTACGACCCGGTCTCCCGGCTGTGCACGGTGGCGCGGGCCGGACACCTGCCGCCCCTCCTGGTCGCCCCCGACGGCCGGACCGAGTTCGTGGAGCTGCCGGCCGGGCCCCCGCTCGGACTGGGCGGGATGCCCTTCGAGACCGCCGAGCTGCATCTCGCGGAGGGCAGCCAGCTGGTCCTGTACACCGACGGGCTCGTCGAGGAGCGGACCCGGGACATCGGCGAGGGGCTGGAGCTGCTGCGCGCCGCCCTCAGCCATCCGGACCGGGACCCGCAGGAGAGCTGCCGGGCCGTCCTCGACCGGCTGCTGCCGGCCCGCCCGACCGACGACGTGGCCCTGCTCATCGCGCGCACGCGCACCCTCGGCGCCGACCGCGTCGCCCAGTGGGAGGTGCCGCTGGAACCGAGCGAGGTGGGCACCGTACGCAACGCCGCCGCCCGCCAGCTCGACGCCTGGGGCCTGTCCGAGCTGGGCTTCGCCACGGAACTGATCCTCAGCGAGCTGATCACCAACGCCCTGCGGCACGGCTCCGGGCCGGTGCGCGTCCGGCTCCTGTACGACCACGCCCTGACCTGCGAGGTGTGGGACGGGAGCAGCACCGCCCCCCACCTGCGCTACGCCGCCACCACCGACGAGGGCGGACGAGGACTCTTCCTCGTGGCCCAGCTCAGCGAGCACTGGGGGACCCGCTACACCCCGGAGGGCAAGGTCATCTGGGCGGAGCAGTCCCTCCCCGGCGCCCCCGGAAACCCGCCGGACACCGCGGAATCCGCGCTCGCCGCCTTCCTGGACGTGGAACCGCTCTGAAATCGGGCGGGTCCGAAACCGGTGGGATCGCGATCGGCGGGTAGACGCCGGGAGTCACACTCCGGCGGATCGCGCAGCGCACCGCCTCCCTACCGGAAGACGAGGGACACCATGATCGTCATCGGATTGATTCTCCTGCTCATCGGCTTCCTGACCGGCATCTCCATCCTGTGGACCCTGGGGATCATCCTGCTCGTGGTGGGTGCGGTGCTGTGGATCCTCGGTTCGGTCGGTCACGCCGTCGGCGGTCGCCGTCACTACTGGTGACCTGCCGAAAGGCCCGCCGTGTCCAGGGCCGCCCCGGCCTGCGCGGCCAGCGCGACCGCCACGAGGCGGTCCTGTTCCGCGGGCAGCCGGCGGCCGGGGGGCGGGTCGAGGAGGAAGCGCCCGTAGTAGTGGCCGCCGCCGACCACCCGCAGCTCGGTCTCGCCGTCCGGCCAGTCCGCGTACTCCGTCACCCGGTCCCCGCGGCGCCACCACACGCCGCCGTCGTGTTCCAGCCGCGGCAGGTGCCCCATCAGGGTCCCGTACTCGAAGCGGCAGCCGCGCAGCCCCAGCAGGCCGGTCAGCTCCCGGCCCACGTACTGGACCGCCGTGTCCGGGAAACCACCGGACTCCGCCAGCCGGGCGGACCTCCACAGGCTCGACAGCTGTGCGGCGTCCGTCGCCACGGCCGAGCGCAGCCGGCGCCCGCGCACCGCCGACTGCGAGACGATCAGGCCGACGACCAGCAGCAGCGCCGCCGTCACGACGTCGCCGTGGCCCGTGATGGCGAACCGCCCGTAGGGCGCGGTGAGGAAGAAGTCGAACCAGGCGGCCGCCGAGAGGGCGGCCACCGCCCCCGCCGCCCGCGTCCCGGCGGCGGCGACCGTGACCACCGCGACGACGAGCACCAGAGCCGCGTTCGTCGCCGACAGGTCGCTCCGGAGCGGTGTGAGCGCCAGCGCGACGAGGAAGGGGACCACGAGCGCCGCGAGCAGTGCGGCGGGGTCGCGGAGTCGGTAGCCGGACATGTCGTGCCTCCTGTTCGCCCGCCCTCCCCATCCCCCCTTCCATCCTGCCCTCGGCGGCGCGGCGGGCCACCCGCACCGCCGTCAAGGGCGCGTGAAGACGGGCGGCGCGGCCGTGAGGAAGGCGCCGAGAGCCCCGGCCCCCGGTTGTCCACAGGCTCCCGCCGGTGGGGCCGGGGTGTCGGCGGCTGCCGATAGGCTTCGTGGATGGCCCTTACGGACGCTTCCCCCGAGACCTCTCCTGCACTGGAGGTGCTGCACCGCGTCTTCGGATACGGCTCCTTCCGCGGTGAGCAGCAGGAGATCATCGAGCAGGTCGTCGGCGGCGGTGACGCACTCGTGCTGATGCCGACCGGCGGCGGCAAGTCGCTCTGCTACCAGATCCCGGCGCTCGTCAGAGAGGGCACGGGCGTCGTGATCTCGCCGCTCATCGCCCTGATGCAGGACCAGGTGAACGCGCTCACCGCACTCGGGGTACGGGCCGGATTCCTCAACTCGACGCAGGACCCGTACGAGCGGCAGGCCGTCGAGCAGGCCTTCCTCGCCGACGAGCTGGACCTGCTGTACCTGGCTCCCGAGCGGCTGCGCACCGAGGGCACGCAGCGGCTCCTGGACCGGGGCAGGGTCTCCCTCTTCGCGATCGACGAGGCCCACTGCGTCGCCCAGTGGGGCCACGACTTCCGGCCCGACTACCTCGCGCTGTCGATGCTGCACGAGCGGTGGCCGAAGGTGCCCCGGATCGCGCTCACCGCGACGGCCACCCGGGCCACCCACGCCGAGATCGTGGCCCGCCTCGGCCTGGACGAGGCCCGGCACTTCGTCGCCAGCTTCGACCGGCCGAACATCCAGTACCGCATCGCCCCGAAGAACAACCCGCTCAAGCAGCTGCTGGAGCTGATCAGGACGGAGCACGAGGGGGACGCGGGAGTCGTCTACTGCCTCTCGCGGGCGTCGGTGGAGAAGACGGCTGCCTTCCTGGTGGAGCAGGGCGTCGAGGCCGTCGCCTACCACGCGGGCATGGACTCCCGGGCGCGCGCCGCGAACCAGGCGCGCTTCCTGCGGGAGGACGGGATCGTGGTCGTGGCGACGATCGCCTTCGGCATGGGCATCGACAAGCCCGACGTGCGCTTCGTGGCCCACCTCGACCTGCCGAAGTCCGTCGAGGGCTACTACCAGGAGACCGGCCGCGCCGGCCGCGACGGGGAACCGGCCACGGCGTGGCTGGCGTACGGCCTGCAGGACGTGGTCCAGCAGCGCAAGCTGATCGAGGGCTCCGAGGGCGACGAGGCGCACCGCCGTTCGCTCGGCATGCACCTGGACGCCATGCTCGCCCTGTGCGAGACGGTCGACTGCCGGCGCGTGCGGCTGCTGGAGTACTTCGGGCAGCCGGGCGAGCCCTGCGGCAACTGCGACACCTGTCTGACGCCCGCCGAGTCCTGGGACGGGACGGTCGCGGCGCAGAAGCTGCTGTCCACGGTGTGGCGGCTGGCGAAGGAACGGCGCCAGAAGTTCGGCGCCGGGCAGATCATCGACATCCTCCAGGGCAAGAAGACGGCCAAGGTCATCCAGTTCGACCACGACGGGCTGTCGGTGTTCGGCGTCGGGGCCGACCTGAGCACCGCCGAGTGGCGCGGCGTGGTCCGCCAGCTCCTGGCGCAGCGCCTGCTGGCCGTCGAGGGCGACTACGGCACGCTGGTCCTCACGGACGAGAGCGGCGAGGTCCTGGGAGGCCGCCGCAGCGTCCCGCTGCGGAAGGAGAAGGCGGTCGCCGCCCCTTCCCGCAAGGAGTCCGGCGCGCGCTCCGGGAAGGGCGCCCGCGTACCGGTCGACCTGCCCGCCGCGGCCGAACCGGTGTTCCTGGCCCTGCGGGCCTGGCGGGCCGCGACGGCGCGCGAGCAGGGCGTACCGGCGTACGTGGTCTTCCACGACGCGACCCTGCGCGAGATCGCGACGCGGCTGCCCACCACCGTGGAGGAACTGGGCACCGTCGGCGGAGTCGGCGAGGCCAAGCTCACCAAGTACGCGGAGGGGGTCCTCGCCACCCTCGCGGAATGCGCCGGTGGCGGTGGCGGTGCCGATACCGCCCCGGTCCCGGCCGACCCGGCACCCGCGCCGGCGCCGCGGTCGTCGGCACCCGATGCCGACGAGCCGCCCTTCGACCTGGACGAGATGGACCCGCCCTGGGACGAGGACTGGCAGTAGGGACCGGCCCGGCCCCTCCCGGAGTGGGGCCGGGGCTTCCCACGGGGCGGGCGGGGAACGGCGCCCGCCACGCCCGCCCGCAGCCCTACCCGACGTCGCCGAACGTCCACACGGCACGCGTGCCGGGGCCGACGACGAGGGTCGAGTGACCGATGCGCTCCACGTGGCGGTAGGCCACCGGGTGGTTGAGGGACATCTCCACCTGGCGCAGCCCGGCCTGCTCGCGGGCGACGGAGTCCAGCCGGATGGTGGTGCCGCCGCCCTGCGCCACGACGCCGCCGCCCGCTGCCTCCCGGACGGCGAACCCGCCCGCCTGCAGCAGCGGCACCGTGTTGGCCAGGTCGCGCGCGGTGACCGCGAGGCGGATCGAGGTCACGTCCCGCATCAGGTGGTCGCGGTAGCCGTCGGACAGGTACCGCTCACGGCCGACGTCACCCGGGCGGGAGGCCGGCTCGGTGTGGCCGCGCGGGTCGGCGAAGTACTCCGGCAGGTACTCCATGCCCCAGGCCCCGAAGGCGTCGTACCGGTCGGTGGTGAAGACTGCGTCGAACCACGGGACCGGGACACCGTCTCCGAAGTCGCGGGTCTGGCGGAAGGAGACGGGGTCGGTGACGCCCAGGTCGCGCAGGCGCTGCTTCACCGTGGCGAGGTCCCCGGCGGTCTCGGCCGAGATCCCCAGCCCGCCGGCGCCGAGCGTCCCGTCCTGGCCGGGGACGTCACCGACGCCGAACAGTTCGAGGTACGTCTCGCGTCCCATCAGGTAGCGGCCGGTCCAGGTCTCCCCGCCCGAGCCGGTGGTGGTGCGGACCTGGAAATCGGCGAAGTCCCGCAGATAGGCCGAGTGCTCGATCGCATCGGCGGTTTCCCGGTCGAGGACCCCGTAGGCGTGGTTGTAGTAGAGCAGTTGCCGGCCCGTCGGCGAGCCGTTCTCCCGGGCCGACGCGGCGCCCGAGGCACCGCCTGCCAGGCCGGTCAGGGTCAGGGCGAGGACCATGAGCATGCGTAACGTACGGCGAAGCGACATGGGGCCGATCGTAGGGCGTGGAACGCCTGTTCGCCGCCCCCCCGACGGGGCCGTTCGCGCTCGGGCGACCCGGTGAAGTGCCCCGCCACGGACGTGCCGCGCACGGTGGCCGCTCGTACGCTGAAGTGGATCCCCGCCGACGTCCGCGTCCGCGGGGAACCGGCCCGCCCGGGTCGCACCGGCCGGGTGTCCGGACGGTGCGCGGTGGTGCGATGGGAGGCAGCCCCATGAACAGGCGCTGGGCGGCGCGTCTGGCCCTGGCGGCGGGCGTGGCCGCGGTCGCGGTGCTGGTCGTCTTCGCCGGGCCCGCGAGCCTCCTGCTCATGGGAGCCGCGGGGGCGGGCCTGGTACTGACCGCCGCCGGTGCCTGGTGGACGCTCACCCACACCGGCTGGATCAGGGCACTGGCCGTGGTGCTCATGGTCGCCGCGCCGCTCACCGTCCTGGTCCTGTACGCCTCCGCCGGGCTGCTGTGGGTCGTGCTGGTCTCGCTCGGCCTGTGGGCGCTGGCCGTCCTCGCCGGCCGGACCGCGCTGACCGAGGACTCCCCGCCGGGCATGCCGGAGCGGTCCGTCGGCCCGGCCGGGCGCCCGTTCCTGATCATGAATCCGCGCTCGGGCGGCGGGAAGGTCGGGAAGTTCCGGCTCGCGGAGCGGGCCAGGGCCCTGGGCGCCGAGGTCGTCGTCCTGGATCCGGACCGGCAGGAGGACGTGGCCGAGCTCGCCCGGCGGGCCGTCGCGGGCGGGGCCGACCTCCTCGGCGTCGCGGGCGGCGACGGTACGCAGGCCCTGGTCGCCGACGTGGCCGCGGAGCACGACCTCCCCTTCATGGTGATCAGCGCCGGCACCCGCAACCACTTCGCCATGGACCTGGGCCTGGACCGGCAGGACCCGTCCACCTGCCTGGAGGCGCTGACCGACGGAGTGGAACTGCGCATCGACCTCGGACGCATCCACGCCGGAGAGCCCGCGGACGGGAGTCCGGGGCGCGTCTTCATCAACAACGCCTCGTTCGGCGTGTACGCGGAAGTCGTCCAGAGCCCCGCCTACCGCGACGACAAGGCCCGCACCATCCTGGAGATGCTGCCCGACCTGCTGACCCACCAGAGCGGCGCCCGGCTGAGCGTCCGTGCCGGTCCGCTGACGGCGGACGCACCCCAGGCCGTACTGGTGAGCAACAACCCCTACCAGAGGGGCGACTCGGCGGGGCTGGGACGCCGGGAGCGGCTGGACTCCGGCGAGCTCGGCGTGCTGTGCGTGGGCGTCGGCAACGCCGCCGAGGCCACGGAGCTCCTGCTGCGCGGCAGCCAGGGCCGCGGGCTGACCGAGACCACCGCCCGCGAGGTCGTCGTGGACTCCGACGCTCCCGTCGTCGCGGTCGGCGTCGACGGCGAGGCCCTCTCGCTGCCCACCCCGGTGCGCTGCCGCATCGAACCCGGCGCCCTGCGCGTGCGGGTGCCCCGCAACCGGCCCGGCGTGGCGCACGCCGCGCCGCCGATGGACTGGCGGCGGGTGCGGCGGCTGGCCCTGACGATGGGGCGCGTCGCCGCGGGACGGGACGGCGGATGATCCGCCCGGGGAGCGGTCACCGTCCGCCGGCGGGGGGTTCCCACTCGGCCCCGGTCTGCAGCCGGAAGGCCTCGACGGCGGCCTCCACGGTGGGGAAGAAGTGCCGGGGGTCGATGGTGCGGGTGAGCTCGTACCGTTCGATCTTGCGCCGTACGGGGTCCTTGAGCTCGGCGAAGACGAGGTGCACGCGGTCCGCGTTGAGCGTCTCGTCGAGCTCCTCCAGGACGTCGGCCGCGGTGGTGTCCACATCGGTCATGGGCTCCGCCGCGACCACGATCCAGCTCGGCCGCGGGTCGGTCTCGGCCAGCCGCCTGATCTCGTCGCGGAAGGCCTTGGCGTTGGCGAAGAGGAGCGGCGCGTCGAAGCGGTAGATCACCAGGCCCGGCAGTCGCCGGGCCTCGGGGTAGGAGCGGATGTCGTGGAACCCCTCCAGGTCCGGGACCCGCCCCAGCACGGTGTGGTACGGCCACCACGTCTGCCGGAAGACGTTCAGGACGGACAGGGCCACGGCGATCGCGATGCCTTGCAGCACACCGAGCAGGGCCACGCCCAGGAACGCCGCGCAGCACAGCATGAAGTCCGTCCGGCGCTGCCGCCACAGCCTCACGGCGCCGGGGACGTCGGCCAGGGACAGCGACGCGGTGATGACCACGGCGGCCAGGGCCGGCTGGGGGAGGTTGCGGAACAGGCCCGGGGCCAGCACCAGCATGAGGACGATGAGCACCGCCCCGACGACCCCGGTGAGCTGGCTCCTGGCCCCCGCGCGCTCCGCCACCGCCGTACGGGAGCCGCTCGTGCTGACGGGGAAGCCCTGGAAGAGACCGGCCGCGAGGTTGGCGACACCGATCCCCACCATCTCCTGGTTGCCGCGGACCTCCTGGCCCGTGCGGGCCGCGAACGCCGACGCGTTGGAGATCGTGTCGGCCAGGGACACCAGGGCGATGCCCAGCGCACCGCCGAGCAGCAGCGTCAGGTCGGTGAGCCGCACCTCCGGGATCGTGAACGGGGGGAAGCCCTCGGGCAGTACGCCGACCAGACCGACGCCGCGCCCGCCGAGGTCGAGGGCGGTGGCGGCGGCGATCGCCAGGACCACCATCACGAGCACCGCCGGGACCTTCGGCAGCAGACGCTGCAGGACCAGGATCAAGACGATCCCGCCGCAGCCGACCGCCGCGGCGGCCGGCACCACGTCCCCGCCGACGACTCCCTGCACGAAGCCGGCGAACTCGCCGAGCAGGTCGTCCGCGTCGACCTTGAAGCCGAGCAGCTTGGGCAGTTGACCGATCAGAATGGTCAGCGCCAGCCCGTTCATGTAGCCGATCATCGTCGGCTTGGAGATCAGGTCGGCGATGAAGCCGAGCTTCGCCACCGAGGCCAGGATCATGACGGCCGCCACCATGAGCGCGAGCACCGACGCCAGGGCGACGGCCCGCGCGGGATCCCCGTCCGCCGCCACCAGGGGCAGCACGGTCGCCGCGATCATCGGCCCCAGCGAGGAGTCCGGGCCCAGCACCAGGATCCGGGACGGCCCGCACACCGCGTACCCGAGCAGGCACAGGACCGTGGTGTACAGGCCGGTGATCGGCGGCAGGCCCGCCAGCTCCGCGTACGCCATGCCCTGCGGCACCAGCAGCGTGGTCAGGACGACCCCGGCCACCAGGTCCTTGACCAGCCACTCCCTTCGGTAGGACGACGCCGCACGCACCCCCGGGACGGCCCGCAGCCGGGTGGCGGGCCACCCGCGCATCAGGTCCCCCGGGTCGTCCGGCGGGCCAGGAGCTTGCCCAGCTCCCACAGGAGCAGGAGCGCGAGGGCGGCCAGCAGCGCACCGCCGAACTGCCGTGCGTCGATCTCGGTCGTGCCGAGGAGGCGCCGGAAGCCGTCCATCTGCGTCACCAGCACCGCGAGCACGAACTGGGCCAGTGCCACCCAGTTCATCTGCTTGCTGTCGAAGGTGGACGAGGTCAGCACCGATTCCGTCTCGCTGCGGCACTCGAACGCCGCCACGATCAGGCACAGGGCGAAGGCGGTGAACGCGACGGACTGGCCGGTCCCGGCGCCGTCGGAGGGGCTCAGGCCGAGCTGGATGAGCCCGAGCAGGACGATGGTGATCGCCAGGCCGCCCAGTCCCACCGTCACCAGTACGGGCCGGGTCAGCACCGACTCCCCGCGCGGACGCGGCCTGCGGAGCATCAGCCCGGGGCTCGCCCGGTCGAAGCCCAGCGCGAAGCCGAAGGAGGCGTTGACCACGAAGTGGATCCACAGCACCTGCGGGGGAGTGAAGGGCTCGCCGGCGGCGATGTTGAAGACGGTGGCCCCGAGGAAGGTCAGCACGAAGGTGACCAGCAGGAGCAGCACGAACCGGATGTACTTGGTGAGGTTGTCGTAGATCCTGCGGCCCTGCTCCACGGCGTAGACGATCGTGGCGAAGTTGTCGTCGGAGAGGATCATGCGCCCGGCGTTCTTCGCCACGTCCGTGCCGCTGCCCATGGCGATGCCGATGTCGGCGGCCTTGATGGCCGGGGCGTCGTTGACGCCGTCCCCGGTCATCGCCACGACCTCGCCCTTCTTCTTGAGCGTGTCGGCGAGCAGCACCTTGTGCTCCGGGGCGACGCGCCCCACCACACCGATGCCGTCGATCCGGGCGAGCTGCTCCTCCTCGCTCATGGCCGCGAAGTCGGCGCCGAGGACCGCCTCGCCGGGGATGCCGAGCTGACGGGCGATCGCCGCGCCGGTGGTGACGTCGTCACCGGTCACCATGCGGACCCGGATGTGCCCGGCCTGGGCGCCGGCCACCGCCGTCCTGGCCTCCTCACGGGGCGGGTCGACCATGGCGACGAGGCTGGTCATCCGCAGCTCGGTGACGTACGCGAGCAGGTCGCCCTCCGGGTCGAAGGCGGCCGGGTCCAGATCACGGGTGGCCCCGGCCATCACCCGGTACCCCTCGGCGCCCATCCGCTCGGTCTGCGCCTCGGCGCGGGCCGCCAGTTCGGCGTCCCACGGCCTGGACCCGTCCGCCGCCAGCGCGGTGGCGGCCCGATCCACCATCGCGGGTACGGCACCCTTGACGAAGCACCGGACGACCTCCCGCCCGGAGGCGTCGACCGCCGCGTTGAAGGTGGCCATCAGCTTGTAGCCGGGGTCGAACGGCAGCGTGGCCAGCCGGGGGAGCCGCTCCCTGGTGCCCTCGATGTCGAGCCCGGCCTTGTGCGCGAGCACCAGCAGCGCGCCCTCGGTGGGATCGCCCACCACCCGGCCGTCCACCAGCTTCGCGTCGCTGGCCACCAGGTAGGGCAGGATCGCGTCCTCGATGTCCGGGGCGGAGCCCGCGGCGTGGTGGATCTTCCCGGCGAGCTCGTAGCCCGTGCCCGAAACCGTGTACCGGTCGGTGGGGGTCACCACCTCCACGGCGGTCATCTGGTTCATCGTCAGAGTGCCGGTCTTGTCGGAGTTGATCGCCGACGTGAACGCCAGCGTCTCGACCGACGGCAGTTCCTTGACGATGGCGTTCCGCTCCGCCAGGTTGAGGCTGCCGACCGACAGGATGGCCTGGGTCACGGTGGGCAGGGCCTCGGGGATGGCGGCGATGGCCAGCGAGACCGCGCTGACGAACAGGACGTCCCAGGCCTGGTCCCGCTGCCGTCCCAGGGCGAACATCACGATCATGGTGAGGCCCGCGGCCGCCGTGATCCACAGGGTCAGGGTGTCGAGCTCCCTGGTGAGCGGCGGCACCTCCTTCTCGGTGGTGGACAGCATCCCGGAGATCTTGCCGAGCTCGGTACCGGCACCGGTCGCCGTGACCACGACCACGCCGCTGCCGTGGGTGACCGGGGTGTTCATGAAGGCCATGTTGGTCTGGTCGCCGGGCGCCGGAAGGGGGCCCGCCAGCGTACCGACGTCCTTCGCGGCGGGAACGCTCTCGCCGGTCAGCGCCGACTCGTCGATCTGCAGGGCGCTGGCCCTGATGATGCGTCCGTCCGCCGCCACCTGGTCTCCCGCGGCGATGAGCACGACGTCCCCGACGACGAGCCGCTCGGCGGGGATCTCGGCCTCCGTGCCGTCCCTGCGCACCCTCGCCGTCGCCTTCATCATCGACTGCAGCGCGTTCATCGCGCTCTCGGCCTTGCCCTCCTGGCGCAGGCCGATGACCGCGTTCAGCAGGGTCAGGAAGATCAGCAGGACGGCGGTGGTCCACTCCCGGATGAGGAGCGAGACGACCGCGGCGGCCACGAGGACGATCTGCATGTAACTGCGGTACTGCCGCAGGAACCGGAGCCAGGTCGGGGTGCGCTTCTCCTCGGGCAGCGCGTTCGGGCCGTGGGCGGCCAGCAGGTCCGCCGCCCGTGCGCTGGAGAGACCGACCGAGGGGTCGACGTCGAACGCCGCCGCGACCTCCTCGGGGGCCCGCGTGTACCAGAGATCCTGCGAAGCGCGGGGCTCTCGTCCCACGGAATCCGACCGCACTGTCATCGTCGCCTCCGAATCGTGGCCGGGGACGCGTCGCGTCCGGGCACGTAGCGTGCCCGTCCGACGGGTCCTAGCCGCGTGTCCCCTTCTTTCCCTTCCTCCCCCTCCTCCCCTTCTTCCGCCGCCCGTCGCTCCGGCCGGCCGACGGGTGCCCGGCGGCGTACGGATCGGCCGGAACACCGGCCGGGGCCTCCTGCTCCAGCTCCCGTCTGGTGACGAGCAGCTCCTTGCGCGCCTCCTCCCCCACATCGGGGAACCGGGGGTCGATGTCCATCAGGGTGTGGGCGAGGACCGCCGCCGCGCAGATCCGCGCGAACCACTTCCGGTCCGCCGGTACGACGTACCACGGCGCCCACTTCGTACTCGTGGCCGACAGCATTTCGGAGAACGCCTCCTGGTACTCGTCCCAGTGGCGGCGCTCCCGTACGTCGGCCGCGGAGAACTTCCAGTTTTTCTCCGGCAGGTCGATCCGCTTCAGGAAGCGGGTGCGCTGCTCCTCCTTGGACAGGTTCAGGAAGATCTTCACCACCTTGAACCCGTTGTCGGTGAGGTAGTGCTCCCACCGGTTGATCTCCCGGTAGCGCCGGTCCCACAGTTCCGGCCCGCACTGTTCGTCCGGCAGTTTCTGCCGGGCGAGGACCTCGGGGTGGACCCGGACCACGAGGACCTCCTCGTAGTGGGAACGGTTGAAGATGGCGACCTCGCCGCGACCGGGCAGCCGCCGGGCGTAGCGCCACAGGTAGTCGTGGTCGAGTTCCTCGCTGGAGGGCACCTTGAAGCTGCTGACGCGCACGCCCTGGGGGTTGACGCCGCTCATCACGTGGCGGATCGTCCCGTCCTTGCCGCCGGCGTCCAGGGCCTGGAGGCAGAGCAGTACGCCGAACGTGTCCTGGGCGGCCAGCCGCTCCTGGTACTCGGCCAGCAGCGACACTCCGGTCCGCAGCAGTTCGATCCCGTCCCGCTTCTTCAGACCGGCCTTGTAGCGGGGATCGAAGTCCCGGTCCAGACGCACCTTCGACCCCGGCTCCACCCTCAGGGGCCCGATGAAATCGGCGATGCGTTCGGCTCTGTCGTCGGACATAGGCCACCACCCCTTCGCTGGTCCTGGACGAGCACGGTGCGTTCCGGGGACGGGGAGGGTAACGGCCGCGGGAGCGTCGGATCCTTCCGCGCCGGCTCCGGGCCGGTCCCCCGGCCGCCGGCGGCCCCGTCGGGGGCTGCGCGGCGCGCGGCGTCGAGTGCCCTCCGGGACCGGCGTTCGACCAGGATCGGGATGTAGGCCCTGACCCTGGCCCGGTGGAACGAGTCGTACGCGGCCCTGACCGCCGCCTCGACGGTGACCGCGTCCACCGTCGGGTAGGAGGCCTTCAGGCGTGCCACCAGGTTCCGTACGGCCATCCGTTCTTCGACCGTCATGGCCGCTGCACCGCTTCCATGGCCCCTGACCTCCCGACCGCGGGAGCACGCGTCCCGCCATCGACACGAGGAGGATCCTCAGCGCTCATTGTGTGCTCGCCCCGACAAGATCGCCCCCCGGGCGGGGGAGCCCCGCCCGGGGGACGGCCACGGGGGTGGCGGGTCACCGCTGCGCGAAGTGTTTCCTGAGCCAGGTGAGCAGGGCCGCGAACGCGGGGGTCATGGCGCCGTCCGACTGTTCGAGGGTGGTCGGGCGGTCGCCCTCCTCCACCGTGATCGTGTAGCCCATCGCGTCCCGGGCACGGTCGTCCGTCTCCTCCGGCGGCATCGAGACTGCTGCCGCCACCAGCCGGGCCAGCTCGGCCGCGGCGTCCTCGGGCAGGGCGACGGTGTCCAGTACCAGGGGCGGGCGGCGGAGGTTGGTCACCGCCGCCAGCCCGCCGTATGTCTCCAGGGACACCTTCACCTGGTGCTCTTCATCGCGGTGACCTCTTTCGTCAGCCCCGTGACCTTGTCGGTCAGTGTTCCGATCTGCCGGGTGAGGGAGGCCAGGCCGTCGTCCCGGCTCGCTCCGCCGTGTCCGTTGCCGTTCGAGTGGCCGTGGCCGCTGACAGCGAAGCTGCGCACCCGGGCCACTCCGGTCGGGATGCCCCTGATCTGGACTTCCACTTCCTGCCAGGCCGACAGTACCGCCGACTGCTCGGGGCTTCCGGTGCCGAACAGTTCTCCGGCCTTCAGGAAGGTGGTGCCCGCGAAGTCCTCGAACTGGTTCTTGGGGCTGGACGCCTTGAGTGATTCGTACCAGATGGTTCCGGCGGACTGCCAGGCGAATCCGCCGATGCGCACGGCCGTCAGGAAGAACGCCTTGTTCGGGATGCCGGAGTTGAAGTGCACCCCGCCGTTGTCGCCGTGCTTGGTGTCGGGCAGGTGGACGAACCTGCTCATGCGGTCGGGTTGGGGGTCCTTTCCGAACTGGGGATTGTCGTACGCGTGACCCGGGTTCTTCAACGACCGCAGGGCGTCGCCGGGGATTCCCGGGGTCCAGACTTCGGCCCCGATCAGCCAGTCCGCCTCGTCGGCCGTCTGCTTCAGCGACCACTGGCTGGCCAGTGACCCGAAGACGTCCGACATCGACTCGTTCAGGGCGCCGGACTGATTGTGGTACTCGAATCCCGCGGTGTGATCGGTGACCCCGTGCGTACATTCGTGGAATGTCACCGTGCCGGATCCGGCGAGGTTGCCGAGCTCCTTGCCGTCCCCGTCGCCGAATACCATCTCCTGGCCGTCCCAGAACGCGTTGTTGAACTGGAAACCGAAGTGGACGTAACCGTCCAGGCGCATGCCCTTGTCGTCGATCGAGTTGCGCTGGAACACTTCCCTGTAGAAATCGCGCGCCACCCCGAGTGCGTCGAAAGCCTGGTTGACGGCCTGGTCCGCGGACTCCGGGCCGTCTTCCGTCCTGGCCAGGGAGGCGTTTTCGAGGAATTCCTCCTGCGCGCAGTCGAAGATGGTGCGCCGGCTGTTGCCGGGGGCCGCCGCGCCCGCGAAGGACGCCCGCACCGTTCGCTCACCGTGCAGGCGGGCGCTGAGCAGCAAGGTGTCCAAGGCGGCTTGGCGCACCTCCCTGTCCTTGCTGTCCAGCAGCTTGCTGAGAATGTACGGGGGGATGATGCAGTTGATGGGTCGGGTCCTGCTCATAGGACACCTCCGAAGAGAGAGGACCGACGGTTGAGCCTTCATCAATGCGACTGCGTGCCCGGCTGATCACGGGTCACCGGTCGTCATGGACCGGGGGCGCCGGGAGCCTCCGCCGGATTCGGGGCCACGGAAGGGATCGAGGGGCGTCCATGTCGACGTTCAACCATCAACCCGTCAACATGTGGACGGTACTTCGACGTTCAACATGGCCGGTCGCGGTTCGGACCGCGGATATCCGCCGGCGCGGAAGCGGCGGGAGGGGCGTCGGCGCCGACCAACCCGGATTCCGGCGGCGCAGTCACGCTGACATCACCAGTCTCCTGCCGTCCGTAGCGACCGGCAAACGCAACCCGGGGGACGGGCCCGCTCCGGACGGCGGTCGGGAACGGGCGGTCGGAGGCCGGGTGGTCAGGCCGCGGGCCTGCCGGGCTGGTCGTGGGTGGAGCAGTGGATGCCGCCGCCGCCCGAGGCGATGGTGTCGATCGGGATCGGCACGACGTCCCGCTTGGGGAAGTGCTCCCGCAGGATGCCGCGGGCCCTGTCGTCGGCCTGACGGTCGCCGAACCTGGGCATGAACACCGCGTCGTTGGCGATGTAGAAATTGGCGTACGTGGAGACGAAGTCGTCGCCCCGGCCCGTGATCCGGTCCAGGTCGGGCTGCGGGAGGTCGATGACCTCGAAGCGCCGGCCGCGGGCGTCCGTCGCCCGGGACAGGACGGACTTCGCCTGGTCGGCGGAGCGGGACCAGGAGTCCGGCGGGGTGGAGGGGTGCGCGCGGTCCAGCAGGACCACACCCGGGGCGGTGAACCGCACGAGGCTGTCCACGTGGGCGTCGGTGATGTCCTCGCCGCGTACGCCGGCCAGCCAGATCACCTTTTCCAGGCCCAGGGTCTGCTTGAGCTCGGCCTCGATGACGTCCCGTGACTTCCCCTTGTTGCGGTTGTCGTTGACGATCGAACTTTCGGTGATCAGCAGGGTGCCCTCGCCGTCCGGTTCGAAGGAGCCGCCTTCGGCGACCAGGGGCGCCTGGACGCGGGGGATCCCGTACTTGGCGAGCAGGTTGCGGCCGACCGCCCCGTCGTTCCCGTGCTCCTGCTTGTTGCCCCAGCCGTTGAAGTTGAAATCGACACCGGTGACCTTGCCGCCCTGCTCCACGAAGACGGGGACGATGTCGCGGGCCCACAGGTCGTCGACGGCCAGCGGAATCACCTCGACGTCCTTGCCGCAAGCGCGCTGCGCCGCGCCCACCTGCTCGGGCCGGGCCATCATGACGACCGCCTCGTACTGCCCGACGGCGCGGGCGATCCGAGCGATGTCCTCGCGTACGTAGGGCAGGTCCTCGTGCCAGACCGAGGACAGCGCGGGCCAGGACATGAAGGTGCGGGTGTGGCTCTCCCATTCGGCGCCGAGACGGCGCTTGCCGCCCGCGGTGGGGGAGGGGGAGGAGTCACCGGGGGCGCCGGCCTGGGCTCCGCCCGCCGCGGGACCACAGGCCGAGGCGCCCGCGATCGCGGCACCGATGCCGGCCAGAGTGCGAAGGACGGTCCGGCGGGTGGGGGGCTGGAAGGGCACGGGGAACTCCGATCATGTGCCGGCCGATGCGCCGCATCGGCCGGGGCGGGCGCAGTCGTCGCATGGACCGACAGAACGGGCCTCAAGGACAAGCGTGCGCGATCCGCTGCGCGAACGGCCGGTCGACGCGGGGAATGACGCGGCCTCGTACCGCCACTGTGGCACTGACTGGAAATTCAGTCAATTTGCGTCCCGAGGGAACCCAGGCGGCCGATTTCCACTCGGATCGCCTCGCGCAGCAGTCCGCGGGCGTGCTCCAGCGGGAGCAGACCGCTGAGCCAGCGGGCGCTGAGCCCCTCCAGGAGGGCGGTCAGTCGTTCCGCGGAGGCCGTGGCCGCGCCGGTCGGCGCGTGCGGACGCAGGGCGGCGAGGTGGCCGGCGACCTCCGCCACCCAGGCCGCGCCCGCTGCCGCGAGGTCGTCCCGCAGCTCCGGATCGAAGACGGAGTGGGCCCGCAGCTCTCCCCAGGCCGTGCTGTTCTCGCGGACCTCGGGCACGTCCTGGAACTCCAGCAGCAGGGTCTGCTCCAGGAGCGTCCGCCGGTCGGGCGGGTGGGCCGCCGCGGAATCCTCCGCGGTGACGGTGTAGCGGTCCGCGCGGTCCCCGATGAACGCGAGGGCGTGCCGCAGGATGCCGGGCCGGTCCTTGAAGTGGTAGTAGACCAGGCCGGTGGACACCCCGGCCTCGGCCGCCAGATCGGCCACGCGTAGCCCCCGGACGCCCTGACGTGCGATGACCCGCGCGGCGCCGGTGAGGATGGCCCTCTTGTTGTCGGTCACAGTCCGATCCCGCCCTGCCGTGTTCGTCTCGTATGGTCGTACATTGACTGAAAGTTTAGTCAGCAGGCACGATGCGCGCAGGTCATCCCCCGCATCGAAAGAGCCCACCCATGCTTGAACGCCTCCCCGACGCCCCACCCGCCCCGGGCCCCCTGCCCGCGCCACTGTCCGCCGACGACCCCCGCTCCATCGGCGGCTACCGCCTGCACGCCCGTCTCGGTTCCGGCGGCATGGGCGTGGTCTACCTGGCCTACACGCCCGGCGGCCGCCCCATCGCCCTGAAAGCCGTCCGCAGGGAGTTCGCGGCGGATCCCGAGTTCCGCGAACGGTTCGCCCAGGAGGTCGCCAGCGCCCGCCGGATCCACGGGCTCTTCACGGCCCAGGTGGTCGACTCCGGCGTCGACGACCACACGCCGTGGCTCGCCACGACCTACGTCCCGGGCCCGTCCCTGCACGAGGTGGTGCACCGGCACGGACCGCTGCCGGTACGCACGGTCCTCCTGCTCGTCGCGGGCATCGCCGAGGCGCTCCAGGCCATCCACGGGGCGGGTGTCGTCCACCGGGACCTCAAGCCCGCCAACGTGCTGATCGCGGGGGACGGCCCCCGGGTGATCGACTTCGGCATCGCGCGCGCGGCCGACGCCGTCGCCCTCACCGGTGCGGGCCTGCGGATCGGCACCGCCGCCTTCATGGCGCCCGAGCAGGCCCTGGGGCTGCGGGTGACGGGGGCCACCGACGTCTTCGCCCTCGGAGCGCTGGCCGCGTACGTGGCCGGCGGCAGCCCGCCCTTCGGCGAAGGGCCGGAGTCCGGGGCCCTGTACCGGGTGGTCCACGAGCATCCCGACCTCACGCGCATCCCGCCTGACCTGCACGACCTGGTCGCGTGGTGCCTGGCCAAACGCCCCGAGGACCGGCCGGGGACCGCCGGACTGATCGCCGCCGTCCACGCCCACCCCGCGGTGGGGCCGCGGCCGGAGTTCACCGACGGCTGGCTGCCCCGGCCGGTCCTGGACGACGTCGGAGAGCGGTCGGGCGACGGCCGCCCGCACCCGGGGTACGGCCGGGCGGGCGACCGGGGCCGAGCCCTTCCCGGCCCGGACCGCCCCGCGCCGGGGGGCCCGGCCCCGTACGGGGCGGTGAGCCACGCCCCGACGGCCCTGGCCGCGCCCGCGCCCGGCGCCCCGTCGTCCGCGCCGCCCGCGGCTCCGGCGCCGCGACCGGCGCCGACGCCCGAATCCGGCAGGCGTACGCGGGGGCGCGGACGGCCGCGCGTACGGACGGTGCTGCCGGCGGTGGCCACCACCCTCCTGGTGTGCGCCGGTGCCGCGTACCTCCTCGACGGTCCCGCCGACGAGGAGGCGGACGGGGCCGGCGGCTCAGGGGCCGCCGCGGCCCCCGCCTACCGCCCCGGCTACGCGAAGGCGGAGCTCACCGCCCCGGACCCGGGCTACGAGTTCGACCTGACCTCGGGCAAGGTCGCGCCGGCGGCGACGGTGGACTGGTACCTCGCGCGCGACGGCCGGGGTTTCGTGCCGTCGGAGGAGTCGGACGCGTTCGTGTCCGGCACGGGGGAGCTGACGGCCGCCGACTGCGTCCGCGGCATCGAGGCGAAGCCGGTCGCCGCCCTGCCCTTCGACGCCCTCGCGGACCGGCGCCCCTTCTGCGTGCGCAGTCCGGACCGCAGCAGGATCGCGATCGTGCGGCTGGTCGGGGCGCCCGCGGACGGCTCCGTCTCGATCGTCGTGGACCAGTTCCTGCGGAACTGACATGCGCGCCGAACCGGGCCCGGCGTGCCGGAGCAATGCGGTGCAAGGACTTGACTGAATTTTCAGTCAAGGTCAGGATGTCGCAACATCCCACTCCTTCCCCTCTGGGAGAGCCCCCCATGGACATGTCCCGAACCACCCGCCGACAGGTGCTCCGGCTCGGAGCGGCGGCCCTGCCGCTGGCCGCCCTCGCGTCGGGCCTGCCCTCCGTCGCGCACGCGGCCCCCGCCCCCGCCGGCGCCCCGCCGCTGCGGATGCCGGAGGAGACCGACCGCCATGCCCGCACCTACATGGCCTGGCCCGCGCTCTCCTCGGTCTGGGGCGACAGGCTCGACGCGGTGCGCAGCGACATCGCGGAGGTGGCGTACGCGATCTCGCGCTTCGAACCGGTCGTGATGCTGGCCCGCCCCGCTCAGGCCGCGGACGCCCGCTACCGCTGCGGGCGCGGCGACCGGTACGCCATCGACGTCATCGAGATCCCCGTCGACGACCTGTGGATCCGCGACTTCGGCCCCACCTTCGTCGTGGGCCCGGGCGTGATCGCCGGGGTGGACACCAACTTCAACGGCTGGGGCAAGACCGGCACCACGTACGCCCAGCCCTTCGCCAACGACGCGGCAGCGGCCGGAGTCCTCCTCAACGAGTACGGGGTGCCCGCGATCAGGGCGGGGTTCGTCGGTGAGGGCGGCTCGCTGGAGACCGACGGCGAGGGGACCCTGCTGGCCACCGTCAGCTCGCTCGTGAACGCCAACCGCAACCCGGGCATGAGCCAGGAGCAGGTCGAACAGGCCCTGAAGCCGGCGCTCGGCGTCGACAGGGTCATCTGGGTTCCGGGACTGGCCGGGCAGGACATCACGGACTGTCACATCGACTGCCTGGCCCGTTTCACGGGCCCGGGGCGGGTCATCCTGGACAAGCCGGGAGCGGGTGCGGACCGGAAGTGGATCGCCGTCTACGAGGAGACCCGGCGGGTCCTGGAAGGCGCGACCGACGCCCGCGGCCGCCGCCTCGCCATCACGGAACTCCAGGGCCCCGACCGCGGCCGCATCCGGGGCAAGGGGGACGAGTTCCTGTCCAGCTACACGAACTACTACACCGCGAACGGCGCGGTCATCGCTCCGCAGTTCGGTGACGTCGCCGCGGACGGTCTCGCGTACGTCACCCTGCAGGCCGCCTACCCCGACCGGCAGGTGGTCCAGATCGCCATCGACAACATCGCCTCCGGCGGTGGCGGCATCCACTGCGCCACGCAGTCGCACCCGGCCGTCCCCCCGGCCGTCTGATGGCCGCCGGGCCCCGGGGGTGCGGGGAGGTCCCGGCCGCCGGGCGGGCGCCGTTCGCCCCCGAGGCCCGTACGCCGGGCAACGGGGCGCCCACGAGCACCCCCGAACGCCCCGGTAAAGTTCCGGCCATGGCGTCTCGCAGCACTCAGATCCTCGAAGCGGCCGCCCGGGTGATCGCCCGGCGCGGGGTCCGCGGGCTGCGCGTGGAGGAACTCGCCGCCGAGGCCGGTGTCTCCACCGCCCTGATCTACTACCACTTCAAGGACCGCACGGGGGTCCTGCGCCAGACCCTCGAATTCGTCAACGACCGTGCGGAGCGCTACACCACCGACCGTGATCCGGACGCCCCGAAGCTCTCCCCCCGGGAAGAGCTGGAGGAAACCCTGCTGCTGGAGCTCCAGGACACCGTGGAGGTCCGGGAGAACAGCTCTGTCTGGGGCGAATTGCGGGCCAGTGCCGTCTTCGACGAGGTGCTGCGCGAGGACCTCGCCCGCGCCACCCTCGTCTGGGTCCAGGAGGTCGCCGCACTGCTGGGCCAGATCCAGCCGATGGCGCCCGCCTCCGCGCTCGCCGCCGCGGCCGAACGGCTCACCGCCCTGCTCGAAGGGCTCAGCATGCGCTGGCTCAGCGGTGGTGTGCGGATCGCACACGCGCAGGAGCTCCTGCGCTCCTCCATCGACGCCGAACTCGACGGACTCCGGCAGAACTGACGAACGCGCCTCCGCCCTGCGGAAGGCCGGGAGTTCACGCCGCTCTCTCCATTGACTGAATTTTCAGTCAATGGAAGAGTGGAGGTATCGAGCCGTCGGCCCACGAGGCCGCCGCGGCGCTCGCCCCTCATCTCGCCACCCGAGGCCCCGACTCCCCGCGGACGCGCACCTCTTGACGGTGCACCCGCGGCCCGGCCGTCCCGGTGGCCCCCGCATCTGCCTTCCGAGAGAAGGAATGTTCATGAAGGTTTCGACCTGCCGGGCTTCCCGGGCGGACTCCGGGTGGGCGTCATGCCCCTGACGCCCACCGAGCGGGACAGGCTCCTGCTGTTCAGCGCCGCCGAACTGGCCCGGGCCCGCTTCGCGCGCGGTCTGCGGCTCAACGTTCCGGAGGCGACCGCGATCATCGCGGACACGGTCTGCGAGGCGGCGCGTGACGGTGTCCGTCTCGCCGAGGCCCTCGCGCGCGGCCGGGCCGTCCTCGGCCCCGACGACGTCCTCCCTGGAGTGGCCGACCTCGTCACCGAGGTGATGGTCGAGGCGGTGTTCGAGGACGGCACCCGGCTCGCGGTGATCGCCGACCCCTTCGGCGCGCACGTGGGCGACGGCGGTGCGCCGGGCGCCGTACTGCCGGCCGCGGACGCCGTGGAGGTCCCCGCGCCGGCCGTGACCCTCGCCGTCCGGAACACCGCGACCGTGCCGGTGAGCGTCACCTCGCACTTCCACTTCTTCGAGGCGAACCCGCGCCTCGACTTCGACCGCGCCGCGGCCTACGGGATGCGGCTGGGCGTCCCGGCCGGGTCCTCGGTGCGCTTCGAGCCCGGCTCCACCGTCGAGGTGGGCCTCGTCCCGATCGGCGGGGACCGGATCGCGATCGGTTTCGCGGGCCTGGTCGACGGCCCGCTGGACGCCCCCGGCGCGAAGGCGGAGGCCCTGCGCCGGGCCGCCGCCTGCGGCTACCTCGGGGCGGACCCGGAGGAAGGAGTGCCGGCATGAGCCGACCGACACGACACAGCGACCACTGCGCACCCGGCAGCCGGCACATCGACCCGCACGAGTACGCCACGGTGCACGGCCCGCGGGCGGGGGACCGGGTCCGCCTGGGGGATTCCGGGCTCGTCGTCCGGGTGGAGTCCGACTCCCAGCGGCCGGGTGATGAGTTCCTGGCCGGTTTCGGCAAGACGGCTCGTGACGGCCTGCACCTGAAGGCCGCGGCCGTCCGTGAGACCTGTGACGTCGTGATCAGCAACGTCCTGGTGATCGACGCCGTCCTCGGCATCCGCAAGGTGTCCATCGGCATCCGTGAGGGCCGCATCCACGCGATCGGCCGGGCCGGCAACCCCGACACCCTCGACGGGGTCGACGTGGTCGTCGGCACCGGTACGAGCATCGTCTCCGGCGAGGGCCTGATCGCCACCGCCGGAGCCGTCGACACCCACGTCCACCTGCTCTCCCCGCGCATCATGGAGGCATCCCTCGCCGCGGGCGTCACCACGGTCATCGGCCAGGAGTTCGGCCCGGTCTGGGGCGTCGGCGTCAACTCCCCGTGGGCCCTCAAGCACGCCTTCAACGCCTTCGACGCCTGGCCCGTCAACATCGGTTTCCTGGCCCGCGGGTCCTCCTCGGACGCGGCCCCGCTGGTCGAGGCCCTGGCCGAGGGCGGAGCCTGCGGGTTCAAGGTCCACGAGGACATGGGTGCGCACACCCGCGCGCTGGACACCGCCCTGCGGGTGGCCGAGGAGCACGACGTACAGGTCGCGCTGCACAGCGACGGCCTCAACGAGTGCCTCTCCGTGGAGGACACCCTGCGGGTCCTGGACGGGCGAACCATCCACGCCTTCCACATCGAGGGCTGCGGCGGCGGGCACGTCCCCAATGTCCTCAAGATGGCGGGCGTGGCGAACGTCATCGGCTCCTCCACCAACCCGACCCTGCCCTTCGGACGGGACGCCGTCGCCGAGCACTACGGCATGATCGTCTCCGTCCACGACCTCAAGCCGGACCTCCCCGGCGACGCCGCCATGGCGCGCGACCGGATCCGCGCCGGGACCATGGGCGCCGAGGACGTCCTGCACGACCTGGGCGCGATCGGCATCACCTCCTCCGACGCCCAGGGCATGGGCCGGGCCGGCGAGACGATCCGCCGCACCTTCGCCATGGCCGCGAAGATGAAGGGCGAGCTCGGCCCGCTGGACGGCGACGGCGAGGGCGACGACAACGCCCGCGTGCTGCGCTACATGGCCAAGCTCACGATCAACCCGGCCATCGCCCACGGCCTGGCCCACGAGATCGGCTCCATCGAGGTCGGCAAGCTCGCCGACATCGTCCTGTGGCGGCCGGCCTTCTTCGGCGCCAAGCCCCAGCTGGTCCTCAAGTCCGGCTTCCCCGCCTACGGAGTCACCGGCGACCCCAACGCCGCCACCGACACCTGCGAACCGCTCGTCCTCGGCCCGCTGTTCGGAGCCCACGGCGCCGCGCCGGCGGACCTCTCGGTGGCCTTCGTCAGCCGGGCGGCGGCCGAGTCCGGCTCCTCCGGCGCCCCGCACGACGCCCTGGCCACCCGGCGCCGCCGGGTCGCCGTCCGCGGCACCCGCGGCATCGGCCCGCGGGACATGGTCGGCAACGCCCGCCTCGGGGACGTGCACGTGGACCCCCGCACCGGTCTCGTCACCCTCGACGGGGAGCCCCTGCGCTCGGAACCGGCCGAGCGGGTCTCCCTCAACCGCCTCTACTTCCTCTGAGGGCCCGCGGAGCCTCCGCCTCGCCGCCCTCGGTCGGCACCTTCGCCCCTCCTCGCGCTTGACTGAATTTTCAGTCGAGTGGAAGACTCCGTCAACGAAAGAAATGAGACACCTGATGTCTGGATACCGCATGCCGGCCGAGTGGTCCGAGCACGAGGGCTGCCTGATGGCCTGGCCCGTCCGCGAGGACCTGTGGGGAAGCGTGCTGGACGACGTGAAGGAGGAGTACGCCAACGTCGCCCGCGCCATCGCCGCCTTCGAGCCCGTCACGATGGTCGCCCCGCCCGGCCACGGCGAGGACGCCCGCGCCCACTGCGGGGACGACGCCGCCGTCACCGTCATCGAGCTGCCGATCGACGATTCCTGGTTCCGCGACTCCGCCCCGCTCTTCGTACTCGACGGCGACGGCAACCGCGCCGGCGTGGACTTCCGCTTCAACGCCTGGGGCGGCAAGCACCACCCGTTCGACGCCGACGACCGGATCAGCGCCCTGCTGCTGGAGCACGTCGGGGCCGACCGCCACACCTCCGACATGATCCTCGAAGGCGGAGCGATCACCGTGGACGGAGAGGGCACGCTGATCACCACCGAGCAGTGCCTGCTGCACCCCAACCGCAACCCCGGTATGACCCGCGACGGGATCGAGGCCGAACTGAAGGCCAGGCTCGGGGTCACCAAGGTCATCTGGCTGCCGTACGGCGGCCTGCTCGACACCGAGACGGACGGCCACGTGGACGGCGTCTGCGCCTTCGCCGCGCCCGGCACGGTCGTCGTCTCCCTGCCGTCCGACCCCACCCACCCCGACTACGCCCGGATGCGTGCCAACCGCGCGGTGCTGGAAGCCTCCACCGACGCCCACGGCCGCCGACTGGAGATCGTCGACGTGCCCCAGACGGCGTTCGCCGACCTCGCCGACGGCGAGATCGAGGTCTCCTACCTGAACTACTACGTCGCCAACGGCGGAGTGGTCGTCCCCGTGGCCGGGCTGCACCAGGACGAGGACGCCCTCGCGGTCATCGCCTCCGCGTACCCCGGCCGCAAGGTCGTCGGGGTACGGGCGCTCGCCATCGCGTTCGGCGGCGGCGGGGTGCACTGCATCACCCAGCAGATCCCCGCCCCCCGACGCCCGGACACCGCTTCCTGACCAGGCGCCGAACGCTCCCGGCGGACCGCCCCGGCGGTCCGCCCGCTCCTCCCCCCGCCCCCCTCACGGACCAGAGAGCGTGACGATGACGACCTCCCCACCCCGCGCGAGCAGACGCCCGTACCGTCTGCCCTCACGCCGCCCGGCGGCCCTCCCCGCCGCGACCGCCGTCCTGGCCTCCCTCGCCCTGCTCGCGGCCTGTGCGGGGCCGCCCAAGGGCGGGGGCGCCGTCACGGACGCCCACCTCTCCGCGTCCACCCCGCCGGCCCGGGGCGAGATCGACTCGTTCAGCTGGGCCGTGTACGCGGAGCCGCCCACGCTCGACTACACGGTGGCCTTCGACTACCCGCAGAACACCATCCTGTCCAACGTGTGCGAGAGCCTGATGCGCTGGACCCCGGCCCTCACCACCGAACCGGGTCTCGCCGAGAAGGCGTCCAACCCCGACCCCACCACCTGGGTGTACGACCTGCGCCCCGGCGTGCGCTTCCACGACGGCAAGGAGATGACCGCCGACGACGTGGTGTTCAGCCTCGGCCGTCAGATCGACCCCGACAACGCGGCCGCCTGGGCCCAGGTCTTCCAGAACGTCTCCGCGATCACCAAGACCGGCCCGCTCCAGGTCACCGTCACCCTCAAGAAGCCCGACTCCCAGTTCCCCCAGTACATGGCCTCGGCCGCCGGAGTGGTCGCCTCCAAGGCCGGCGTCGAGGCGGCGGGCAAGGACTACGGCACCACCGGCGGACTCGCCTGCACCGGCCCCTTCCAGCTCGGCACCTGGAACAAGGGCCAGTCGATCGAACTCGACCGCTTCGACGGCTACTGGGGCACGAAGGCCAAGGCGAAGAAGGCCGTCTTCCGCATCCTCACCGACCCCTCCGCCCGCACCAACGCGATGCTCAGCGGCGAGGTCGACGGCGGCTACCTGATCCCCACCGAGAGCTACGCCCGGCTGCGCGCCAGCGGCGCCGGCACCCTCTGGTTCGGCGAGGGCCTCAGCACCGTCAACGTCAACATCACCAACATGAACGGCCCCCTCGGGGACGTCCGCGTACGCCGGGCGCTGTCCCTGGCACTGGACCGCACCGGATTCGTCAAGGCCGGACTCGCCGGCGCCGGCACGGTCACCGGCTCCCTCACCACCCGGGCCGCCTGGGCCGCGGCCCCCGAGTCCACGCGGAAGACCGCCTTCGACGGACTGCCGCCGACCGGCCAGGACATCGAGCGGGCCAAGGCCCTGGTCAAGGAGGCCGGAGCCACCGGCAGGACACTGACCATGGCCACCAGCTCCATAGGCCAGGACGTCTCCCTCCTCGCCACCGCGGTCCAGGCGGCGGGCAGCCGGATCGGCCTCGACGTCCGCCTCAGGACCATCGCGCCCAACGCCTTCAGCGCACTGTTCACCGACCCCGGGGCGCGCGAGGGCATCGACATGTTCCCGCTCACCTACTACGACTCGATCACCGACCCCCTCGACCTGCTGTCGAACTTCAAGACCGGCGCCTACATGAACTTCGCCGGCTACAGCGACCCCGAGTACGACCGGCTCGTCGAGCAGGCCGCCGGCACCTACCCCGTCGAGGAGCGGACGGCCGTCGAGGCCGAGCTGCAGAAGCACGCGGCCGAGCAGCTGCTGTGGATCCCGGTCGCCGAATGGCCGACCGCGATGTTCCAGGGCAAGCGCATCACCGGAGCGCCCACGACGATCTCGTACATGTACCAGCCGTGGGCCGCCGGCGTGGGGGCCGCACAGTGAACTTCGTCCGCTTCGCCGTACGCCGGGTGGCGGAGATGGCCGCCACCCTCCTCGTCGCCTCGTTCGTGGTCTTCGGGGCCATGTACCTGGCGCCGGGCAGCCCGGCGAGCTTCCTGCTCGCCGGCCGGTCGGCCTCACCGGAGGCCCTCGCCTCCATCAACGCCCAGTACCACCTGGACGACCCCTTCCTCGTACGCTACTTCCGCTGGCTCGGCGACATGCTGCAGGGCGACTTCGGGCGCTCGATCACCTACCGCACCGACGTCTCGCGCCTCCTGGCCGACCGGCTCCCCGTGACGCTGTTCCTGATCGCCATGGCCCTCGTCGTGGTCGTCGCGGCCGGCCTGCTGCTGGGCCGGACCGCCGCCGTCCGGGGCGGGACGACCGACTCCGCCATCCTCGTCACCACCACGTTCGCCGTCGGCACCCCGTCCTTCGTCGCGGCGGTGCTGCTCCAGGGCCTGTTCTCCGTCCGCCTCGGCTGGTTCCCCAGCAGCGGCGGCGGCGACGGCCTCGGCGACATGCTCCGCCACCTCACGCTCCCCGCGATCGCCCTGGCCCTCTACCTCATCGGCATGCTCGCCCGGGTCACCCGCTCGGCGATGCTCGAAGCCCTCGACAGCGACCACGTCACCGTGGCCCGCAGCCGGGGGGTCCCCGAACGCCAGGTCATCCGCAGGCACGTGTTCCGCAACTCCCTCGGCACGGTCCTGACCACCGGCGGACTGATCGTCTCGACCCTGCTGGTGTGCACCATCCTGGTCGAGACCGCCTTCAGCATCGGCGGGATCGGCCAGCTCCTCGAACTGTCCACCACCACCAAGGACTTCCCGACCGTCCAGGCGATCTCCCTGATCGTCGTCGCCCTCTTCATGGTCGTGAACCTGATCGTGGACCTGCTGCTGCCCCTGGTCGACCCCCGGGTCGCCCTCGGAGCCCGGGAGGCCGCCGCATGACCGCCGTCCTGACGCGCCGACCGGGCCTGTCCCGGATCCGTGCCACCGGTTCCCCGCTCCACCTCGTCTGCCTCGGCCTCGCCGCCCTGGTCGCCGTCGCCGCCGTACTCGCGCCCTGGGTGGTGCCCCACGACCCCAACGCCGTCGACCTGGGCAACGCCCTCGCCGGACCCTCCGCCGCGCACCCGCTCGGCATGGACGCCGCCGGCCGTGACACCCTCTCCCGGCTGTTGCTCGGCGCCCGCACCTCCCTCCTCGGTCCGCTGGGCGTCGTCGTCTTCTCCACCGTCGCCGGCATCGCCATCGGCATGACCGCCGCCTGGCGGGGAGGCTGGCTCGACTCCGTCCTGTCCCGCGGCACGGAACTGGTCTTCGCCTTCCCCGGCATGCTGCTGGCCATCCTGATCATCTCGGTATACGGCGAGGGCCTGCTCGCCCCGGTCATCGCACTCGCCGTGGCCTACACGCCCTACGTGAGCCGGCTGACCCGTTCGCTGGTCCTGGCCGAGCGCGCCCGCCCGTACGTCAGCGCGTACCGGGTCCAGGGCCACTCCGCCCCGCAGATCTGCCTGCGCCACATCCTGCCCAACATCGCCCCCGTCGTCCTCGCCCAGTCCACCATCAACTTCGGCTACGCCCTGATGGACCTCGCGGGCCTGTCGTTCCTCGGACTCGGCGTCCCCGCCCTCACCCCCGACTGGGGCCGCATGGTCTTCGACGGGCAGACCGCCATCCAAGCCGGCTACCCGCTTTCCGCGGTGCTGCCCTGTGCCTTCATCGTGCTGACCGTCGTCGCCTTCAACGTGGTGGGCGAGCGGTGGGCCGACCGTGTCTCCAGGAGGGGCCGATGAGGCCGACGCCCACGCTCGACGTCCGGGGCCTGAAGGTCACCCTGCCCGGCACCGCCCGCCCCGTCCTCGACGGGGTCGACCTCACCGTCGGCGCCGGGGAGACCGTGGCCCTCGTGGGCGAATCCGGCTCGGGCAAGAGCATCACCTCCCGCAGCGCGCTGCGCCTGCTGCCGCCGGGCGCGGTCGTGGAGGGCGAGGTGCGGGTGGCGGGAGAGGACGTCCTCACCATGGACGCCGCCCGACTGCGACAGGCGCGCGCCGGCACGGTGGCCATGGTCTTCCAGGACCCGCGCGCCGCCGTCAACCCGCTGCGCCGCATCGGTGACTTCCTGACCGAGGGCGTCACCCTCGCCGGGGCCATGAGCGCTGCGCAGGCCACGGCCCGGGCGGTCGAACTCCTGGGCGCCGTCGGGCTGGACGGGTCCGTCCTGCGCAAGTACCCCGGTCAGGTCTCCGGCGGCATGCTCCAGCGCGTCGTCATCGCGGCGGCCCTGATGGGCGACCCCGTGCTCCTGATGGCCGACGAACCCACGACGGCGCTGGACGTCACCAGCCAGGCCGAGGTCATAGCCGTCCTGGCCACGCTCCGCGAACGCTTCGGCACCGGACTGCTGTTCGTCACCCACGACCTGGACCTCGCCGCCGCCATCGGCGACCGCGTCTACGTCATGTACGCGGGACGGATCGCCGAGAGCGGGCCGGCCGACGTCCTCTTCGCCCGCCCCAGACACCCCTACACGGCAGCCCTCCTCGCCTCCACCCCCAGGATGGAAGGGCCCCGGGGCCGGCTCGCCGCCATCGACGGCCAACCGCCCGACCTGCGCGAGCCGTTGAAGGGCTGCGCGTTCGCCGCCCGCTGCCCCCTCGCCACGGAGGTCTGCGACGAGCGGGCTCCGCTGCCGTCCCCGGCCCCCGGCCGGCCGGACCACAGCGCCGCCTGCCACCACAGCGACCAGCTCGAAGGGAGCGTCGTCGATGCCTGAGAACGTACTGGAGGTCACGGGACTGCGCCGTTCCTTCGGAGCCGTCCACGCCGTGGACGACGTGTCCTTCACCCTCCCCCAGGGGGGATCGCTGGGCATCGTCGGCGAGTCCGGCTCCGGCAAGACGACCACCGCCCGGATCGTCGTCGGCCTGGAGCGCGCTGACGAGGGCGAGATCCTGGTCCGGGGGCGGCCACGGGGCGGGCAGCCGCGCGGCCGGGCGGCGCGGCTGGCCCGCGCCCGTGAGATCCAGATGGTCTTCCAGGACCCGTACCTCTCCCTGGATCCGCGCACCGGCGTCGAGGCGGTCCTGCGCGAAACCCTGGGCCTGCACTTCCCCGGCCGCGATCACACCCCGCGGGTACGGGAACTGCTCGACCAGGTGGGCCTGGGCTCCCGGGCCGCCGACGCGCTCCCGCGCAACCTCTCCGGCGGCCAGCGCCAGCGCGTCGCCATCGCCCGGGCCCTCGCCGTCGAACCTGCGGTGCTCATCCTGGACGAGGCGGTCGCCGCGCTCGACGTCTCCGTCCAGGCGCAGATCCTCAACCTGCTGGCCGACATCCGCGAACAGACCGGGATCGGCTTCCTCTTCATCACCCACGACCTCGGGGTCGTCCGGTGCGTCACCGACGAGATCCTCGTGATGCGGCACGGCGCCGTGGTCGAACAGGGGAGCACCGAGGAGGTGCTCTCGGCGCCGGGCCACCCGTACACCCGGCTGCTCCTGGAGTCCGTACCCCGGCCGGGGTGGGATCCGCAGGCCATCGCCGCGGCCCGGCGGGCGCTGTAGGGGGCGCCGGTCACCCGGGAGGAGCGGGTCCCGTCCCGGCCGGGCCCCGCTCCCGGCCGGGTCAGCCGCCGGGACGCACGCCGGCGGCGATCGTACGGATCAGCGCGCGCAGCACCGGGCCGGGATCCACCGCGGAGCCCAGTGACTCCGCGGCGGCCAGGCCGTCCACGGCCGCCGCCACCGCCTCGCCCAGCGGGCGGGGGTCGACGCCCCCGCCCCGCTCGTCGGCCAACACCCCGAACAGCGTGACGAAACAGCCCCGCCAGCGGGAGTACTCGGCTTCGAGGGACTCCCGGACCCGCGCGTCGTTGAGGGCGTGCCAGTGCAACGCCGAATGGAGGTGGGAGAGTTCCGCGCCCTCGGGCCGGGACAGCAGCTCCAGCACCCGTTCGGAGCGCTGCGCGAACGACCCTTCCCCGGAGACGGCCGCCTCCAGGGGGTGGATCCACTCCGGGCGGATGTCCGCGATGACCGCCAGGACGAGATCGGTCCGGTCCTGGAAGTGGTAGTGGCACATCCCGTGCGAGACGCCGCACAGCGCCGCCACGTTGCGGGTGGTGAAGCGTTCGCTCATGCCTCCGGCGAGGAGGGTCCGTGCGGCGGCGATCAGCCGTGCCCTGGTCTGCTCGCCCTTCGCGGAGGCCCGGGGTCGTCCCGCGCGGGCGGGGGGCGTGGTCGGGGCCGGAGAGCCCTGTGCGGAAGGTGCCATGGCGTCACTCTAACGAGGCTCCAGGCCGCGACCTGGGGCTTTTCCCGATCCTCCGGAACGACCTCGTCCAAACTATTGACCGAGCGCTTGGCCAGTTTTACTTTTCGAGTCAACCCCGCTGCCAGGCGGGGGAGTTGGCATCCCCCCAAGGAGACCTCCATGAGCGATCACGCATTCCGTCCGCCCGCCCGCGGCATGGACCGGCGCAGGTTCCTCGCCGCCGCCGGTCTCACCGCCGCGGCCGCCGGGGCCACCGCGCTGACCGCGGCCGAGGGGCGCGCCTCGGCGGCCCCCCGACCCGCCCGCGCGGCGGCGGGGGCGTTCAGCGTGCCGATCGAGGACGTCCGCCACACCCGTACCTGGATGGCCTGGCCGGACAGCACCTCCATCTGGGGCGGCAGCCTCAGCGGGGTCCAGTCGGACATCGCGCTCATCGCCCGCACCATCGCCAAGTACGAGCCGGTCTACCTGTGCGCCAACTCCGGCAGCGCCGCCAGGGCCCGCCGGCTGTGCGGCCCGACGGTCACCGTCGTCACCACCATCCCCGTGGACGACTGCTGGATGCGCGACAGCGGCCCGGTCTTCCGTACCGACGGCGCCGGCGGACTGGACGCGGTCGGCCTGAACTTCAACGGCTGGGGCAACAAGCAGACCCACTCCAAGGACGCCCTGGTCGCCGGGCGGATCGCCTCCTACGCCGGCGTCCCGTTCACCGCCGCCGGCCTGGTGGGGGAGGGCGGCGCGGTCGAACAGGACGGCGCCGGCACCCTGATGGCGACCCGCAGCAGCCTGGTGAACCGCAACCGCAACCCCGACACGTCACAGGCGCAGATCGAAGCCGCTCTGTGCGCCGCCTACGGCGCCTCCAAGGTGATCTGGTTCGACGGCGTGACCGGCCAGGACATCACGGACGACCACGTCGACGCCACCTCGCGCTTCCTCGCGCCCGGGAAGGCCCTCGTCCAGATGCCGTTGGCCTCGGACAACGACGTCTACGCCGAGGACGCGCGCCGGCAGTTCCAGGTCCTGTCCGGCGCGACGACCGCGGGTGGCGCCCGCATGACCGCCGAGAAGCTCCAGGGCCCCGACTACGACCTGATCCGCTCCACCAACCGGGACTTCCTCGCCTCCTACGCCAACTACTACGTGTGCAACGGCGCCGTCATCAGCGGCCAGTTCGGCGACACCCGGGCCGACGCGGCGGCGCGGGCCACGCTGACGCGCCTGTTCCCGGGCCGCGTCGTCGAACGGCTCGACATCGACCGTCTCGGCACCGGCGGCGGCGGCATCCACTGCGTCACCCAGCAGCAGCCGGTGCCGTAGCGGACCCACCGCCCGACGG
This sequence comes from Streptomyces sp. NBC_01276, assembly GCF_041435355.1. Taxonomy (GTDB): domain Bacteria; phylum Actinomycetota; class Actinomycetes; order Streptomycetales; family Streptomycetaceae; genus Streptomyces. The sequence continues at coordinate 6,898,272 of NZ_CP108442.1, forward strand.
AGTGCGGGGCCGGCCCGCCCGCCCCCGGGCGCCGTTCAGCGCGGGTGCGCCCCGGGGGCGGGCGGATGGGGGAGTACCCGCGCGATGACGAGGGCGGCGTCGTCGGCCGCGTCACGGTGACGCAGGGCGGCCAGGAGCCGGTCGCAGGTCGCCTCCGGGGGGAGGTCCGGATCGGCGAGGAGGCGCAGGAGCAGGTCGAGGCGGTCGTCCAGGGCGTCGTCACGGGTTTCGACGAGACCGTCGGTGTAGAGGACCAGCCGGTCGCCGGGCAGCAGGTCGAGGACGGTGGACGTGAACCCGGCGTCGCCGAGGCCGCCCGTGCCGAGCGGCACTCCGGCCGGAAGGTCGGCCAGCGCGGGGGCCTGCCCCGACCTGACGACGACCGGGGGCGGGTGGCCTGCGAGGGCGACGCGGCAGCGCGAGCGGTGCGGGTCCCAGGTGGCGTAGACGCAGGTCGCCATGGTCCCGTCCAGTTCGGCGGTGATGTGGTCGAGGTGGCGCAGGACCCGTGCCGGGTCGAGACAGAGGTCCGCAAGGGTGCGGGTGGCCGTGCGCAGTTGGCCCATGGTGGCGGCGGCGTGGACACCGTGTCCCATCACGTCGCCGACCACGAGCGCGGTCTTGTCCCGGGGCTGACGGATCGCGTCGAACCAGTCGCCGCCTATCCCGCTCGCCGCCACCGCGGGCTGGTAGCGGTAGGCGATCTGGAGACCGGCCGCCCGCGGCGGGGGGTGGGGCAGGAGGTGCCGCTGCAGGGTCAGGGCGGTGTCGGTGGCGTGCTGGTACCAGCGGGCGTTGTCGATGGCGATGGCGGCGCGGGTGGCCAGCTCGCCGGCCAGGGTGACGTCGTCCTGGTCGAAGGGGAGCGGATTGCGGGTGCGCAGGAGGCCCAGGGCGCCGAGGACCTGGCCGCGGGCGGTCAGCGGTACGGCCAGGTAGGAGTGCGCGCCCTCCCGGCCGAGGAGCTCCGCGGCGGCCCCGTCGCGCGCGATGTGTGCCAGGTCCGCACCGGTGACGTGCGACACCAGGACGGGACGTCCGGTGCTCACGCAGCGGGTGACCAGGCGCTCGGCCGGGTACGTGGTGCGCTCGCCCACCGGGTCCGTGGCCCGGACGGCGTCCGTCCCGTAGGACGTCGCCACCGCGAGGGCCATGAAGAGCGCCTGCCCCGTCCGGGGGCCGGGCGCCGTCGCCACGCCGCCCTCCAGGACGGAGTCGAGGACGTCGACCGAGGCGAGGTCGGCCAGGTCGGCCACGACGAGGTCGGCGAGCTCGCGGGCCGTGCGCTCCAGGTCCAGGGTGGTGCCGACGGTCACCGACGCCCGGGCGATGAGGCCGAGGCGCCTGCGGGCCTCGGTGGCCTCCCTGGCCGCCCGGTAGCTGTCGGTGACGTCCACGACCACCAGGGCGACGCCGATCACACGCCCGCCCGGGTCCTCCAGCCGGTAGTACGAGCCCGACCAGGCATGCTCATGGTCCGGGTCCGCGGGTGTGCGCCCGGTGCCGTACTGGTCCAGCAGCGGTGCGCCGGTGTCCAGGACCTGACGCATGGAGGCTTCGATCGTGTCGGTGTCCAGGAACGGCAGGGCCTCGTGCGGCGTACGGCCCAGGAGCTCCTCGGAGGGCAGGCCGTTGATCCGCTCCAGCGTCGGGTTGACCAGGACGTACCGCAGGCCCGTGTCCAGCACCGCCAGCCCGAGCGGGGACTGCGCCACCAGCGGCACGGACAGCGCCAGGTCGCGCTCCACGCCCCGCAGGACGGTCTCGTCGCAGGCGATACCCAGCGCGTACACGCCGCCGTGTTCGTCCTGCAGCCGCATGTTGCGGAACTCCACCAGCCGCGAGGAACCGTCCTTGTGCCGCACGGGGAAGACGCCCGCCCAGGCGCCGCCACCCGACATGACCTTGGCGAACAGCTCCAGCACCAGGTCGACGTACTCGTCGGCGACCAGCAGCTCGGCCGCGTGGCTGCCCAGCGCGTCCTCGGCGGACCAGCCGAAGAGGTCCTGTGCCTGGGGGCTCCACAGGGTGATCCGCCCCTGGGCGTCCAGGACCACCGCGGCCACGCTCAGTACGTCCAGCAGGCCTCCGGCCTCGGAGGGAACCACTCCCACGGGGCCGGGCCCGGCCCGCAACGCCTCGGGCGTGACCATGACCGGACCTCCTTCGCCCGCTGCGGCAGGTCTCGGACCCGACGATCCGCTCCCCACTCGCCCGTCGGCCCCATCCTCCTCCCGCCTACCCCGGACGACATCCTTTACCGGCGGGCGGCTGCCCGGCCGGCGGGCTCCGACCCCGTGATGGTGTGGCCGCCGTCACATCGCAGGGGTGTCACGTCCGGCCCCACTGCCTTGTCCCCACTGCAGAAGCCGGAGAAGGGACAGTCAGAATGAAGACAGTCATCGTGTGCGCCTCCGTGTCACACGGCAATACGCGTCGTGTCGCCGACACCATGGCCCCGGTACTGGGCGCGAAGGTCGTCTCCCCCGAGGAGGCCGGCCCGGCGGAGCTGGCCGGGGCCGACCTCGTGGGATTCGGCTCGGGCGTCTTCCTCGGCAGTCTCCACCCCCGTCTGACCGACTTCGTCAAGGCGCTTCCCGCCGGGCGGGGCCGGGCGTTCGTGTTCGCCACCAGCGGGCTCCCCGAGATGCCGTTCGCGCCCTTCACCCGCCCCCTGGTCCGGCTCCTCGAAGGCAAGGGCTTCGAGGTGGACGGGAGCTTCTCCTGCCGGGCGTTCGACACGTGGACGCCCTTCAAGCTCGTCGGCGGCATCAACAAACAGCGGCCGGACGCCGAGGACCTGGCCGCCGCGCGCGCGTTCGCCGAACGGCTGCGGGGCGGGACCCGGGGGTGAGGTCCTCGAACCGGATCACCGACGTACGTCCCGACGCGTCGAAGGCGGTCCGGTCGCGGGGCGTGGGTCGCGCGGCGGGGGCGGGGGCCGGTCAGTAGACGTCACGGACGTAGCGCTTGTCGCCGGCGAGCTGCCGGACGTACGCGGCAGCCGATTCCTCGTCCATGCCGCCGTGCGCCGCGATGATCTCGTGCAGGGCCCGGTCCACGTCCTTGGCCATACGGCCGGCGTCGCCGCAGACGTAGAAGTGCGCGCCGTCCCGCAGCCACCGCCACAGACGAGGGCCGTGCTCGCGCATCCGGTCCTGCACGTAGATCTTGTTGCGCTGATCGCGCGAGAAGGCGACGTCGAGCCGGTCGAGGTGGCCGGAGGAGCGGAAGGCCGCCAGCGTCTCACGGTGGTAGAAGTCGGTGGCCTCGCGCTGCTCGCCGAAGAACAGCCAGTTGGGGCCGGTGTGTCCCTTCGCCAGGCGGTCTTCCAGGAATCCGATGAACGGTGCCACGCCGGTACCCGGACCGACCATGATCATGGGTGTGGCGGATCCGGCGGGCGGGCGGAAGTGCGGCGACCGCTGGACGAACACCTGTACGGGGCCGTCGTCGGCGCAGTCCGCCAGATAGGTGGAGCAGACGCCCGAGCGGTCGCGGCCCGTGTCGTTGGTGTAGCGGACGACGGACACCGTCAGCCGGACCTCGCCCGGGTGCGCGAGCGGGCTGGAGGAGATGGAGTACAGCCGGGGCTGGAGCCGCTTGAGGACGCCGGTCCACTCGGCGGTGGAGGCCCGGACGGGGAAGGCGCCGATGACGTCGGCGGCCTGCCGTCCCCAGCTCCATTTGGCCAACTCGCCCTTGTTGTCGGGGCGCAGCAGCCGCTGGAGGTCCCGGTCTCCGGTACGGGTGGCGACGAACCTGAGGAGTTCCGGGGTGATGCGGGCGATGTCGAAGCGGGTCCGCAGTGCCTCGCGGAGGGGCAGGTGCGCCCCGTCGGGGAAGGCGATGTCCTCGTCGGGGTCGAGGCCGGTGAGGGCGAGCCATTCGGCCACGAGGACCGAGCCGTTGGCCGGCCATACGCCGAGGGCGTCACCGGGCTCGTAGGCGAGCTCGCCGTCGCGGGTGTCGAAGGCGAACTGCCGCACCTCCTTTTGTGATCCGGGCAGGCTGAGCAGCCGGTTCCCGATCAGCAGGGTCGCGAACGGAGAGGCCTTGGAGTAGCTGCCGGGCGCCGCCGCACCTGTGGTGACGACCCCGGCGGAGGTGGCGGATGCCGTCGCGGGCTGTCGGCCGGCCGATGGGGCGAGGGCGGCGGTGATCCGGTCGAGCCACTGCCCGGTGGCTTCGTCGTAGTCGGGTTCGCAGTCGGTGCGGGGGTGCAGGCGGGTGGCACCGAGTTCCGCGAGGCGTTCGTCCAGGCGGCGCCCGTGGCCGCAGAAGTCGTCGTAGCCGGAGTCGCCGAACGCCAGCACGGCGTAGCGCAGGCCGTCCAGCCGGGCGGCATCGGGGGCGGCGAGCGCCTGCCAGAAGCCGGCGCCGTTGTCAGGACTGTCGCCGTCGCCGAAGGTGCTGGTGACGATCAGCAGGTCACTGTCGGCGGTGAGCTGCGCGGGGGTGAGGTCGGCCATGGAGAGCAGGGCCGGGGCATGGCCGGTCCCGGTGAGACGGGCGGCCGCGGTGGCGGCGAACTCCTCGGCGTTACCGGTCTGCGAGGCCCACAGCACGATGAGCCTGCGGGTCGTGACGACTTCGGGGGAAGCGGTGCCGGCCCGGTCGGGGGAGGCGGGGGCGGTGGGCGTGGTGGCCGTGTCCGTGGCCGTGCGGGAGAACATACCGGCCAGCACGCCGTCCACCCACCGCGCCGTCGCGGGGGCGAAGGGCGCGGTCGCGGGCAGTACCGGGACGCCGCCGGGCGGTGCCAGCGTGACGCCCGACAGGTATCCGGAGAGGTAGGTGCGCTCCGGCTCCTCCAGCGCCGGTCCGGTGAGGTCGGTGAGGCCGAAGAGGGCGGCGAGGGCGGACACGGCCGTGGCCACGCCTCCGGCCTGCGACTGCTGCGCCGCGACGGACGGGACGGCCGCGACGGACGGGATGGAGGGGGCGGACGGGGCGGCGGGCGCGGGCACGGCAACGGCCTCCTCGGGCTCCCGGGCGGCCACCACGCGCAGCGCCACGGCGCAGGCCTTGAACTCGGGCTGGAACGAGACCGGGTCGACGGCGTCGTTGGTGACGGCGTTGATGCTGAGGTACTCCCCGAACAGGTCGTTCCAGTGGAACGGTGCGAAGCAGTTCCCCGGGCGCACGCGGTCGGTGACGACGGCGGGCAGGACGGCGCGACCGCGCCGGGAGGCGACCTCGACGTGGTCCCCCTCCTCGGCGCCCATCGCGGCGGCGTCCTCGGGATGGAGCTCGACGAACGGGCCCGGGTTCAGCTTGTTGAGCCTGGCCACCTTGCCGGTCTTGGTGAGGGTGTGCCACTGGTGCTGCAGGCGGCCCGTGTTCAGCACGAACGGATAGTCGTCGTCGGGGAGTTCGGAGGCGGGCAGGTGGGGACGCCCCAAGAAGTGGGCACGGCCGGTGGCCGTGGGGAAGGCCAGCCGCGGCCGGGTCCCGTCCGCGCGTTCCAGGAGGGTCTGGCTGACGCCGTCGTTGAGGTAGCGGATCGGGTTGCGGTCGTCGCCGTCCTCGGACGGCGCCGGCCACTGGACCGGGGTCTCGCGCAGGCGCCGGTAGCCGACCCCGCGCAGGTCCCAGCCGGTCTTCGGGTTCCAGGCCCGCTTGAGCTCGTCGAAGACCTCCTCGGCGCTCGCGTACGTGAAGGCTCCGGTGAATCCCATCGCGCGGGCGACGCGGGCGATCAGCTGCCAGTCCGGCAGCGCCTGCCCGGGCGGGTCGACGACGCCCTGGACGAGGGTGAGGTTCCGCTCCGAGTTGACCATGACGCCGTCGGACTCCGCCCACAGCGTGGCGGGCAGCACCACGTCGGCGTACGCGTTCGTCTCCGTCTCGGCGAACACGTCCTGCGTGATGACCAGTTCGGCGGCCTCCAGGCCGGCGATGACGGACTTGCGGTTGGCGACCGACGCGACCGGGTTGGTGCAGATGATCCAGCACGCCTTGATGTCGCCCGCGGCCATCCGCTCGAACATCTCCACCGTCCCGCGCCCCACCTCGGTGCGCAGCGTTCCGGCCGCGATGCCCCACAGCTCCTCGACGAAGGCGCGCTCCTCGTCCACGAGGACGGAGCGCTGGCCGGGCAGCCCCGGGCCCATGTAGCCCATCTCGCGGCCGCCCATCGCGTTCGGCTGGCCGGTCAGCGAGAAGGGGCCGGAACCGGGGCGGCAGATCGCCCCGGTGGCGAGGTGGAGGTTGACCAGGGCGTTGGTGTTCCAGGTGCCGTGCGTGGACTGGTTGAGCCCCATGGTCCAGCAGCTCATCCACTCGCCGGCCTCGCCGATCCACCGCGCGGCCTGCCGGATGTCCGCTTCCGGTATCCCGGTGATCTCGGCGACCTTCGCCGGCGGGTAGTCCGCCAGGAAGCCGGGCATCTCCTCCCAGCCGTCCGTGAACTCGGCGATGAACGTCTCGTCCGTGTTCCCGTCCTCCACCAGCAGGTGCAGCAGCCCGTTCAGCAGCGCCAGGTCCGTTCCCGGCTTGATCTGCAGGAACAGGTCGGCCTTGTCCGCGGTGGCGTTGCGGCGCGGGTCGACGACGATCAGCTTGGCGCCGGCCGCCTTCACCCGGTCCATCATCCGCAGGAACAGGATCGGATGGCAGTCGGCCATGTTCGCGCCGATCACGAAGAAGGCGTCGGCCCGGTCGAAGTCCCGGTAGGACCCGGGGGGTCCGTCCGCGCCCAGCGAGAGTTTGTAGCCGGAGCCGGCGCTGGCCATGCACAGGCGGGAGTTGGACTCGATCTGGTTCGTCCCCACGAACCCCTTCGCCAGCTTGTTCGCCAGGTACTGCGCCTCCAGCGACATCTGCCCGGAGACGTAGAAGGACAGCGCGTCGGGGCCGTGCTCGTCGAGGATCGAGCGCAGCCGCCCGGCCACGGCCGTGATCGCCGCGTCCACGTCGGCCTCCACGGGCTCGGCGCCGCGCTCGGCGCGGACCAGAGCCGTGGCGGCCCGCCCGGCGGCGGCCATCATGTCGGCGCTGGTCGAGCCCTTCGTGCAGAGCCGCCCGAAGTTCGTCGGGTGGTTCTTGTCCCCGGAGGCCTTCTCGGCGGTCCGCCGGCCGGTGGCGGGGTCCCGGCCGATGCCGAGCAGGATGCCGCAGCCGACTCCGCAGTACGAGCAGACCGTCCGTACGCTCTCCGCCTTCGCATCCGGCGTCGTCACCGAGACTCCTTCCCCAGGGCCACCGTCCTCGCCCCGCGCGAACCGGGTGAGCCGCGGCAGGAGTGGGGAGGTCCCCACGGCCACGACCGTAGGAAGAGCGCATTACCGGGCGATCACGCCCCGCGGGTGCCGCGTGTAAACCGGCCCGCACACCGCTCGCCCCCTCGGTGTGAGCGCCACGGCGGTGACCGGCGCGACGCGCCCCGTGCGGCGCTCCACCGCCCGTGTCCCCCCGCAGGTACGCGAGCGGGCCCCCGACCGTGACCGGGGGCCCGCGCGGTCCCTACGCCTGCCGGCCGGTCACGCCCGGCGCAGTGCGGAGCGGCCCGCGTAGCGTGCCGAGTCGCCCAGTTCCTCTTCGATCCGGATCAGTTGGTTGTACTTCGCCGTGCGGTCGGAGCGGGAGAGCGAGCCGGTCTTGATCTGGCCGCAGCCGGTGGCCACCGCCAGATCCGCGATGGTGGTGTCCTCCGTCTCGCCCGAGCGGTGCGACATGACGGCCGTCCAGCCCGCCCGGTGGGCCGTGGCCACCGCGGACAGCGCCTCGGTCAGGGTTCCGATCTGGTTGACCTTGATGAGGATCGAGTTGCCGACTCCGGTGCGGATGCCCTCGCGCAGGAGCCTCTCGTCGGTGCAGAACACGTCGTCGCCGGTGAGCTGGCAGCGGTCGCCGACGCGGGCGGTCAGCTCGCGCCAGCCGTCCAGGTCGTTCTCCGCCATCGGGTCCTCGACGGAGACGATCGGGTAGGCGTCGATGAGCTTGGCCAGGTAGTCGGCGTTCTGGGAGGGGGTGCGGCGCACCCCCTCGCCGGCGTAGTCGTACACCCCGTCGCGGAAGAACTCCGACGAGGCCGGGTCCATGATCAGGCCGATGTCCGTGCCCGGGCGGTAGCCGGTGCGCTCGATGGCGGCCACCACGAAGTCGAGCGCCTCCTCGGCGGTACGCAGCGCGGGCGCGAAGCCGCCCTCGTCGCCGACGCCCGTGGAGTGCCCGGCGGCCAGCAGGTCGCGGCGCAGGGTGTGGAAGACCTCGCTGCCCATGCGGACGGCTTCGGCGAAGGTGTCCGCGCCCACGGGAGCGATCATGAACTCCTGGAAGTCCAGCGGATTGTCGGCGTGCGCCCCGCCGTTGACGATGTTCATCATCGGCAGCGGCAGGCGGTGGGCGTCGGCGCCGCCGAGGTAGCGGTAGAGCGGCTGGCGGTGGGCCGCCGCGGCGGCCTTGGCGGTGGCGAGGGAGACGCCGAGCACCGCGTTGGCGCCGAGCCGCGACTTCGTGGCGGTGCCGTCGAGGCCGACCAGCGCGGCGTCGAGCCCCGCCTGGTCCGCCGCGTCCCGGCCGCGCACGCACGCCGCGATCTCCCCGTTGACGTGGGCGACCGCGCGGTCGACGCCCTTGCCGTGCCAGCGCGCGGAGTCTCCGTCGCGCAGTTCCACGGCCTCCCGGGCGCCGGTGGAGGCGCCGGAGGGGACGGCCGCGCGCCCCAGGGACCCGTCCGTCAGGACGACGTCGACCTCGACCGTGGGGTTGCCCCGGCTGTCGATGATCCGGCGTGCGGTGACGGTCTCGATGCCGGCGTCGACGTTCCCGGCTGCCCGTGCGGACATGGTGGTTCCTCCCCGTTGTCATGTGCCGGGCCCCGGCTGCGACAGCGCTGGCGCTGGGCCCGACAAGTCCAAACCATACAGCCATGCTGTGCAGTTTTGCTGAACAGCATTGCTGTACAGCATGGCTGTGCAGGTCAGGTGCGCAGCAATGCTGCACAGCGGGGTAAAGTGCCGTATGCCCACCTCGGAAGCCGCCGCCATCGCCGCAGAACTGCGCACCGCGATGGGCAAGCTCACCCGGCGCGTCAAGCACGAGGACCGCATCCCGCTGGGCCAGGCCGCCGTGCTCGGCGCACTCGACCGCAACGGCGCCATGACCACCAGTGACCTCGCCGCCGATCAGCGGGTACGCCCCCAGTCGATGGCACGGGCGGTGGGGCTCCTCATGGAGCAGGACCTGATCACGCGCCGGGCGCACCCCACGGACGGCCGCAAGTCGCTGGTCGAGCTGTCGGACGCGGGCCGGACCGCGCTCGAAGCCGAGCGCGGCCGCAGGGCCGGCTGGCTCGCCCAGGCCATCGAGGCCGAGCTCACGGATGACGAGCGGGCGCTGCTGGCCCGGAGCGCCACCCTGCTGGAGCGGCTCGCCGCGCGCTAGAGCGCCGGAGGGGACGTCCCCTGGCCGCGCCCTCCCCGGAACCCGCGAGCGCCTCGTTCGGGGGTTTTCGGCTCGCCCCGTCGCATCTGCCCTGATATGCAGAGGCATGGTCACATTGCAGATGCCGACGTTCCCTCCCTAGCGTGTCGCACATGCGGCACCACACCGCGGGTCAGGCCGCACGTCCGCTCGGCGTGAGCCCCGACACCGCACGCCGCCGGGCCGACGCCGGCACGTTCCCGCCGACCGGGAGGGCCGTGAACGCTCGGGGCGCCGCCTCATCGACGGACGGGACCTGACGGTCCCCTTCAGTCTCAGGAGAACCAGCGACCATGCCCCGAATCCTCACCACCCGCCGCACCCGCCGCACCGCCGCCGGCCTGCTCGCCGGTGCGCTCCTGATCCCGGTGCTGGCCGCCTGCTCCGGAGACGACAGCAAGGACACCACGACCGCCGCCAGCGCCGGCAGCTCCGAGTCGGGGGTCCCGAAGGCGGACCTGACGGTCCTGGCCGCGGCCTCCCTCACCGACGTCTTCAAGGCCGCGGGCGCCGCGTACGAGAAGACGCACCCGGGCACGAAGCTCACCTTCTCCTTCGCCGGTTCGCAGGAGCTGGCCGCACAGGTCAAGCAGGGCGCGCCCGCCGACGTACTCGTCACGGCCGACACCAAGACCATGGACGGGCTGAAGGGCGACACGAACGACCCGAAGGTCATCGCGAAGAACCGTCTGGTCATCGCGACCGGCAAGGGGAACCCCCGCAAGATCGACAACCTGAAGGACCTCGCCGACACGAAGATCAAGGTCGTGCTCGCCGCACCCGAGGTCCCGGCCGGCCGCTACTCCCGGCAGATCCTCGACGCCCGGAAGATCGACGTGAAGCCGGTCTCCCAGGAGCCCAGCGTGCGCGCCGTCCTGTCCAAGATCGAGCTCGGCGAGGCCGACGCCGGCCTGGTCTACAAGACGGACGCCGCCACCGCCGAGGACAAGGTCGTCGCCGTCGACATCCCCGACGACCAGAACGCCGTCGCCTCCTACCCGGCCGCCTCCCTCAAGGGCTCGAAGCACCCCGCCGCGGCCGATGCCTTCCTGACCTGGCTCTCCGGTCCCCAGGGCCAGAAGTACCTCCAGGACGCGGGCTTCCAGAAGCCGTAGCCGGCCCGGCCGGCACGCCGAACGGGGGCCGCCCCCACGGGTGGCCCCCAGCGGCCCACCGCGCCCCGCCCCGACTCCCGCCGAGGACCGCCCTTCATGCTCCGTGGCCGCCGGATATCCGGCACCCGCCCCTCCATCGCCCTGGCGCTGCCCGCGCTGCTGGCTATCGCGTTCCTGCTGCTGCCGCTCATCGGCATCCTGGTACGCACCCAGTGGAGCGAACTCGGCACCCACCTGACCAGCCCGGGCGTGGTCGAAGCGCTCAAGCTGTCGCTGATCGTCTCCTTCGCCGCGCTCGGACTGTCCCTGGTCCTGGGCGTGCCCCTGGCGTGGCTGCTGGCCCGGGTGGAGTTCCCCGGCAAGACCCTCGTACGGTCCCTGGTCCTGCTGCCGATGGTGCTGCCGCCGACCGTCGGCGGCGTCGCCCTCCTCCTCGGCTTCGGACGGCGCGGACTGCTCGGCCCCTGGCTGGAGGACACCTTCGGGATCGTCTTCCCGTTCCACACCTCCGGCGCGGTCCTCGCCGCGACCTTCGTCGCGATGCCGTTCCTCATCATCAGCCTGGAGGGCACCCTCGCGGGCCTCAAGCCCACCTACGAGGAAACGGCGTCCTCCCTCGGCGCCTCCCCCGTCCGGGTGTTCTTCACCGTCACCCTCCCGATGGTCGCCCCCGGGCTCGCCGCCGGAGCGGCCCTCGCGTGGGCCCGCGCGCTCGGCGAGTTCGGTGCCACGATCACCTTCGCGGGGAACCTGCCGGGCGAGACCCAGACCCTGCCGCTCCAGGTCTACCTGCTCCTCCAGGACGCGCCCGAGGCCGCCACCTCCGTCTCCCTGCTCCTGCTGGCGATCGCCATGGGCGTCCTGGTCGCCCTGCGCGGCCGCTGGACCGGCTCGGTCGGCCGCCCCCGCGCCGGCTCCGCCGAGCCGGAGCCGGCCGCCGCGGTCCCGGCCGCCACCGAACCGCCGGCGCCCGTGCACACGACGGAGCCCTGGCCGCTGCACGCGGAGGTGACCGGCTTCAACGAGCTCACCCTGGACGCCGAGCCGGGCACCACCATCGCCGTCGTGGGCGAGAACGGCGCCGGCAAGACCACCCTGCTCCGGGCCCTCCTCGGCCTGACCCCGCGCGCCCACGCCGAACTCAGGCTCGGCGACCTCGACGTGACCGCCCTGCCCCCGCACAAGCGGCACGTCGCCTGGGTCCCGCAGGACGGCGCGCTCTTCCCGCACCTGAACGCCCTCGCCAACACCGCCTACGGGCTCCGCGCCCACGGCATGCCGAAGGCCGAGGCCCGCACGGAGGCCCGCCGCTGGCTCGACCGGCTCGGCGTCGGCCACCTCGCCCACCGCAAGCCCGCCGAACTCTCCGGCGGCCAGGCCCAGCGCGTCGCCCTCGCCCGCGCCCTCGCGGCCCGTCCCCGCCTGCTGCTCCTCGACGAACCGCTGGCCGCCCTCGACCAGACCACCCGCGGCCACGTACGTCACACCCTGCGCCGCCACCTCGCCGGCTTCGGCGGGGTCTGCCTCATCGTCACCCACGACCCGGTCGAGGCCGTCTCGCTCGCCGACCGGGTCCTCGTCCTCGCCGACGGCCGCACCCTCCAGGACGCTCCGCCCGCCGAAGTCACCCGCCACCCCCGCTCCCCGTGGGTGGCCCGCATGCTCGGCCGCAACGCCTGGCCCTGCACCGCCACCCGCGCAGGCCTCACCCTCGCGACCGGCGGCACCCTGGTCGCCGCCGACCCGCTCCCCGAAGGCGCCAGGGCACTGGCGATCATCGCTCCCGAGTCCGTGTCCCTCCACCGCGACAAGCCCACCGGCAGCCCCCGCAACGTGTGGCCCGGCACGGTCCGCGAGATCACCGTCGTCGGCAGCCGCCTGCGGATCCTGATCACCTCCGACCGGATCCCGGACCTCATCGCCGAGATCACCCCCCAGGCCGCCACCGAGCTCGCCCTTGCCGACGGCACCGACGTCTGGGCCGGCCTCAAGGCCACGGAGATCACCCTCGTCGAACTCTGAGCCCGGTCCGGGGCCCGGCGTCCCGCTGCCGCCGAACGGCAGTCCATGACGTCCCGGGCCAGCCGCCGCAGAGATCGGGACGGTTCCGCCGGCCCCCTCCGGCGAGGTCACGGATCGTTGGCGGGCCAGTCGAGGAGGCGGGCGCCGATGACAGCGGTCCGGAGCGTGTAGCGGTGGGCCTGGTCGGTCGGGTCGGCGCCGGTGAACCGGTGGATCCGCTCCAGCCGGTAGGTGAAGGCCCGCACGCCCGGATCTCGGCATCAGCCCGGCCACCGGATACCTCCGCCCGGTGATCGGAATCCCACCGGAGCCGGTGCCGTTCACGACCTATCCGGCCGTGCTCGCGAAACCGGCGTCGGTCTCCGCGATCACCGGCTTCACGCCCCCGGCTCCCGGCGCGCCCGCCGACACCACGGACGCCACCGGCCCCGGCGGTGGCCAGGCGTCCCTCGCAGCACGACGACGGCGACGTGCAGTCGGGACCCGATCGTGTTTCCGTCCGGGCAACAGCCGCAGATCCGGCTGCAATTGGCGCAGACCCTGGTCGGCATCCTCAACCAGACGCTCATCCTCCGGACCGGCGGGGGCCGGGTGGCCGCCTTCGAGGTGCCGGTGGGCACGGCGGCGATCCGCAACCTGATCCGCGAGGGCAAGAACCGAGTGCGAGATCTGTCACGGCGGCGCGAAGCTTGACGGCGTGCTGAAGGATTCGGTCGCGGTTCACGCACCATAGGGCGCCGACCGAGGCGCCCTCGTGGGCCATCCGGTTCCGGGCCTGTCTGGCCTTGTGCAGGGTGTCCATGTCCATGGTCCGTCTCATGGTGTGCGCGGCCAGGCTGTGCAGCGGCCGGCCGGCAGCGTGTCGGCGGGGACTGCGGCGACGGCCTCTTCGAGGGCGCCCGTTCTGGTATCACGTCGTATCCTGCGGAACTCCGTATACGGAGCTGTTCTCGCTGACGCCTTGCGGCTGGAACGACCGCTCTTCCTCGGTCGGATCTTGGTAGCACACTTACATTTACCGGCGTCGTGCTGACGGCCAGTCACAAGGAGGACGTGAACCGGCTCGCAGTTCGCGTCACCCAAGATGCCGATGAGCAGCCGTCGGCCACGCCGAACAGGCCCTGGCGGTCGATCGGCAGAAGGGTGCCTCGTCCGCATCGCCTCGGACAGGGATGGGGCGATGGTGGCCAGGGCCTCGACGGCTTCACGTGTCACCCGCCGCCCGGGGCGGCACCCGCGATGCCGTGATCCCGCAGCCAACGGGTGAGCGAGGCGCCGAAGGACGCGTGTGCCTCCTCCAGCGGGTGCTGCATCTCGCCCGTTGGGAACCGGCCGAGGATGTCCGAATAGAACGAGACGCGTGAGCTCGTCACCGAACCGCCGTACACGGTCGCCGGGTCCAGCCCGCTGAGCAGCCGTCGGCTCTGCTCGTCCTGCCGAAAGCGCAGAACGTCCCAGGCGAAGACGTATCTGCCCCGCACACCTCTGGAGCGCAGGTAACCGTCGAGCATGAGCCAGTCCAGCGCGAAGTTGGTCATGGCCCCTTGGGAGCTCCAAAGGTGACGGTAGTAAGCCTCGGACAATTGGTCCTCGATCTGGATCCGCCATCGGCTCAGGCGGTGCCAGCGCAACTCGTCGGGCAGGTCCGGCCGGAAGCCGTGCCCTTTGTCCCGCCGCCGTGTGTAGCACTCGTGACGTGAGAGGCCGGTCCACATGCAGAGCACGAGCATCTCCTCGACGGGCACCTGGTGTGCTGCGGCGAGGTGGTCGAGTTGACCGACGGTGGTTCGGACGACGCGCCGGTTCGAGCCCCCGTCGCAGCCCAGGTTGACCAACGGCACACCCAGCGCCTCGGCCACCAGGGCCGGCCACGCGTCCTGTGCGCGCTCCAGCTCTGCTCCACGGGTGTAGCTGCACCCGTTGGCGACGAGGAGGCGGACGGGGCGGGACATCACGGGGCTCAATGGACGCGCACTCCTTCCTTGTCCCCGAAGGCCTCGGCATCGCGCCAGGTGTTGACGAGCGGTTCTCCACGGGAGTTCAAGCTCGTGTTGAGGAGCATGGGGCAGCCCGTCTCGGTCTCCCACTGCCGAAGCAGCTCGTACAGGACGGGATGGTCGCGCTGGGCGACGCTCTGTACCCGGCTGGTGCCGTCCACGTGCACCACGGCGGGGAACGCTTCCGGCTCACGGCACCTGGCGGTAAACTGCATGTACGGGGTGGCCGGCACGGGTACGTCGAAGTACTCGTGCAGCAGTTCCTCCCGGATCACGGGCGCGAACGGCCTGAACTTCTCCCGGCCCTTGACTCTGTTGACACGGTCCTTCATGTTCGCCGTCCGCGGGTCCGCGAGCAGGGACCGGTTGCCCAGGGCCCTTGGCCCGAACTCGGCGGCGCCGTTGGCGACGGCGGCTACGCCGTCCGTGCTCAGGCTGGTCACCACGGCCGGGATGTCGAGGTCGCGCTCGATACGGGTCCCCAGGTACGGACCCTCCCATCGCAGGGGCTTGCGCAGCTGAGCGGCTGCGGCTCCGACGCTTGAGCCAGCGTCCCCGGGATTCGGGAAGATCCACAGCCGGGAGAAGCCCGCCTCGCGCGCGATCGCCGAGTTGGCCACGCAGTTCAGCGCCACTCCGCCCATGAGGATCAGATTGGGGGCGCCGACCTCCTTGCGCGCCCAGACGGCGGCTTCGACGAGCACCCTCTCGGTGACCGCCTGGATGCTCGCGGCGAGGTCCTCGGGGCGAGCTTCGGGCAACCATTCTCCGATGCCCCGATGGACGTTCGAGGCCAGCCGATAGCCGGGCGGATCCAGGGTGATCCAGGTGTCGAGGATCTCGTCAACGTGGCGTGGTTGTCCGTACGCGGCCATGCCCATGAGGATGTACTCGTCCTCGTTCGGCTTGAAGCCGCACCGCCGGGTGAAGGCGCTGTACAACAGCCCGAGACTATGCGGGTAGCGGCGGCGGTAGCGTAACCGGAGTCCTGATTCCAGGGAGTAGCCGAAGACCGTGAAGCAGTCGAACTCTCCGATGGCATCCGCGACTATGACGGCCGCCTCGTCGAACGCGCTCGTGGCGATCCCCGCCCAGGCGTGCGCTTCGTGGTGCCCCACGATCGAGACGGGCGTCCTGTGTGACAGGCCGGCGCTTCTCAGGTACCTGCGAGGCAGGTCGGATGCCGATGTCGCGTGGCCCCACTGCCCGGCGCGCAGATGCCGGAGTTTCTTCAATACAGGTCGCTCGTACCAGACGATTTCGTCCGGCGCGCCGAAACTCATGGCTTCTCGGATCAGTCGGGGATGCAGCAAGGCATCGTTCTTGATCCGGGAATAGCGTTCCGCGTGTGCGGCGAACGCGATCCGATTGTCCTGTACGACGGCCAGTGACGCGTCATGGGACAGCGCTGAAATCCCCCAAGTGATCACGATGTCGGCCGCATCACTTGTACATGAACGGGTCGGAACGCCGCAGACGCCATCGTCTGAGCGCCCACGCCATCCGCTGAAACAGGACGCGTGCTTTGCCGATCATGGTTCCCCCCAGTCCTGGCCGGCCGAGTCCGCGTTCGAGTGAAGCACGAAACCCCCAGGGGAACAAGAGAGTCTGTGTGGCACGGTCTGGACCCTAAAACGGCAACTGCCTAGGGTCGCGACCATGAATTCTGCCGCAGACCAGCCTTCGCGATCAGGGGTGGACGGACCCGCTTCTGAGCCCGGGGCGCCGGAGAGTCTTGCCGAGACCTCGCTCGCGAAGTCCGGCGAGCGCAGGTACCACCCCTCGCCGGAGGACTGGCGTGCGGAGGTCCTCTACTCCCTCGTCGTGGACCGATTCCAGTCCCAGCCCCTGGCGACGGTCGAGGGAGATCCCGCCGATGGCCTTTCGCGCCACGGGGGGAATCTCCGAGGCCTGTCCACACGACTCGACTACATCCGCGAGCTCGGCGGTACGGCGTTGCACCTGACCCCGGTCGCACTCAACGGCCAGGGCTCGTACCACGGATACGCGCCCCGCCATCTGATGGCGGTGGACCCGCGCCTGGGCACGATGCAGGATCTTCGGCAGCTAGTCTCCGAAGCCCACAGACGAGGCATCCGTGTCGTGCTCGACCTCGTACTCAACCACGCCGGTCCCGTCTTCGAGTACGCCGACGGCAGTAATCACTGGAGGGGCGCGGAGGTGCCGGCGGATGTGCACGGGGAGATCGGGATCCGCCCGCTCGAACTCGCTTCGCCGCAGCACTTCTCGCGGCGGGGCGTCATCGACGACTGGAACGACAACGAGCAGGAGACTCTGGGAGACTTCCCACCGGATTACCGCAGACTTGCGACGGAGAATCCGCAGACACAGAGGATTCTGGAATTCATCGCGTGCTGGTGGATCCGGGAGACTGACATCGACGGATTCCGCCTCGACGCTGTGCGGCACATGGATAGAACCTTCGTGGCCAAGCTCTGCGGGACCATCAAGAGGTACACCGCAGGTCTCGGAAAGGCGAACTTTCTCGTCATCGGTGAGCACGCGGGCGACGACGACGCTTTGATCGCCTCCTGTTTCTCGCTCGGATTGGATGCCGTCTACAACTACGGCGAATATCGACGCCAAAGCTGGGCCCTCCATGGCCGGGCGCCCGCGAGCGAACTCGAGGAGAGTCACACCACCGCGTCAAAGGCGTTCGGCCGTGATCATGGATTCACCGTCCGGTTCATCGACAACCACGACGTCTACCGGTTTCTCCGCGAGGGCGAACCGGATGGACGCCTCCGGGTCGCCCTCGCCCACGTCATCCTCTCGATCGGTATCCCCATGATCTACTACGGCACGGAGCAGGGATTCCGTCAGTGCACGGGGCGGTTGGACCCGGAGAATCTCTGTGATCCCGCCGACCCGGAGAACCGGCAGGACATGTTTCCCGAGGGGAAGTTCACCTCGCCCAGTTCCGCAGGGGACAGCTTCGACAACTCCTCCGTCTTCTTCCGGTGGACCCAGCAGCTCATCGACCTCCGTGGCCGGCGCCAGGCCCTGCACCTCGGAGAGCAGGAGGTGCTCTTCTCGGAACGGGGCAGGCCGGGACTCTACGCCTTCATGCGTCACCACGAGGGCGAGCGCATACTGATCGTGCTGAACACCCGCTCCCGCCCGGCCTCGCGTAGATTGCCCGTCGGTGTGCTCTTCGAACCGAAAGCCTCCCCCGAGCGGCATTCCCCTCTCTCGAACCCCGTCCTGCAGAGCCTCCTCCCGCCCCATCCGGCGGCCCGGGTGCACCGGACGCCCGGCGGACCGCTCGTCGCGGACATCACACTCCCCGCGTTCGGAGTAGGCGTCTTCTTGGCGCGGGCCACGTGAACATCGGGTGCATTGCGCGACCAGAACAGGGGAGTTGCCCGAGCGCTGCGATTCGTCGAAGGTATGACCGACATCGAATCGCGCATCGACACGTCCCAGCCGCACGCCGCCCGGATATGGAACTACGGGACCGGCGGCAAGGACGACTGCCCGGTCGGCCGGGGCGGCCTGTTCCCTGGCCATCGGTACCGGACTGCCGAGCGCAGGCAACACGCACGAGGTCGCCCAGTGCTTCGCTCCCGACGCACGGGGCGTGTACGCGGACAACGACCCGCGTGCTCGCCCGTGCCCTGCTCGTCGGGACGCCGTAGGGTGCACGGACGGTCGGCGCGTTCGAGGGCCGCGTAGGCAACCCCCGCGGCCCCGCGAGCGCGCCGTGAACCCCGCGCCACCCTGCCTTCGGGCGAACCGGAACGGAACCGGCTGATCGGGGTTCCCCAACAGTCTCGTTTTTGGCCTGTTCCCCTGTCGGGATTGCAGAGGCAGTGCGGGGGGAGCAACATGACCGGCCGTCTACTGCAGCACTGCCCCATGGCTCGCGATCTCGCCTGCCCCCAGCGTCTCCTGGCGGGACTCGCCGAAGGCGCTCAAAAGAGGCCGAGCTTCTTCGGGGAGTAACTGACCAGCAGGTTCTTCGTCTGCTGGTAGTGCTCCAGCATCATCTTGTGGGTCTCGCGGCCGATGCCCGACTGCTTGTACCCGCCGAAGGCGGCATGGGCCGGGTAGGCGTGGTAGCAGTTCGTCCAGACGCGGCCCGCCTGGATCGCGCGGCCCGCGCGGTAGGCCGTGTTGATGTCGCGGGTCCAGACGCCGGCCCCCAGGCCGTAGGACGTGTCGTTGGCGATGCGCACGGCGTCGTCGAAGTCCTCGAAGGACGTCACCGACACCACCGGACCGAAGATCTCCTCCTGGAAGATCCGCATCCGGTTGTCCCCCTCGAAGATGGTCGGCTGGACGTAGAAACCGCCCGCCAGGTCACCGCCGTGGTCGATGCGCCCGCCGCCCGTGAGGACCTTCGCGCCCTCCCGCTGGCCGATCTCCACGTACGACAGGACCTTCCTCAGCTGTTCCGCCGAGGCCTGCGCACCGATCATCGTGTCCGTGTCCAGGGGATGGCCCGGCACGATCAGTTCCGTACGGGCGACCGCCGCGTCCAGGAAATCGCCGTACCGGCCGCGCTCGATCAGGGCGCGCGACGGGCTCGTACAGACCTCGCCCTGGTTCAGCGCGAACATCGTGAAGCCCTCCAGGGCCTTGTCGCGCAGGTCGTCGTCCGTCGTCCAGATGTCGTCGAAGAACAGGTTCGGACTCTTGCCGCCGAGCTCCAGGGTGACCGGCTTCAGGTGCTCGGCCGCGTACTGCATGATCAGACGCCCGGTCGAGGTCTCCCCGGTGAAGGCCACCTTCGCCACGCGCGGGCTCGACGCGAGCGGCTTGCCCGCCTCCTCGCCGAAACCGTTGACGACGTTCACCACGCCCGGCGGCAGCAGGTCGGACACCAGGCTCAGCCAGTAGTGCACCGAAGCCGGCGTCTGCTCGGCCGGCTTGAGGACCACGGTGTTGCCGGCCGTGAGCGCCGGGGCGAGTTTCCACACGGCCATCAGGACGGGGAAGTTCCACGGGATGATCTGGGCGACCACGCCCAGCGGCTCGTGGAAGTGGTAGGCCACCGTGTCGTCGTCGAGCTGGCTCAGCGCCCCCTCCTGGGCGCGCAGCGCGCCCGCGAAGTAGCGGAACTGGTCGATCGCGAGGGGTATGTCCGCGGCGAGGGTCTCGCGGACCGGCTTGCCGTTCTCCCACGTCTCCGCGACCGCGAGGGCCTCCAGGTTCCGCTCCATCCGGTCCGCGATGCGCAGCAGGACCGCGGACCGCTCGGTGACCGAGGTGCGGCCCCAGGCGGGGGCCGCC
This sequence comes from Streptomyces sp. NBC_01276, assembly GCF_041435355.1. Classification (GTDB taxonomy): domain Bacteria; phylum Actinomycetota; class Actinomycetes; order Streptomycetales; family Streptomycetaceae; genus Streptomyces. Next base: position 6,918,091 of record NZ_CP108442.1, read on the forward strand.
GCGTGCGCCGCGTCCAGGGCCCGCTCCACGTCCTCCGCCGTGCCCCGCGCGATCTCGGTGAAGGGCCGGCCGTTCACGGGGGAGGGGTTCTCGAAGTACCGCCCCCGGGCCGGTTCGACGTACTCGCCGCCGATGAAGTGGTCGTAGCGGGACGCGTACGTCATCAGCGCGCCCTCGGTCCCGGGCGCAGCGTAACGGGCCATGGTGTTCCTCCCCTTGCCGGGCGCCGGCCACCGTCGGACGGCACTCGGGGAGGAGGCTAGGAGCGGGCGGGTTGCGGGTACGTTGCGTACCGCCGGGGCATCCGCTGCGGGCCGCCGCCCAACTCCGCGTCCAGGGCCCGTACGCGGGCCAGCGCGGCCGGCCGGCCCTCCGGCGGCAGGGCCGCCGCCAGCGCCCGCCACACCTCCGGGTCCTCCGCTCCCCACGCACTGCACACCCAGTCGGTCAGCAGCCCCGCGTCCGCGCGGGCGATCACCGCCGCCCGCGCCTGGTCCTCGATGCGCCGCCGCAGCCGTACGATGCCCGGCGCGCCGGAGGCCGGCAGCAGGGGGCCCGCGTACCGGGACAGGCCGGCCGACACCGCGCCGGCGGCCAGGTGCCGGGTGACCGCGGTGAAGTCGGCCTCCACGGGGGCGGCGGTCCGGTAGGGACGGGAGAGCAGGTTCCCGGCGCCCAGCAGCGTGCGCAGCCGGGACACTTCCGCGCGCAGGGTCACCGCCGAGACCGACTCGTTCTCGTACAGCGCGTGGGCGAGTTCCTCCCCCGACAGGCCCTCGGGGTGCTGTGCGAGCAGGGCCACGATCTCGCTGTGCCGCCGCCCCAGCACGATCCGCCGGCCGCCGAGCACCAGCAGGGCCTCGTCGCGGCCGAGCGCCGAGAGGCTGTCCCGGGCCCCGTCGGCCGGCTGCGGCGCGAGCAGCGCCAGCTGGGCCTCGGCGGCCCGGGCCACCGCCTGCACGAAGGCGAGCGAGTGGGGGTGGGCCAGTCCGTCGCCGCCGGTGATGTCGACCGCCCCCAGCACCCGTCCGGTGGCGGGATCGCGCACCGGGGCCGCCGCGCAGGTCCAGGGGTGCACGAGGCGGCTGAAGTGTTCGGCCCCGAAGACCTGGACGGGCTCCCCGAGCGCGACCGCCGTGCCGGGTGCGTTGGTCCCCATCGCGGTCTCCGCCCAGCGGGCCCCCGGTACGAAGCCCAGCCGCTCGGCCCGCCGCAGGGTCGCCGGTTCCCCCTCGACCCACAGGAGCGCGCCGCGCGCGTCGCACACCGCGAGCAGATGGGCCCCATGGGCCGCGAACGCCCCGACGAGGTCCCGGAACAGGGGCATCACCCGGGCCAGGGGGTGTGCCGCGCGGTAGTCCCGCAGGTCCGCCCCGGCCAGCTCCAGCCGGGGCGCGCACTCCGGGCTGACCCGCGCCCGCGCGCACCGCCGCCAGGACCGGGCGATCACCGCCCGGACCGGCGGTTCGACGCGCCCGTCCCGGGTGAAGGCCTCGTGCGCCCGCCGCAGGACGCGCGTGCGCTCGACGGGATCGGCCCCGCCCGGCAGCGCCAACGACGGACCGCCCATGTCACCCTCCCGAGGGGCCGTGGCGCCGCGGGTGCGCGGAGCGCCCCCATCGTCGTGCGGCTCCCGGCCCCCGGCAAGCACCACGTCGGCCACACCGCGCCGAAACCGGGTGGGGCGGGGGATCCGAGGGGGCGAGGCCAACCCGTCCCAGGGAGCCACGGGGCCGGAGCGATGCCGTGACCCGGGTCACTTCGAAGACCGCCCGGGTGGCCGGGAACGCACGGCCCCCGTGGCGCGTTGTTGCAGGTAGTGGTCGACGTGGAAGAAGGAGGTGTCCGCAGATGTCGAAGGGCGCGAAGATCGCCGTTGGCGCGGTCGTGGCAGCCATCGTGCTGTATTCCCTGCTCGGGTTCTGGGCAGGACTGGCGGTCCTGATCGGGGTCCCGGTGGTGGCGTATCTGCTGCTGGACTCCTCCCAGAAGCGTCGTCTGCGGGGCATGTCCAGGAAGCAACTCGGCCGCTGAAGGCCACAGGGGGGCGTTTTCGATGAGCAGGGCACGGATCAGGGCGGTCAGCAGCAACGCCGAGTACTCGTTCACCAAGCCCAACCGGGAGAGCATCACGCTGCTCGCGGGCCTGGGGGTGGAGGGCGACGTGCACGCGGGGGTCACGGTCAAACACCGTTCACGGGTGGCCGCCGACCCGACCCAGCCGAATCTGCGCCAGGTGCACCTGATCCACCAGGAGCTGTTCGACGAGGTGGCGGCGGCGGGATTCAGCGTCGGACCGGGCCAGCTCGGGGAGAACGTCACCACCGAGGGCATAGACCTGCACGCGCTGCCGACGGGCGCCCTCCTGCGCCTCGGCGAGGAGGCGGTGGTCGAGGTGACCGGGTTGCGCAATCCCTGCCCGCAGATCAACGCCTTCCAGGACGGGCTGCTCAAGCAGGTCGTCGGCCGGGATGAAGAGGGCCGGGTGATCCGCAAGGCCGGGATCATGGGCGTGGTCCACCGGGGAGGCACGATCCGCCCCGGCGACGCCATCACGGTGACCCTGCCCGACCTCCCGCACGTTCCGCTCGAACGCGTCTGAGACCCGGCCGGCCGGCTGCGCCGACGCGGGGCGTCGCCGGGCAGCCCGGCCGCCGGTCCGCCGGCGGGCGGCCTTCGCCGCACGCGCCGACTCGCGGCCGGGCTCCGGGCCGACCCGGAGGGCGTGGGCCCGAAGGCGCGCCGCGGGGAGTCAGGACAGCCGGCCGGCCACCCGCTCCAGGGCCGCCAGCAGCTCCGGGAGTTCGGGCAGTTCCGCGTCGCCCGCGCGCGGGACGGTCAGGACCTCGCCCGGCTCCTCGTCCAGCAGGACGAAGGCCGCGTCGTCGGTCCGGGCCACCAGGGACCAGCCGGGCCCGTCCGCCCGGATGGTCCGCACGCCCTCACCGGCGAAGGCGGACCGGACACGGCCCGGCGGTGGCGCCTGCACGGCGTATCCCGTGGCCTCCCGCAGCGCCCGCGCCAGCCCGGGGTGCGCCGCGGCGGCGGCCCCGCCGTCCGTCGCGACCCGCTCGCGCCAGTCCGCCCACTCCCGGGCGATCTGGTCCGCGCCCATGCGCCGCTGCACCGGGCCCCACGACTCCGCCGACGGCGGGGCCAGCGGCACCCGCCCGGTGCCGTCCGCGCCCTGCTCGGGGTCGTGCGGCTCCGGGATGCCCGGCGCCGCCACCGTCAGATCCAGCGGCCAGCCCGCCAGCGAGAGCACGATCGTGCTCTCGTCGGGCGACAGCTCGTACTCCATGCCGCAGTCCCAGGAGGCGATCGCGGTGGCCACGAGCGAAACGTCGTCGACGACGACCGTCCAGCGCGCACCCTCCGCGTCCTGCCCGAGCACCAGCCCGTACCCGTCGGCGACCGCCGGCACGCCCAGCAGGGCACAGGCCTGCGGAAAATCGTCGCCGAACGCCGTCGGGAACTGCGTGGGGGTCAGCAGTACGGCGGTCAGCACGAACAGCGAACCCCCATCCTCCTCAGCGGACACGTGGCCTCCCGATCGCTCTCTCGTCGGCGCACCTTAACCAGCGGGTAATACGCGCGTCGAGAGTCCACGGGAGGCGATTTCCAAGCCCGCTACCTGCACGTAGAGTTGGGCACCCGCCACAGAAAGGGACACCGGTGCAGCGTTACGACCGGCTGAGGGAGATCCTCCGGCTCGACCCCGACAAGGACTTCCTGGCCATCTACCGGCTCACCGCCACCTATGAGTTCCCGTGGGACTTCACCCGCGCCCTGGAACTCGCGCTCTTCCGCACCTACGCCGTCCCCTCCATCGGCAGCCTGCTCGCCGAGACGGCCGAATTCACCCGGCACGCCCAGAAGCGCTACGACGACACCGCGCTGCTCCTCGACGCGGTCGTCGAGCACGGCTTCGACAGCGACACGGCGCGCACCGCGATCCGCCGCGTCAACCAGATGCACCGCAGCTACGACATCTCCGACGACGACATGCGCTACGTCCTGTGCACGTTCGTCGTGATCCCCGCCCGCTGGATCGACGCCTACGGCTGGCGCCCGCTGACCCACCACGAGCGGCGGGCCTGCGCCACCTACTACGCCACCCTCGGCCGTCATCTGGGCATCAAGGACGTTCCTGGCTCCTACGAGGAGTTCGAGACCACCCTGAACGCCTACGAACGGGCGCACTTCGGCTGGGACGAAGGGGGCCGGGAGGTCGCCGACTCCACCCTCGACCTCATGGCGTCCTGGTACCCGGCACCGCTCGCCCCCGCCGTGCGCCGCGCGAGCCTCACCCTCCTCGACGAGCCGCTGCTGAGCGCCTTCCGCTACGAGCCCCCGGGCCCCGGCCTCCGACGCCTGGTCCGGGGCGCGCTGTGGCTCCGGGGCCGCGCGGTGCGGCTCCTGCCGCCCCGCCGGGCCCCCCACTACGCCCGCCAGAACCCGGAGATCAAGGGCTACCCGGACGGCTACGACGTCGGCGAGCTCGGTACGTTCCCCGTGCCCGGCGCGGGCGGCTGCCCCGTGCCGCATCCGCGCCGCCCGGCCGGAGCCGAAGCCCAGCCGCCCGCGTAGCCGCCGGGCGCCGGGGCGGCCCCGGTGCGCGGGGCGACGTAGGGTCCGAAAGGCTCAGGGGCGGCGGGCCGCCAGGACCAGGAAGTGGGCGTCCTCGTCGGCGTACGAGGTCATGTCCCAGCCCGAACCGGACAGCAGCGGGCGGAGGTTGTGCTCCGCCCGCAGGTCGTCCGGGGTCAGCTCGCGACCGTGGCGGGCGGCGAGCGCCGCTCGCCCGATCGGGTGAAACAGCGCGAGGCGGCCGCCGGGGCGGACCGCACGGGCGAGCTCGCGCAGGTTCGCCGCCGGGTCGGGCAGGTGCGCGATCAGCCCGGCCGCGAACACCGCGTCGAGGGATCCGTCGCGCAGCGGCAGCCGGGCCACGTCGGCGAGCAGCAGGGTGCCGTCGGCGTCCCGCCCGGCCTCCCGCGCGGCGGCCAGCATCCGCTCGGTGAGGTCCACGCCGAGCACGGTTCCGGAAGGGCCGACGGCCGCGCGCAGCGGGGGCAGGGCCCGGCCCGTCCCGCAGCCCGCGTCGAGCACCCGGTCGCCGGGGCCCAGGCCCAGCTCGCCCACGGCGGCCGTGAAGGCGGGCCCGTCCTCGGGGAACTTGCGGTCCCAGCCGGCGGCGCGTGTCCCGAAGAACTCCTGCACGTGTGTGTGGTCCTCGTTCGTACGGCTCATGCCCCCATGATCCCGTACCGTCGCCCGCCTGCGGGCCGTGTGCAAGCTGGCACGTGGGGTGATCGGAGATGAACGTATCTCTGTCATATTCCAGCAGTTCCAGCGGCTTTCGAAATGCTTCCCCTGTTCGTGCCCTCACCCGGACTAGCGTCCCGTGGCCATGGGACACCTGGACCACGCCGCCTATGGCTGGCTGACACCCGCACTGTCATATGTGATGGCATCGATCGGCGCCGCCCTCGGACTGCGCTGCACCGTCCGCGCGCTCGCCGCCACCGGGGCCTCCCGACGCAACTGGCTCCTCACGGCGGCCTCGGCCATCGGCACCGGCATCTGGACGATGCACTTCGTCGCGATGCTCGGCTTCCACGTCACCGGCACCGAGATCCACTACAACGTGCCGCTGACCATCCTCAGCCTGCTCGTCGCGGTGCTCGTCGTCGGCGCCGGGGTCTTCGCCGTCGGCTACGGCCCGGCCCGCGGCCGGTCCCTCGTCCTCGGCGGTCTGACCACCGGACTCGGCGTCGCGAGCATGCACTACCTCGGCATGGCGGCCCTGCGCCTGCACGGCCGGGTCGTCTACGACCCGCTCACCGTCGGGCTCTCCGTCGTCATCGCCGTCGTCGCCGCCACCGCCGCCCTCTGGGCCGCGCTCAACATCAAGTCGCCGGCGGCCGTGGCCGTCGCCTCGCTGGTGATGGGCCTCGCGGTCAGCAGCATGCACTACACCGGGATGCTGGCCGTCTCCGTCCGCGTCACCCCCTCGGACCAGGCGCTGCCCGGAGCCACCTCCCTGCAGTTCATCTTCCCGCTCGCGGTCGGGCTCGGCTCCTACCTGTTCATCACCGCCGCGTTCGTGGCGCTGTCCCCGACCGCCGACGAACGCGCCGCGTCCGCCTCGGCCTCCGGTGCCGTCACCGTCCCCTCGACCGGACCCGGGGCCCCCGGCCGACCGGGCGAGGGCGCCGTGCCCGCGCACTGAACGACCGCCCGTCCCGGCCCCGCCCCGTACCGCCCCGGCCCCGCCCCGTACCGCCCCGAACGAGGAGCCCATGCGCACATCCCGCAGAAGACCGCAGACAGCGGCTCCGCGGCCACCCGTGCCACCGGCGCGCGGCCGCCGGGCGCACGCCGGTCCCCCCGCCGAGGAACCACCGGTCCCGGACCCGGTCCCGGATCCGCGTACCGTCCCGGCCGGGGGCGCGCCCGCCGGCACGCGCCCCCGGATCCGGCTGCGCCCCGCCACCGTCCGGGCGAAGATCGTCTCGCTGCTGATGGTCCCGGTCGTCTCCCTGCTCGGCCTGTGGGCCTTCGCCACCGTCGCCGCCGCCCAGGACGTCGCCCGGCTCAGCCGGGTCCGGCAGGCCGACGCCGAGATCCGCACCCCCGTCGCGGCCGCCCTGACCGAGCTCCAGGCCGAACGCCGGGCCGCCGTCCGCTTCCTGGCCGATCCGGCCTCCGACCAGGCGGCGGCCCTGGAACAGCAGGCCCGGCGCACGGACGACGCCGTACGCCGGCTCCGCCTCGGGAACCGGCACACCGTCGCCGACTCCGGCGACTACCACGGCGACGTGGTCACCCGACTGGACACCTTCGTCTCCCGCGCGGAAGGGCTCGGCGCGACCCGCAAGGACGTGACCGGGCGCCGCGCCACCCCGGACGGCGCCTACGCGGTCTACACCGAGGCGGCCGACTCCGCCCTCGCCGTCGAGGGCGCCCTCTCCGGCGGTCAGGACCCCGAACCCGGCCCCGACCGCCGCGTCCTGCTGGAGTTCACCCGAGCCGGCGAGATGCTCTCCCGCGAGGACGTCCTGCTCGCCGTGCCGGGACCCCGCAGCCCCGACGCGCTCCGCCGCCTGACCGGTGTGATCGAGAACCGCCGCACACTGACCGCCGCCACCGCCCCGGACCTGCCGGCGGCCCAGCGCGCCGCCTGGGAGTCCGTGGCGAAGAGCGCGTCCTACGCCGAGCTCACGGGCGCGGAGGACAAGGCCCTGGCCGCCGCCCCCGTTGCTACCGCCCCCGCCGGAGGCGCGACGGCGCAGCGGGAGGCCCCCCGCGAGGCGCCGCGCGGAGTGCCCGCCGGGTGGGAGGCGGCGTACACGAGCGTCAGCGGCTCGATGCGCGACATCCGGCTGGCCGCCGCCGCCGGGTCCGCGGGCCGGGCCGACCCGCTCGCCGAGGGCCTGCTCGGCCCCGCCGGGGCGGCGGTACTGCTGGGGCTGGCCGCCGTCGCCGCCTCGCTGGTCATCTCCGTCCGCATCGGCCGCACCCTGGTCGTCGAACTGGTCGCGCTGCGCAACACCGCCCTGGAGATCGCCCACCGCAAGCTCCCGGACGCCATGGACCGGCTCCGCGCGGGCCGGGCCGTGGACATCGACACCGGCGTCGAGGCCGGGCCCGTGCCCGGACGGACCAGCGAGGACGAGATCACACAGGTCGGTACCGCGCTGTCCACCGTCCACCGGGCGGCTCTGAGCGCCGCCGTCGAACGGGCCGAATTCGCCAGCGGGGTGAGCGGGGTCTTCGTCAACCTCGCCCGCCGCAGCCAGGTCCTCGTGCACAAGCAGCTCAACCTGCTGGACTCCATGGAGCGGCGCGCCGACGACCCCGACGAGCTCGACGACCTCTTCCGGCTCGACCACCTCACCACCCGGATGCGCCGCCACGCGGAAAGCCTGATCATCCTCTCGGGCGCCGCTCCCGGCCGGGCCTGGCGCGTGCCGGTCCCGCTCACGAACGTCGTGCGCGCCGCCGTCTCCGAGATCGAGGACTACCCGAGGGTCGAGGTCCGAGGCCTCGCCGAAGCCGCCGTCGTCGGCGCTTCGGTGGCCGACCTGACCCACCTCCTCGCCGAACTCGTCGAGAACGCCACCCAGTTCTCCCCGCCGCACACCAAGGTCCGGGTCAGCGGCGAGCCCGTCGGCGCCGGGTACGTCCTGGAGGTCGAGGACCGGGGGCTCGGCATGGGCCGCGAGGCGCTGGCCGACGCCAACCGCCGCATCGAGCACTCCGAGGACCTCGACCTCTTCGACAGCGACCGCCTCGGCCTGTTCGTGGTCAGCCGTCTCTCCTCCCGACACGGGGTGCGGGTGCGCCTGCGGCCGTCGCCCTACGGAGGCACGACCGCGGTCGTGCTGCTGCCCAACTCCCTGCTCCAGGGCGCGATCGGGCCCGGCCCCGCCTCCGCCCCCACCACCCCCGACCCCGGCCCCGTGTCCCCGGCCGGTGCGGGGCAGCCGGAGCGGCCCGCGGCCGTGAGTGTCGTACGGGAGACCGTGCGCGGCGTCCCGGCGCCCGGCCGGCCGTCCGCCCCGGCGCCCGCCTCCGCCCCGGCGCCCGCCTCCGGCCCGGCCCCCGTCTCCGCCGCGCCCGGCGCCCCCGGACCGCAGGGGTCGCGCCCCGCTCCGGTCGCCCCCCTCCGGCCGCGCGGCCCCGGTGGCACGGGCACCCGTACGCACCCGGTGTCCGCCCCCGCCCCGGCCCCCGTGCCCGCCCCTGCCCTCACCGCGGCGTCGGTCACCGAACTGCCGCGCCGGGTACGGCAGGCCAGCCTGGTCCCGCAGCTGCGCGAGGCGTCCGTCGCCCAGGCCCCCGGCGCCGGGAACGCCGAGGAGCCCCCGGACCGCAGCCCCGAACAGGCCCGGGACCGGATGGCCGCCTTCCGGGCGGGCTGGGCGCGCGGGACCCGGGAGACCTCGAACCCGAACGGCGGCCCCCACGCGGGCAGCGAAGGAGAAGTGTGATGATCGAACACCACGGGACCGGCTACGGGACCGGCCGCGGAACGGCCGGCCGCGGGAGCGACCGCGGGATGGGCCGCGGGATCGGCCACGGGAACGATGCCGACCCGGTGCGCCGGTCCGGCGAGCTGGACTGGCTGCTGGACGACCTGGTGACGCGGGTCCGCGAGGTCCGGCACGCCGTCGTCCTGTCCAACGACGGCCTGGCCGTGGGCTCCTCCAGTGCGCTGAGCAGGGAGGACGCCGAGCACCTCGCCGCCGTGGCCTCCGGGTTCCACAGCCTGGCCAAGGGCGCGGGCCGGCACTTCCGCACCGGGGGCGTGCGCCAGACGATGGTGGAGATGGACGAGGGCCACCTCTTCGTCGCTGCCGCGGGCGACGGCTCCTGCCTGGCCGTCCTCAGCGCGGCCGGTGCCGACATCGGGTTGATCGCCTACGAGATGGCCCGGCTGGTCAAGCGGGTCGGCGAGCACCTGTACGCCCCGCCCCGGTTCGCGGTCCGCCCGCCGGCCGCAGGGTGAGAGCGGCGGTCCGGCGCATGGACGACCAGTGGTACGACGCCGAGGCGGGCCCGCTCGTGCGCCCGTACGCCATGACCGGCGGGCGCACGAAGCCGGGGCCCCACGGCGTGCGTTTCGACCTCATCGCGCTGGTCGTGGTGGACCCGGCGGCCGGGGGAACGGGGGAGGAGGCACTGCTCGGCCCGGAGCACCGGGCGTTGCTGGGGCTCTGCCGCGACGAGACCCAGTCGGTGGCCGAACTCGCCGCCGACGCGGACCTGCCGGTGGGGGTGGTGCGGGTGCTGCTCGGTGACCTGTTGGAGGCGGGGCACGTCAAGGTCAGCCGTCCGGTGCCGCCCGCCCGGCTGCCGGAGATGCGGATTCTGCGGGAAGTCATCGAGGGATTGCGAGCGCTGTGATGGGACTGCACGACAACGGACCGGCGGGGCGGGGAGGTTCCGCGACGGACGAGGAACTGGCCGCGCTCGCTCTGAAGATCCTCGTGGCGGGGGGCTTCGGCGTCGGCAAGACCACGCTCGTGGGCGCGGTCAGCGAGATCAGGCCGCTGCGGACCGAAGAGCTGCTGAGCGAGGCCGGCGAGCGGGTCGACGACACCGGCGGGGTCGACCAGAAGACCACGACCACCGTGGCCATGGACTTCGGGCGGATCACGATCCGGTCCGGCCTGTCCCTGTACCTGTTCGGGACGCCGGGGCAGGACCGGTTCTGGTTCCTGTGGGACGAGCTCGCGCTGGGCGCCCTGGGTGCGGTGGTCCTCGCCGACACACGGCGGCTGGAGGACTGCTTCCCGGCCGTGGACTACTTCGAGCACCGGCGGATCCCGTTCGTGGTGGCCGTCAACTGCTTCACCGACGCGCGGCGTTACGGGGCCAACGACGTGGCGCGGGCCCTCGACCTGGAGCAGGGGACACCGGTGGTGCTGTGCGACGCCCGCGACAAGGACTCGGGAAAGGAAGTGCTGATCAGGCTCGTCGAGTACGCCGGGCGGGTGCACACCGCCCGGCTGCTCGATTCGGTCGGGCCGCAGGCCGATCCCGTGTGACGTCAGTCGGCGATGCCGGCGGTCGCGATCACCTTGTCGATGGGTACGCGGACGAGGAGTTCGCCGGGGACGGCGTTGCGGCGGCCGAAGGCCTCGCCGCGGTCCTCGCCCATGTAGCGGGAGCCGATCCGCGTCGCCCAGGGGAGCATCTCCTCCAGGTCCTCGCTGATCTCGGCGCGCCCCTGGAGCACGACGTAGGAGAAGGGCGGCCGGTCGTCGTCCACGCAGAGGGCGACCCGGCCGTCCCGGGCCAGATTCCGCCCCTTGACGGTGTTCTTGCCGGTGTTGAAGACGAAGGCGTCACCGTCGAGAACGAACCAGATGGGAGCGATGTGCGGGCTTCCGTCCTCGCGGACCGTGGACAGCTTTCCGGTGCGGGTGGAGTGCGAGACGAACGCACGCCACTCCTCTTGAGTCATCTTCTGTGCCATGGGTCCATCCTCCTTGCCGGAAAGGGGCTGGTGGGGAAGGCTTGCGGCACGACCAAGCGGGGTGGGGCGCGGCCACGTCGGCCGCGTCAACGGGGAGGGGCTGGAAATGGCACTGGACAAGCAGCTCGACTGGTTGCTGGACGATCTGACGCGCAGGGTCCCGCAGGTCCGCCACGCGGTGGTGCTGTCCAACGACGGACTGGTGACGGCCGCCAGCGCCGGGCTGGCGCGCGAGGACGCCGAGCACCTCGCGGCGGTCGCGGCGGGGCTGCAGAGCCTGGCGAAGGGGTCGGGGCGGCACTTCAGGGCGGGGGAGGTGCGCCAGACCATGGTCGAGTACGACGAGGGCTTCCTGTTCGTCGTCGCGGCGGGTTCGGGCAGTTCCCTGTGCGCGCTGAGCGCGGCCGAGGCGGACATCGTCCAGGTGGCTTATGAGATGACGCTGCTGGTCAACCGGGTCGGGGAGCACCTGGGGGTCGCGGAGCGGCGGATCACCGGGGGCTGACCGGCGGGCGGCTGGCGCGGAGTTATCCACAGGCCTCGCGCGGGTTCGTCGCACCGAGTTACGGTCTTCACACAGAGTGATCGGCACTCGTGGGGGAGGACCGTGATGAAGGTGCGAGCGCTGGAGCGTGCGTCGGCCGGCGGGGACGGGCGGGAGCGTTCATGGCCCGGGGGCGGGGATCCGCGCGGGCCGCGCGCGGAGGTGCTGCCCGGTCCGGGCGGAGGCGGGGACGTCGGCGGAGGCGGAGGAGGCGGCGGGGACGCGGACCCGGGCGCGGGTGGGCCCCCGCCCGCCGCGCGGCCGCCGGAGCTGCTGAGCGCGCTCCGGGCCGCCGGGGAACTTGGGCTTCGCCGAAGCGAGTTCGCACGTGCCGTCCAGCTGGGGCTGGTGCGTCCAGGCTCGCGGGCGCCCGGCGGAGCCGCTCGGTTCGCCCGCGCCGAACTGGACCGGGTCAGGGCCTGTGAGGGGTACCCGCGGACACTGCGGGAGCGGATCGAGACCGTGGCCGGCGCCGACGCCGGCGCACGGGCGCTGGGGACCGGCCCGAGCCGCTTCACCCGGCTCGCGCGCTGCGGGCACCTCACCCCCGTCGGCTACCGGATCAACCGCTACCGGGCCGTCGTCTGGCTCTATCTGGCTGCCGAGCTGAGGGAGTTCGCCACCCGGGAGCCGTGGTTGCTGAGCGGGGCCGCGCCCCCGGGGGACCGGGAGATGCTGGACGCCAAAGCGGATCTGCGCCCGCGCCGGTGGCGCGGACGGCATGTGGGGCTGCTGCTGAGACGAACCGCCGATCCGTGGGAGCGGGCCGCGGTACTGGCCTCCGTACTCCCCGAACAACAGGTGCGTCAGGCCGTCCCCGATCCGGCGGAACGGATCGTCCTCGCCGCGCTCGCGCCGCCCCCGCCCTACGGCCACCCGCAGGTCCCGGCCGCGGCCGCCGTGGCCGGGCGGCTGCTGCTGGCGGAGCCGCCGGACGAGGTGCACTGGTACCGCACCAGCCTCGATTTCGCCCTGACCGGGGCACGGGGCCGGCGGAACTCGACCGGGGAGAGGGGTCAGTCGAACTCGACGGGGGAGAGGGGGCCGACGTAGACCCAGGCGCCCGCCTCGCGGGAGAAGGCACTGTGCTCGCGCAGCGAACCCGTGTGCCCGCCCTCCCGGTAGTGCGCCCGGAACTCCACCGACCCCTCCGTCTCGAACATCCCGCCGCGCTCGGTGGCCAGGATCTCCAGCCGCTCCCAGTGCTGCTCGGGATCCAGATCGAGTCGGCCCGGCCGGGTCGAGGAGTGCCAGGAGCGCATCAGGTAGGCGGTGTCGCCGACCGCGAACGCGCTGAACCGCGACCGCATCAGCAGCTCCGCGGTGGGTGCCTGCCGGGCGCCCGAGTGGAAGCGGCCGCAGCATTCCGGGTAGGCGGCGGGCAGCCCGCAGGGGCAGGGGAGGACCGGGGTGGGCATGTGCGCTCAGCTCTTCGGAGGGGAGGTGACGGGCGTACGGACGGGACCGCTGACGGAACCGCCGGCGGAGGGGTCGGCGGAGAGGCCGCCGGGACTACTGCGGGGACACGGCCGGCTTGGCCGCCTCGGCCGGGTACGGGCGGAAGAGACCCTCCTGGACGACGGAGACCAGCAGCCTGCCCTCCACGTCGTAGATGCGGCCGCGGGCCAGACCGCGGCCACCGTGCGCGATGGGTGACTCCTGGTCGTACAGGAACCACTCGTCCGCGCGGAAGGGCCGGTGGAACCACATGGCGTGGTCCAGCGAGGCCATGTCGAAACCGCGCATGCCCCACAGCGGTTCCACGGGGATGCGCACGGCGTCGAGGAGGGTCATGTCACTGGCGTAGGTGAGGGCGCAGGTGTGCACGAGCGGGTCGTCGCCCAGCGGGCCGACCGCTCGCATCCACACCGCGCTGCGCGGATCGGCGTCCTTGAGCTCCTCCGGAGTCCAGCGGAGCCGGTCCACGTACCGGATGTCGAAGGGCTGACGGCGGGCCATCCGCTCCAGCGCCTCGGGCAGCGCGCCCAGGTGCTCGCGGATCTCGTCCACGACCTTCGGGAGCGCGTCCGGGTGCGGGAAGTCGAGGCGGGGAGGCAGCTGGTGCTCGATGCTGCCCTCCTCCGGGTGATGGAAGGAGGCGGTCAGATTGAAGATGGTCTTGCCCTGCTGGACCGCGGTGACCCGGCGCGTGGTGAAGGAGCGCCCGTCGCGCACCCGTTCCACCTGGTACACGATGGGCACCCCGGGGATGCCCGGGCGCAGGAAGTACGCGTGCAGGGAGTGGACCGGCCGGTCGCTCTCGGTGGTGCGGCCGGCCGCCACCAGAGCCTGCCCGGCGACCTGTCCGCCGAACACGCGCTGGAGGGATTCCTGGGGGCTCGCGCCCCGGAAGATGTTGACCTCGATCTGCTCCAGGTCGAGCAGATCGACCAGTCTCTCGGCGGGGTTCGTCATCAGCAGCTCTCCACTGTCGGGTGCGGCGGGTCCGGCCGGCGCGGTGCGCGGGCACCGGCCGGCGGCGTGCGGGATTCGGTCAGAGCAGCCCGAGCTCGCCGACCGAGGTGACCCGGATGACGGCCCGGCCCTCCTCGTCGGACGCGGCGAGGTCGACCTCGGCGCTGATGCCCCAGCCATGGTCGCCGTTCGGGTCGGCGAACGTCTGGCGGACGCGCCACAGGCCGTGGGCGGGGTCCTCCTCGATCTGGAGGAGCTTGGGGCCGCGGGCGTCGGGGCCGGTGCCGAGGTCGTCGTACTCGTCCCAGTACCCGTCCATGGCCTCGCCCCAGGCGTCGGCGTCCCAGCCGGACCCGGCGTCCAGCTCGCCCAGCACGTTGACGTGGTCCAGCGCCGCCAGCTCGACCCGCCGGAACATCGCGTTGCGGACCAGGACACGGAAGGCGCGGGCGTTCGCCGTGACCGGCTTGACCTGGTCGGCCTTCTCCTGGGCCTGCTCCGCCGTCTCCACCTCCGGGTTCGCCAGCTGCTCCCACTCGTCGAGCAGGCTGGAGTCCACCTGGCGGACCAGCTCGCCCAGCCAGGCGATGAGGTCCTGGAGGTCCTCGGACTTCAGGTCGTCGGGGATGGTGTGGTCCAGCGCCTTGTACGCGCTCGCCAGGTAGCGCAGCACGATGCCCTCGGTGCGGGCCAGCTCGTAGAAGGAGGTGAACTCGGTGAAGGTCATCGCGCGCTCGTACATGTCGCGGATGATCGACTTCGGGGAGACCGGGTGGTCGCGGACCCACGGGTGGCTCTTGCTGTACACGTCGTAGGCGTGCAGCAGCAGTTCTTCCAGGGGCTTGGGATAGGTGACGTCCTGGAGGCGCTCCATGCGCTCCTCGTACTCGATCCCGTCGGCCTTCATCGCGCCGACCGCGATGCCGCGTTCCTTGTTCTGCTGGGCGGCCAGGATCTGGCGCGGGTCGTCCAGGGTGGACTCGACGACCGAGACCATGTCCAGCGCGTAGGACGGGGACTCCGGGTCCAGCAGGTCGAAGGAGGCCAGCGCGAAGGTGGACAGCGGCTGGTTGAGCGCGAAGTCCTGCTGGAGGTCGACGGTCAGGCGGATGGTGCGGCCCTCGGCGTCGGGGGCGTCGAGCTTCTCCACCACGCCGCCGTCCAGCAGCGAACGGTAGATCGCGAAGGCCCGCCGGATGTGCCGCAACTGGGCCTTGCGCGGCTCGTGGTTGTCCTCCAGGAGGTGGCGCATCGCCTGGAAGGCGTCGCCCGGCCGGGCGATGACCGACAGCAGCATGATGTTGGTGACCTTGAAGCGCGAGGTCAGCGGCTCCGGGTCGGCGGCGATCAGCTTCTCGAAGGTGGTGTCCGACCAGGCCACGAAGCCCTCGGGGGCCTTCTTGCGGACCACCTTGCGGCGCTTCTTCGGGTCGTCGCCCGCCTTCGCGAGGGCCTTCTCGTTCTCGATGACGTGCTCGGGCGCCTGCGCGACCACGAAGCCGGCCGTGTCGAAGCCGGCCCGGCCCGCGCGTCCGGCGATCTGGTGGAACTCGCGGGCGCGCAGCGTGCGGACGCGGTTGCCGTCGTACTTGGTGAGCGCGGTGAACAGCACCGTGCGGATCGGGACGTTGACGCCGACGCCGAGGGTGTCGGTCCCGCAGATGACCTTCAGCAGACCGGCCTGGGCCAGCTTCTCCACCAGCCGCCGGTACTTGGGCAGCATGCCCGCGTGGTGCACGCCGATGCCGTGGCGGACGTAACGGGAGAGGTTCTGGCCGAACTTCGTGGTGAATCGGAAGTTGCCGATCAGCTCCGCGATCTTGTCCTTCTCCTCGCGGGTGCACATGTTGATGCTCATCAGCGACTGCGCCCGCTCGACCGCCTGGGCCTGCGTGAAGTGCACGATGTAGACCGGGGCCTGCCGGGTCTCCAGCAGTTCCGTGATGGTGTCCGTGATCGGCGTGGTCACGTACTCGTACGACAGCGGGACGGGCCGGCTCGCCGAGCGGACCACCGACGTCGGACGGCCGGTGCGCCGGGTCAGGTCCTCCTCGAAGCGCTTGACGTCGCCGAGGGTCGCCGACATCAGGACGAACTGCGCCTGGGGCAGTTCCAGCAGCGGGATCTGCCAGGCCCAGCCGCGGTCCGGCTCCGCGTAGAAGTGGAACTCGTCCATCACGACCTGGCCGATGTCGGCGTACTTGCCGTCGCGCAGGGCGATGGAGGCCAGCACTTCGGCCGTGCAGCAGATCACCGGGGCGTCGGCGTTCACGGAGGCGTCGCCGGTCAGCATGCCGACGTTCTCGGTGCCGAAGAGCTTGCACAGGTCGAAGAACTTCTCCGACACCAGCGCCTTGATCGGGGCGGTGTAGAAGGTCACCTTGTCCTGGGCCAGCGCGGTGAAGTGGGCGCCCGCCGCCACGAGGCTCTTGCCCGAGCCGGTCGGGGTCGACAGGATCACGTTCGCACCGGAGACGACCTCGATCAGGGCCTCCTCCTGCGCCGGGTACAGGGTGATGCCCTGGTCCTCCGCCCACGAGGAGAAAGCCTCGAAGAGGGCGTCGGGGTCGGCGTTCGGCGGGAGCTGATCAATGAGGGTCACACCCCCCATCTTGCCTGGCTTCCGCCCCGAAGAGGGAACCGGCCACCGGGACGAAGATCGTCACGGGTACGCTGTGCCGTCGAGGCGGCCCGACCGAAACGCTCGACGGGGCCCGACCACACACGACCGGGGCGGGACACAGACCATGATGGGGCCGGCGCACTCACTCTCCGGGGCAGCGGCCTGGCTGGGGGTGGGTGCGGCGACTGCCGCGGCCGGCCACCCGATGCCGTGGCCCGTACTGGTCGTCGGCGCGCTCATATGCGCCGGTGCGGCCCTGGCCCCCGACCTCGACCACAAGTCGGCGACGATCTCGCGCGCCTTCGGCCCCCTCTCCCGGGGCCTGTGCGAGGTGGTCGACAAGATCTCCTACGCCGTCTACAAGGCCACCCGCGCCCCGCGCGACCCCCGCCGCAGCGGGGGGCACCGCACCCTGACCCACACCTGGCTCTGGGCGGTCCTGATAGGCGCCGGGTCCTCCGCGCTCGCGGTCACCGCCGACCGCTGGGGCGTGCTCGTGCTGCTCTTCATCCATCTGGTGCTGGCCGTCGAGGGTCTCCTCTGGCGGGCGGCCCGGATGTCCAGCGACGTCCTGGTCTGGCTGCTCGGCGCCACGAGCGCCTGGATCCTGGCCGGCGTGCTCGACCAGCCGGGCAACGGCGCGGGCTGGCTCTTCACCGGCCCCGGCCAGGAGTACCTGTGGCTCGGCCTGCCGATCCTGCTCGGAGCACTCGTCCACGACATCGGCGACGCGCTCACCGTCTCCGGCTGCCCGATCCTGTGGCCCCTGCCCATCGCGGGGAAGCGCTGGTACCCGATCGGTCCCCCGAAGGCGATGCGCTTCCGCGCCGGCAGCTGGGTGGAGCTCAAGGTCCTGATGCCGGTCTTCATGCTCCTCGGCGGCTTCGGCGGCGCCGCGGCCCTCGGCTTCATCTAGACCCGCACTCCCAGACCCGTACTCCGCGAGAAGGCGCCCCGGGTCCGGGTGCCCGGCTCTCGCGAGCCGGGCACCGCGGGGCGGGTCAGCCGTGCCAGGAGCGCCAGAGGGCCGCGTACGCCCCGTCCGCCGCCACGAGCTCGTCGTGCGAGCCCAGCTCACTGATCCGGCCGCCCTCGACCACCGCGATCACGTCCGCGTCGTGCGCCGTGTGGAGCCGGTGGGCGATCGCGATGACCGTACGGCCGTCCAGCACCCGCGCGAGCGAACGCTCCAGGTGCCGGGCGGCCCGAGGGTCCAGCAGCGAGGTCGCCTCGTCCAGCACCAGCGTGTGCGGGTCCGCCAGTACCAGCCGGGCCAGCGCGACCTGCTGGGCCTGCGCCGGAGTCAGCGCGCTCCCCCCGGACCCCACCTCGGTGTCCAGTCCCGCCTCCAGGGCCCGCGCCCAGCCGTCCGCGTCCACCGCGCCCAACGCCGCCCACAGTTCGGTGTCGGCCGCACCCGACCGGGCCAGACGCAGATTGTCCCGCAGCGACCCGACGAAGACGTGGTGCTCCTGGTTGACGAGCGCCACGTGCTCGCGCACCCGCTCCGCCGGCATCCGCGACAGCCTCGCGCCACCGAGCGTGACCTCGCCGGTCCGGGGCGCGTAGATGCCCGCCAGCAGCCTGCCCAGGGTGGACTTGCCCGCGCCCGAGGGACCGACCAGAGCCATCCGGGTGCCCGGCGGCACCGACATCGACACCTGGTGCAGGACGTCCACGCCCTCCTTGTAACCGAACCGGACCTCCTGCGCCCGCACCTCCCGGCCCCCGGGGGCGACGGTGCCGTCCCCGGAGTCCGGCTCGATCTCGCGCACGCCCACCAGCCGGGCCAGCGAGACCTGGGCGACCTGGAGCTCGTCGTACCAGCGCAGGATCAGGCTGATCGGGTCGCCCATCATCTGCGCCAGCAGCGCCCCCGTGGTCAGCTGCCCGACCGTCATCCAGCCCTT
Organism: Streptomyces sp. NBC_01276; assembly: GCF_041435355.1. Lineage (GTDB taxonomy): Bacteria > Actinomycetota > Actinomycetes > Streptomycetales > Streptomycetaceae > Streptomyces. Next base: position 6,936,573 of record NZ_CP108442.1, read on the forward strand.
CAGCACGCAGTACCCGCCGATCATCAGCACGGAGCCGAGGATCGTCACGTAGGTGATGTTGACGACGGGGAAGAGGACCGTCCGCAGGTACAGCGTGTACCGCTCCCAGGCCGTCCACTCCTTGATCCGCCGCTCCGACAGCGAGATCCGGCGCCGCCCCAGCCGGTGCGCCTCCACGGTCCGTCCCGCGTCCACCGTCTCGGTGAGCGCCGCCGCGACCGCCGCGTACCCGGCGGCCTCCGAGCGGTACGCCGAGGGCGCCCGCCGGAAGTACCAGCGGCAGCCGAGGACCAGGACCGGCAGCGCCACCAGCGCGGCCAGCGCCAGCGGCGGAGCGGTGACCACCAGGGCCCCGTAGAGCAGCCCGGCCCAGACAACGCCGATGGTCAGCTGCGGCACGGCCTCGCGCATCGCGTTGGCCAGCCGGTCGACGTCGGTGGTGATCCGCGAGAGCAGGTCGCCGGTGCCGGCGCGTTCCAGGACGCCCGGGGGCAGACCGACCGACCGCACCAGGAAGTCCTCGCGCAGATCGGCCAGCATCTCCTCGCCGAGCATCGCCCCGCGCAACCGCACCATCCGTACGAAGAACGTCTGGACGGCCAGCGCCAGCGCGAACAGCAGCGCCACGCGCCCCAGATGGAGCTCATGCGCCCCCGACGAGAGCTCGTCCACGACCCGCCCCAGCAGGGAGGGGCCGGCCATGGACGCGACCACCGCGACCGTGTTGACCCCCACCAGCACGACGAAGGCCCGCCGGTGACGGCGCAGCAGGCCGCGCACGTAGCCCCGTACGGTCGCCGACGTGCCCACGGGCAGGGTCGCGGCCGTCTCGGGGGCCGCCGGATCGTACTCCGGGGGCGCCACGCCGATCATGCGGATTCCTCGATCCCTGTGAGTTCCTCTGCCGGCCCCGCCAGGCCGATCCCGGCGCGCCGCTGTTCCTCGTCCGTCTCGCGGGTGACGACCGCCCGGTAGCGCGGTTCGCCGTGCAGCAGCTCGCGGTGCGTGCCCGCGGGCAGGGCCCGGCCCTCGTGGACCAGGACGACCCGGTCGGCACGGTCCAGCAGCAGCGGCGAGGACGCCAGCACCACCGTCGTGCGCCCGGAGCGCAGGGCCGCGATCCCGTCGGCGATCCGCGCCTCGGTGTGCGAGTCCACCGCCGAGGTCGGCTCGTCCAGCACCAGTACCTCCGGGTCGGTCACCAGCGACCTGGCCAGCGCCAGCCGCTGGCGCTGCCCGCCGGACAGCGAGCGGCCGCGTTCGGTGATGCGGGCGTCCATCGGGTCCCGCACCGCGTCGGGGGCCGACTGCAGCAGCGCGTCCAGGACGTCGTCGCACTGCGCGGCCCCCAGCGCCGCCGCCGGCGTCACGGACCCCGAGGCCGGTACGTCGAACAGCTCGCGCAGCGTCCCGGACAGCAGCACCGGGTCCTTGTCCTGTACGAGGACCAGCTCGCGGGCCGTGTCCAGCGCGAGCTCGTCCAGCGCGACCCCGCCGAGCAGCGCGGAGCGCGCCCCGGCGACGGAGTCCGTCGGATGGCCCCCCAGCCGCTCCGCCAGCCGGCCCGCCAGGTCCGGGTCCCCGCACACCACCGCCGTGAAGGCACCGGCCGGGGCCAGCACGCCCGTCTCGGCGTCGTACAGGTCCCCGCCCGGCGCCGGAGCCCGTACGGCCCCCGCCGTGCCGGAGCCGGCCGGGCCCTCGTCCCCGGTGCGCGTCAGCGACAGCACCCGCGCCGCCCGTGCGGCGGAGGGCCGGGAGAAGGAGTAGGCCATCGCGATCTCCTGGAAGTGCCGCAGCGGGTACAGCATCGTGGCCACCGCGCTGAAGGCCGCCACGAGTTCGCCCACCGCGAGCCGTCCGTGCGTCACGAGCCCGGCCCCGTACCAGACCACCGTGATCATCAGGGCGCCCGGGAGCAGCACCTGCACGGCCGCGATCAGCGCCCACATCCGGGCACTGCGCACGGCGGCCCTGCGGACCTCCTGCGAGGCCTCCCGGTAGCGTCCGAGGAACAGTTCCTCACCGCCGATGCCCCGCAGGACGCGCAGGCCGGCGACGGTGTCGGAGGCCAGCTCGGTGGCCTTGCCCGCCTTCTCGCGCTGGACGTCCGCGCGGCGGGTGGCGCGCGGCAGCAACGGCAGGACGGACAGGGCGAGCACCGGGACGCCCACGGCGACGACCACGCCGATCGCGGGCGCGTAGAAGAGCAGGCCGACGCAGATCGCGGCGACGGTCAGGGCGGCGGCGAGGAACCGGGAGACGGCCTCGACGAACCATCCGATCTTTTCGACGTCACCCGTTGAAACGGACACCACTTCGCCGGCCGCGACCCGGCGGGTCAGGGCGGAGCCCAGTTCGGCGGTCTTGCGGGCCAGCAACTGCTGGACCCGTGCGGCCGCCGTGATCCAGTTGGTGACGGCGGTGCGGTGCAGCATCGCGTCGCCGAGCGAGATGGCGATGCCGAGCAGCAGGAGCAGCACGCCGACGCGGAGCAGTCCGCCGCCGTCACGGCGCACGACCGCGTCCACGCCGAGTCCCACGGCGTACGGCAGCCCGGCGACGCCGCCGAAGTGGAGGAGCCCCCAGGCCAGGCTGCGGGCCTGGCCGCCGAGTTGCCCCCGGCCCAGCCACAGCAGGAACCTCGGGCCGGTACGGGCGTCCGGTACTCCGGGATCCGGATACGGAAGATCGCTGATCTGCATGACGCCCCATGACTGGTCGAGTAGGCCGAACCCCGCAAGGTTCGTCTTCCCGGACCGGCCCCGGCAATCGATTTTCCGGTGGGCGGGGGGTGCGCCCCGCGCGTGTTGCGGGGGAACCGGACGACCGGCGTCCGGCGCGGCCCGGCGCCCGCGCCGGGCGCGTTCAGGGGCGCGTGGCACGCTCCAGCGCGAGCAGCGCCGAGGAGTAGCTCCGTCCCGTGGCCCGGTCCATGCCCACCTCGCACATGCGGTTCGCCGACAGGTGCGCGTCGAACTGCCGGGCCCTCACCTCCGCGGCCTCGCGGGCCGTCGCCGATTCCGTCAGCTCCGGGTGCAGCATCCCCCGGTCGCCCGCGAAGGCGCAGCAGCCCGCGTCGTCCGGGACGACCACCTCGTCGGCGCAGGCCTCGGCCACCGCGCGCAGTTCGGCCTCGTCACCCAGACGGCGCATCGAACAGGTGGGGTGGAGGACGGCGGACCCGACCGTGCGCAGCACCTCCAGCCGTGGCAGCAGTTCGTGGGCCGCCCAGACGACGGAGTCGACGACCCGCAGTTCCGCGTGCAGGGCCCGGTTGTCCTCCGTCAGGTACGGGACCACCTCGTGCGCGATGCCGAGCGTGCAGGAGGACGCGTCGACCACCAGGGGCAGCCGGCCCCCGGCCGTCCAGCCCCAGGCGGCCTCCACGATCCGGTTGGCCATCACCCGGTTGCCGTCCTCGTACCCCTTGGAGTTCCAGATCGTCGCGCAGCAGGTGCCGGTGACGTCGCGGGGGATCCACACCGGCCTCCCGGCCCGCTCCGACACGGCCACCACCGCTTCCGGCAGGGAGGGCCCGGGATCGCCGGCGGGTCCGCCGAAGATGCGGTTGACGCAGGCCGGGTAGTAGACCGCGGCCGCGCCCACGCGCCGGGTCGCGGGCATTCCGCGGGCGGCGGCACCGGGGATCTGCGGCAGCCAGAGCGGCACCAGGTCGGGCCGTACGGCCTTGCGCGCTGCCTCCGTCGCCACCGTCAGGGGGCGGTCGCCGACCGTGGAGGTGATCTTGTCGGCGGCGGCCACGGCCAGCCGCGCGGCCGCCTCGACGGTCCGGAACCGCCGGGCGGCCAGGGCGGCGGCCCGTTCCTCGCGCGGGCCGTGCCGCAGGCGGCGGAAGTCCTTCATCAGGGCGCCGGTGTCGATGCCGACGGGGCAGGCGAGGGCACAGGCCGAGTCGCCCGCGCAGGTGTCGACGGCGTCGTGGCCGTAGGAGTCGAGCAGGCCGTCGAGGACGGGGGAGCCGGGCGGCTGGCGCATCATCTCGCGGCGCAACACGATCCGCTGGCGCGGTGTGGTCGTCAGGTGCTCGCTGGGACAGACCGGTTCGCAGAAGCCGCACTCGATGCAGGGGTCCGCCACGGCCTCGACCCGCGGGATCGTCTTCAGCCCGCGCAGATGGGCCCGGGGGTCACGGTCGAGGAGGATGCGCGGGGCGAGGACGAGGTCCGGGTCGACGAGCCGCTTGGTGCGCCACATCAGGTCGGTGGCCCGCGGGCCCCATTCGAGTTCGAGGAAGGGGGCCATGTTGCGGCCCGTGGAGTGCTCGGCCTTCAGCGAGCCGTCGAACCGTTCGACCGTGAGCCGGCAGAAGGCCTCCATGAAGGCGGCGTACCGGTCGACGTCGGCGGGCACGGAGGCGTCGAAGGCGAGCAGGAAGTGCAGGTTGCCGTGGGCGGCGTGGCCCGCGACGGCCGCGTCGAACCCGTGCTCAGCCTGGAGCGCGAGGAGCGACTCGCAGGCCTCGGCGAGCCGGGACGGGGGGACCGCGAAGTCCTCGGTGATCAGGGTGGTGCCGGGGGCGCGGGCCCCGCCGACGGCGGTGACGAAGGCCTTGCGGGCCTTCCAGTAGCCGGAGACGACCGCGGGATCGCCGGTGAAGGTGTTGGTGACGGAGGCGACGGGGGCCACCAGCTCCAGTCCGGCCAGCACCCCGGCCGCACGCCGCTCGTGCTCCGCGCGGCCCGCCGCGTCCGGGGCCCGGAACTCCACCAGCAGCGCTGCCGTGTCCTTGGGCAGCTCCGCCCAGTCGGCCGGCACGCCCGCGACGCTGACGGAGGCGCGCAGGGTGTTGCCGTCCATCAGCTCCACGGCGAGGGCCCCGGCCGCGTTGAACAGCGGTACGGCCGCGGCCGCGGCGGGCAGGGAGGGGAAGAAGAGCAGGCCGGTGGTGAGCTCGCGGTCCAGGGGGACGGTGTCGAAGACGACCTCGGAGATGAAGCCGAGGGTGCCTTCGGAGCCGACCATCAGGCCGCGCAGGACCTCCACGGGGGTGGTGCCGTCGAGGTAGGCGTCGAGCCGGTAGCCGGTGGTGTTCTTGATCTCGTACTTGGCGCGGATCCGGGCGACGAGGTCCGGGTCGGCCTCGATCTCCCGCTTGATCTCCATCAGCCCCTGGCACAGGGCCGGCTCGGCGCGGGCCAGTTCCTCGTCCGCGAGCGGGTCGGCGGTGTCGACGACGGTTCCGGTCGGCAGCACGAGGGTGAGGGAGGAAAGGGTGCGGTACGAGTTCCTCGTGGTCCCCGCCGTCATGCCGGAGGCGTTGTTCGCGACCACTCCGCCGAGGGTGCAGGCGATGGCGCTGGCCGGGTCGGGCCCGAGGACACGGCCGTGCCGGGCCAGGGCGGCGTTGGCCCGCAGGACGGTGGTGCCGGGCCCGATGCGGGCGCGCCGGCCGTCGTCCAGGACCTCGATCCCGGCCCAGTGGCGGCGGACGTCGACCAGGATGTCCTCGCCCTGGGCCTGGCCGTTGAGCGAGGTTCCGGCGGCGCGGAAGACCACCTCGCGCTGTCTGCCGTGGGCGTAGGACAGGACGGCGGAGATGTCGTCGATGTCCTCGGCGATCACCACGACCTGCGGCACGAACCGGTACGGGGAGGCGTCCGTGGCGTAGCGGACCAGGTCGGAGACCTTCCAGAGCACCTTCTCGGCGCCGAGCAGCCCGGTCAGCTCGGTGCGCAGCACCGAGGGGGTGCCCGGGGCCATGCGGTCGGGGACCCGGTCGGGGGCCGGGGCGCCGGGGCTGTGCGGGCGCAGCGCGCCCGGCTTCGGTTCCAGCAGCGGCATGTGGGGCCCCTCCGTGTCCTGGTCCGTCCGTCAGCCGGGCGCCGGCGGCTCCCGGCTCAGCAGCCGCCCTGGGCCGGGGCGTCGGCCAGCGCGTTCAGCAGGCCGCCGAGCACCTCGCGCTGTGGCGCGGTCAACGGAGCCAGGATCTCCTCTGCGGCGTCGGTCCGCGCGCTGCGCAGACGGCGCAGCGTGGCGCGACCGGTTTCGGTGAGCTCGATCCGGATGACGCGGCGGTTGGCCGGGTCGGGGGCGCGGCGCACGCAGTCGGCCGCCTCCAGGCCGTCCACGAGGGTGGTCACGGCCCGGGGCACGACCTCCAGGCGCGTGGCCAGATCGGCCATACGGGGCGGCCGGTCACCTCCGTAGTGGGCGACGAGCCGCAGCAGCCGGCCCTGGGCCGGGGTGATCCCGAGCGGCTCCATGTGGCGCTTCTGGATGCGGTGGAGCCGCCGCGTGAGGCGCAGCAGCTGCTCGGCGAGTACGCCGTCGGTGGAGTCGGGGGCGGGGTCGGCGGCGGAGTCGCGGATGTCGGTCTCGGAACCGGTGCTCATACTGGGAAACAGTACCAGGACCGGATTCATTGTGAGCATAGGTAACAATGAGCTATGCTCATCGGAGTCTCGTCAGAAGGAGGCCCATGCGCCCCGAAGAACCGAAGTGGACCCCATCGAACGAATCCCTCGACCCCACCCGTCCGGCTCCGGCGGACCGGCCTCGCGAGCTGCGGCGGATCCTCGCCCTGTTCCGGCCCTATCGCGGGCGCCTGGCCGTGGTCGGCGCCCTGGTCGGCGCCTCCTCGCTGGTCGGCGTCGCCTCGCCGTTCCTGCTCAAGGCGATCCTGGACGTCGCGATCCCCGAGGGGCGTACGGGCCTGTTGAGCCTGCTCGCGCTGGGCATGATCCTCACGGCCGTCGTCACCAGCGTGTTCGGTGTGCTCCAGACCCTGATCTCCACCACCGTCGGCCAGCGCGTCATGCACGACCTGCGCACCGCCGTCTACGCCCAGCTCCAGCGGATGCCACTGGCCTTCTTCACCCGCACCCGCACCGGCGAGGTGCAGTCACGGATAGCCAACGACATCGGCGGCATGCAGGCGACGGTCACCTCGACGGCGACCTCGCTCGTGTCGAACCTGACCGCCGTCATCGCCACGGTCGTCGCCATGCTCGCGCTCGACTGGCGGCTCACGCTGGTCTCCCTGCTCCTGCTGCCGCTCTTCGTGTGGATCAGCCGCCGCGTGGGCCGCGAGCGCAAGAAGATCACCACGCAGCGTCAGAAGCAGATGGCGGCCATGGCGGCCACCGTCACCGAATCCCTCTCCGTGAGCGGCATCCTCCTCGGCCGCACCATGGGCCGGTCCGATTCCCTGACCAAGGCCTTCTCCGAGGAGTCCGAGAAGCTCGTCGGGCTGGAGGTGCGCTCCAGCATGGCCGGGCGCTGGCGGATGTCGACCATCGGCATCGTCATGGCCGCCATGCCCGCGCTCATCTACTGGGCTGCGGGCATAGCCCTGCAGACCGGTGCCCCCTCGCTCTCCGTCGGCACCCTCGTCGCCTTCGTCACGCTCCAGCAGGGCCTGTTCCGGCCCGCCGTGAGCCTCCTTTCGACGGGTGTGCAGATCCAGACCTCGCTCGCCCTGTTCGCCCGGATCTTCGAGTACCTCGACCTGCCGGTGGACATCACCGAGCGCGAGGCTCCCGTGAAGCTGGACCGGGCGAAGGGTGAGATCCGCCTGGAGGACGTGCACTTCTCCTACGAGGCCAAGGACGGCCCGACCCTCACCGGCATCGACATCACCGTCCCGGCCGGCGGCTCCCTCGCCGTCGTGGGCCCGACCGGTTCGGGCAAGAGCACCCTCAGCTACCTGGTGCCCCGGCTCTACGACGTGACCGGCGGCCGGGTCGCCCTCGACGGGGTGGACGTGCGCGACCTCGACTTCGACTCGCTGGCCCGCTCCATAGGCGTGGTCTCCCAGGAGACCTACCTCTTCCACGCCTCCGTGGGGGACAACCTGCGCTTCGCCAAACCGGACGCCACCGATGAGGAGATCGCCGAGGCGGCGCGGGCGGCCCAGATCCACGACCACATCGAATCCCTGCCCGACGGGTACGACACCCTGGTCGGCGAGCGCGGCTACCGCTTCTCCGGAGGTGAGAAGCAGCGCCTGGCCATCGCCCGTACGATCCTGCGCGATCCGCCAGTGCTCATCCTCGACGAGGCGACCAGCGCCCTCGACACCCGCACCGAGCACGCCGTGCAGCGGGCCATCGACAACCTGTCCCGGGGTCGCACCACCATCACCATCGCGCACCGGCTCTCCACCGTCCGGGACGCCGACCAGATCGTGGTCCTGGACGCGGGCAGGATCGCCGAGCGTGGCACGCACGAGGAACTGCTGGGGGCCGGAGGCCGCTACGCCGCCCTGGTCCGCCGGGATCGCGACGCAGCGCAGGCGACGCCCGGAGTGCGCGAGCCTGTCGCGGGCACGACCGAGGGCACGACCGAGGGCACGACCGAGGGCGCAACCGAAAGCACGACCGAAAGCGCGACCGAAAGTACGGCCGTGGACCCGGCCGAAGGCGCGGGCCGGGGAATGCCGGGGGAGCCCATGCCGACTCCGGTGAACGTGTGATCGTATGACTTGCTTGGGTGGGTAATGCCGCAAAGGCGGCGGTATGCGGTTTAGCGTGCCCGTATGCATGATGAGTCCCGGCCGCCACCACGCCGTTCCCGGCTCACCCGCCGGGGCCGCCTGGCGCTCTTCCTCGGCATGCTGCTCGGGCTCGGGGCGGCCGTCCTGATCCCGCTGCTGCCCCGTGAGGAACCGCCGGAGAAACCGCGCCAGTTGCTGATCCCCGAAGGCTGGCGGGCCCCGCAGGTCTACGCCGCCATCGACCGCGAGCTCCGGCTCCCCCTCGGTGCCACGAAGAAGGCCGTCGCCACGGCCGCACTGGCCCTGCCGGCGGAGGCCAAGGGCAACCCGGAGGGCTACCTCTTCCCGGCCACCTACCCGGTGACCTCGAAGTCCACCCCGACCGCGCTGCTCGCGTACATGGTGGAGACGGCGAACCGGAACCTCGCCACGAAAGCCGTCGCCGACGGCGGCAAGGCGCACGGGATGACCCCGTACCAGACGGCCACCCTCGCCAGCATCATCGAGGCGGAGGCCCAGACCCCGGCGGACATGGGCAAGGTCGCGCGCGTCGTGCACAACCGGCTGGCGAAGTCGATGCCGCTGCAGATGGACTCCACCCTCAACTACGCGCTCAACCGCAGCACCCTCGACACCAAGCTGAGCGACACCCGGATCGACCACCCGTTCAACACCTACGAACGCCAGGGTCTGCCCCCCACCCCGATCGACAGCCCCGGGCTGCGCGCCATGGCGGCGGCGGTCGCGCCGACCCCCGGCGACTGGCTGTTCTTCGTCACGGTGAAACCGGGCGACACCCGCTTCTCGGCCACCTATGAGGAGCACAAGAAGCACGTGGCGGAGTTCAACCGTCTCCGGGCGGCGGCGGGGGCGCCCGCGCCCCGGGGTTCCTGAGCCCCGGGGCCGGGTCAGGGGCCGGAGCCCCGGCCCCGGCGGACGTTCCGTGCATCCGCGCGGGTTCTCAGTCGGCGCCGCCGACCCGTGCGGCGGCCGGCTCCCGGTCCAGCAGGCGACGGATCTCGCGGACGGCGGTGGCGCCCGCGCGGTTGGCGCCGATCGTCGAGGCCGACGGGCCGTAGCCGACCAGGTGGACGCGCTCGTCCCGTACGGCCCTGGTGCCCTCGACCCGGATGCCGCCGCCCGGCTCGCGCAGCCGCAGCGGGGCCAGGTGGTCGACGGCGGCCCGGAAGCCGGTGGCCCAGAGGATCACGTCGGCCTCCACCCGGCCGCCGTCCGCCCAGGCGGCCCCGGAGGCGGTGAGGTGGTCGAAGACGGGCCGTCGCTCCAGGACCCCGGAGGCGAGCCCCGCCCGGACGGCCTCGTTGAGGGGCAGGCCGGTCACGCTGACCACGCTCTGCGGGGGCAGACCGCGCCGGACCCGTTCCTCCACGAGTGCCACCGCCGCCCGGCCCTCGGCCTCCCCGAAGGTCCCCTCGCGGAACACGGGGGGCCTGCGCGTGACCCACGTGGTCTCCGCCGCCACCTCGGCGATCTCCAGCAGGTGCTGCACCGCCGAGGTGCCGCCGCCGACCACGATGACGCGGGCCCCGGCGAACTCCCGCGGGCCGGGGTAGTTCGCCGTGTGCAGCTGCCGGCCCCGGAACAGTTCCTGGCCCGGGTAACGCGGCCAGAACGGCCGGTCCCAGGTGCCGGTGGCGTTGACCAGCGCCCGCGCCGACCAGGTGCCCGCCGTCGATTCGACGAGCAGCCGGCCGGCCGGGCCGTCGCCGGCGTCGCGCACCGCCGTCACGTCCACGGGCCGGCGGACGCGCAGGCCGAAGCGCTCCTCGTACGCCGCGAAGTACGCGCCGATCACCTCGGACGAGGGCCGCAGCGGATCGGCGTCGACCAGTTCCATGCCGGGCAGGGCGTGCATGCCGTGGACCTTGCCGTAGGTGAGCGAGGGCCAGCGGAACTGCCAGGCGCCGCCCGGCCGCGGGGCGTGGTCCAGGACCACGTGTTCGATCCCCGCCCTGGCCAGGTGGTAGGCGCCGGACAGGCCCGCCTGTCCGGCCCCGACGACCACCACGTCCACCTCTGCGGCGTCCCGCACCATTTCGTTCACAGTTCTACTAACTCGGGGCGGCCCCCCGCTCTTCCCCGCCCGCCGGCAGGCCGCCCCACGGACGCCCCGTCTCCGCCGCCGGAACGGGGCGTGCCGCGCGAAGCCCCCGTGCGGCGGCGGGGGAACGTCGCCGCACGGGGGCTTCGCGCCACGTCGCGCGCGGTGCGCCGGCGTGCCGTTTCGGGTGCGCCGGAGGTCAGGCGGAATCCGCTATCCAGGCGGCCAGTTGCTCCGGTGTCGTGGACGGGTCCGCCACCAGGGTGGCGAGTTCGTCCTCCCGGAAGGTGGCCGTGGTGACGGCCGGGCAGCGGTGGCAGGCGGCCACCCCCGACTGCTGCCACCACTGGCACCGCGTACGCAGGTGGCACCGCGGGACCGCACGGGTGTCCGCCGTGGCCGAGGGCAGGGTCAGGACCCGCTCCACCAGGGAGCAGTCGTCGCCCCGCCGGTTGGCGCAGGCGGAGACGCAGTGCGAGGCGAAGCGCAGGACCCGGGTCGGCTCGATCCCCTCGGGGAGGGTGCCGAGCACCTCGGACGCCGGGACCGGATCGGCGAGGTAGACCACCTGGCCGTCAGCCGCCGAACGCACGCCGAGGACCACGGACTCGGGGGCCCGTGCCTCGCCGCTGGGGCACCAGGTCGCCGGTGCCGTCGCCGTCTGGTCGCTTCCCACGGTGCTCACCCGGCCCGTCAGCCGTCGACGGCGTCGCTCGACGCCAGGACCTCACGGCCGACGGGGTCGCCGAGGGTGCCCTGGAGTCCGAGGGCCTGCTCCCGCTCCACCGCCTGCGCGAGGTTCTGGTGCAGCTGCTCCACCGAGGTGATGCGGGCGCCGCCCGGAGCCGCGTTCGCCGTGCCGACCGCGGTCATCGCGATACCCGCCGCCATCACGACCGCGGCGCCGCCGGCCGCCAGTTTGTTCCGGTTCATTTCCATCGAGCCCTCTCCTGGTCCGGGCGGCGTGCTCTCCCGCCGCCGAGGGCCCGAGCGTAGGAGCGGCGGGCGGGCCGAGGGGGCAGTTCCCTGGGGCAGTTCAAGCCGTTCTTCGACCCCGGCGGCGGGGCCCGGGAGGGCTGGGGAGGGGCTCAGGTGGACGTGCGGGAGAACAGCCACGCGCGGGCCTTCTCCGCGCTGAACTCCCGCTGCCCGCCCGCGAAGAGCAGGCCCGCGCCGGCGAAGGCCGGATCGCCGGCGGTGTCCGGAACGTAGGGGACCGCCAGGCAGTCCATGCCGGCGGCGTGCGCGGCGCGGGCGCCCGGAGCCGCGTCCTCCACGACCACGCAGTCGGCCGGCGCGGCGCCGAGCCGGCGGGCCGCCTCCAGGAACACGTCCGGGGCGGGTTTGCCCCGCGCGACCTCCTCGGCCGAGACCACCGTGGTCAGCAGTGCGTCCAGCCCGGTGCCCGCCAGTACCGCGTCGATCGCCTCGCGCGAGGAGCCGGAGGCCACCGCCATCGGAACGCCCCGCGCGTGCAGCAGCTCCACGAACCTCCGCATCTCCGGGTACGCCTCGGTGCGGGCGCGGGCCAGCTCCAGGTAGGCGGCGTTCTGCTCCGCGAGCAGCTGCTCCACCGGGGCGTCGAGCCCGTGGCGTTCCTTGAGGACCTCCAGTGTCTCCAGGGTGCCGATGCCGATGAAGCGGGAGTGCTGCTCCCAGGTGAAATCGGGGACCCCGTGACGTTCCAGCGTGAGGCGGCCCGATTCGTAGTAGTTCGGCTCGCTGTCCACGAGGGTGCCATCGAGATCGAATATGACGGAAATCATCCGTTCTGCCTGTCCTGTCCGTCGCGTACCTGTCCACGCCATCCTGTCAGGGTTTGCGGACCGCTCGCCCCGCCGCTTCCCGGCCCACGGACTCGACCAGCGGCAGCAGTCGGTGGGCCACCCGCTCGCGCAGGGCCACCTCGGTACGGGTGCGGACCACCCCCGGCAGCCGGATCAGCTGCTGGATCACGTCCTCCAGATGGGCGTTGTCCCGGGCCGCCACACGGGTCAGCAGGTCCCCGCCGCCGGTGATCGAGAAGGCCTCGATGATCTCCGGGACGGCGGCGAGCGCGTCGCCGACCTCGTCCAGGTCCCCCTGGGTGACCTCGATGTGCACGAAGGCCAGGACGGGGTGGCCCAGTGCGGCGGGCGAGAGGGCGGGGCCGGTTCCGGTGATCACCCCGGTCCGCTCCAGCCGGTCCAGCCGGGCCTGGAGGGTGCCGCGGGCCACGCCGAGGATCCGGGCGTACTCGCGGACGCTGGTGCGCGGCTGCTCGATCAGCAGGCGCAGGATCAGGGTGTCGAGTTCGTCCACCGCCATGCCAGGACTGTACCAATGGCCCGGGATCACCCCTTTCCGGCGCGACCGGGACCCCGGATGTCGCCCCGCTTCGGCGGCCACGGCAGGAACCCGCTGGTCCGGGCCCGGTACGCGGCGTAGCCCGGCCGGTCTGCCATGTGCCGCTCCAGCAGCCGCTTCCCGCTTCCCGCGATCAGCAGGTACGACATCACCAGCGGGGACACGACGGACACCGCGGCCGCCTGCGCCGACCCGCACGCGATCAGGAAGAGCCCCCACCAGACGCAGAAGTCGCCGAAGTAGTTCGGATGCCGGGTCCACGACCACAGCCCCCGGTCCATGATCCTGCCCCGGTTCGTGGGATCCGCGGTGAACCGGGCCAGCTGGTGGTCGCCCACCGCCTCGAAGACGATCCCGCAGAGCCACAGCAGGCTCCCCGCCACCGCGAGCCCGACCGGGCCACCCGGACCGCCGGCCCCACCCGGGCCACCGGTCCCACCCGGACCGCCGTACCCGCCCGGACCGCCGGCCCCGCCCCACCCGTGGTCCACGTACGCACCCGCCTGCACCGGCAGCGACACCAGCCACACCAGCGCCGCCTGAAGCAGGTACACCATCCGCAGCGCGTACAGGTTCCGGCTCCCCGGGGCCCGCGCCAGCATCCGCTCGTACCGGGGGTCCTCCCCGCGCCCCCGTCCCCGCCACGCGATGTGCCCGGCCAGCCGCAGCCCCCACACCACCGTGAGCACGGTCAGCAGCAGTCCGCGCCCGCCGCCCCCGCCCGACATCCCGTACGTGGCCACCGCGACGGCGGCGAAGCCCAGGCCCCACGCCACGTCCACCACCCGGTGGGTGCCCCTGCGCACCCCCACCGCGAACGCGAGCAGCATGACGCCCACGGCCGCGCCGGCCGCCACGGCCAGGTTGACCCCGAAGGGACCCCAGTTCACCGTCCGCCGCCTTCTCCGCCGGTGAGCAGGAACTGGTGCACGTCCAGGTACCCGGAGGCGAACCCGGCCTCGCAGTAGGCGAGGTAGAAGGTCCACATCCGCCGGAACCGCTCGTCGAAGCCGAGCTCCGCCACCCGCTCGGACCGCTCCGCGAACCGTTCCCGCCACAGCCGCAGGGTCTGCGCGTAGTGGGCCCCGTAGCCCTCGCACCGTACGACCCGCAGCCCGGTGTGCGCCCGCGCCATCTCCTCCACCGCCCGCACCGAGGGCAGCATCCCGCCGGGGAAGATGTACTTCTGGATCCAGGTGTACGTGTCCTTCGTGGCCAGCATCCGTTCGTGCGGCATGGTGATCGCCTGGAGGGCCACCCGTCCGCCCGGCTCCAGCAGCCGGTCCAGCGCGCGGAAGTACGCCGGCCAGTACTCGACGCCGACCGCCTCGATCATCTCCACACTGACGATCGCGTCGTACCAGCCGTGCGCGTCCCGGTAGTCGCACAGCCGCACCTCCACCCGGTCCGCCACACCCGCCGCCGCGATCCGCCGCAGCGCCAGCTCGCGCTGCTCCCGCGAGAGCGTCAGGGTCACCACGCGGGCACCGCGCCGGGCCGCCCGGACCGCGAGTTCGCCCCAGCCCGTGCCGATCTCCAGCAGCCGGGTGTCCGGGCCCACCCCGGCCAGGTCCAGCAGCATGTCGATCTTCCGGTGCTGGGCGGCGGGGAGTTCGGCCTCCGTGGCGGGCAGGGCGCGGAACACCGCCGAGGAGTACGTCATCGTCGGGTCGAGGAACTGGGCGAACAGTTCGTTGGACAGGTCGTAGTGCCACTCGACGTTGGTACGGGAACCGGTCCGGGTGTTGCGCCGCTCCACCGGCTGCCGGGCCGCCCACAGCCCCCGCAGCCGCTGGAGCGGAGCCGGGACCAGCGCGGAGACGTGCCCGGCCAGGACGGTCAGCACCGCCACCGGGTCGCGGGCGTCCCACTCCCCGGCGACGTACGACTCGCCGAACCCGATCAGTCCCTCCGCGGTGATCCGGCGCTCGAAGGCGGCCGGGTCGTGGACCGCCATCGCCGGCCCGCCCCGCCCCAGGAGGCCCTCGGGTCCCATGTTCACCTGGAGCGGGAGCCGGTCCAGCGCCCGGCGGATGATCAGCCGGCCCACCGCCGCCCTCGTCCGGGAACAGGGCGGCACGTCCGGAAGCGTCGTCAGCGTCACTTCACACCCTCCTGGGGCACGTGGCGGGGCCGCGGCAGCACGGGCAGCCCGCGCAGCCGCAGCCGGACGCCGTGGAAACGGATGCCCACCGCCACCGCGGCCGTGGGCCAGGGGCGGCGCACCAGGGCGCGCAGCAGGCCGCGCGCACCCGCGCGGCGGCGCCGGCCGCGCACGGTCGCCGTCAGCCGGGCGCCGTCGGCCCCGCCCGCCAGCCGGACCGTCAGGTCGAGGCGTTCGCCCGGCTCGGGCAGCCGCATCCGGTAGTCCCCGTCCACCTCCAGGAAGGGGGAGACGTGGAACTCCTTGGGGACGCGGGCCTCCCGGGAGGCCTCCGGGCCGAGGAGGTAGCAGTGCCGCTCCCCGTACGTGTTGTGCACCTCGGCGACGATCTGCCGCAGCGCCCCGTCCGGGCCGTGGCACCAGTACACCGAGAGCGGGTTGAAGACGTACCCGAACACCCGGGCGTGCGCCAGCATCAGCACCCTCGACCCCGGCGGCAGAGCGGCCCCGCGCGCCGCGAGGAAGCCGTCCAGGCCGGCCCGGATCGAGGGGAGGCCGCCGCCGAAGTGGTCCCGCGCGTCGAACCGGGCCAGCGCCCGCAGCGGCGGGGGCAGCACGGGCAGCGCGTCCAGGTCCACGAGCCACAGGAAGGTGCGGTGGCGCAGGGCGTAGCGGTGCCCGCCGGTGCGCACGTGCCGGACGTCGGCCTCGTACAGCGCGCCGCCCGCCGCCCGGGGCCCGCCCGGCCCGCCCCTCACCAGTCCACCCCCAGCGCGGCGGCCGCCGCCACGCCAGAACGGCAGCCGTCCTCGTGGAAGCCCCAGCCGTGGTAGGCCCCCGCGTAGGCCGTCACCGGCCCCGACAGCTCGGGCAGCCGCCGCTGCGCCGCCACCGAGTCCGGCGTGTACAGCGGGTGTTCGTAGTCCATCTCCGCCACCACCCGGTCCGGCCGCACCCGCCCGGTCCCGGCGTTCAGGGTGACCACGTACGGTTCCGGAGCCGCCAGCCCCTGGAGCCGGTCCATGTCGTAGCTGACCTGCACCGGCACCTCTTCGGCCGGCCGGCATCCGGACAGCCGGTAGTTCCAGCAGCCCCGCGCCCCCGCGGCACCCGGCAGCACGGAGCCGTCGGTGTGCAGCACCGTGCGGTTGCGGGAGTAGCGGAAGGCCCCGAGCACCGCCAGCTCGGCGTCGGTGGGGTCGGCCAGCATGCGCAGCGCCTGGTCGGCGTGGACGGCGACCACCACCGAGTCGTACGCGGCCGACGCCCCGTCGGCGGTGGTGAGCCAGACCCCGCCCGGGGTGCGGGCCAGGGACCGCACCCGGACGCCGGAACGGACCGCGCCCGGACCCAGCGCCTCGCGGACCCGCTCCACGTACCGCGCCGAACCGCCCTCGACCGTACGCCAGCTCGGGGAGCCGCCGACCGACAGCATGCCGTGGTGGGAGAGGAACCGGAACAGGTAGCGGGCCGGATGCGCGAGCGCCCCGCCCGGCGGGCAGGACCACACCGAGGCCACCAGCGGTATCGCGAAGTGCCCGGTGAAGTACGGTCCGAAGCCGCCCCGCTCCAGGAACTCGCCCAGCGTCGGCTCCGGTCCGGCCCCGGGCGGCGTGGCCAGCAGCCGCCGGGCCCGCCGGTGGAAGACCGGCACCTGGGCGAGCATCCGCAGGTAGGCGGGCCGCAGCGCGCTCCCGGGCCGGGCGAACAGCCCCCTCGGCCCGCGCGCCCCCGCGTACTCCAGCCCGCAGCCCTCGCAGTGCACCGACAGGCTCATGGTCGTGGGACGGGTGGCCACTCCCAGCTCACCGAAGAGCCGCAGCAGGTGCGGGTAGGTGCGGTCGTTGTGGACGATGAAACCGGAATCGACACCCCGGACCAGGCCGTCGGGGCCCTTCACCGGATGGGTGTGGGCGTGCCCGCCCAGCCGGTCGTCGGCCTCGTACAGGGTCACCGCATGGCTCCTGGCCAGCACGTACGCCGCCGTCAGCCCGGACACGCCCCCGCCGATCACGGCCGTGCGCGGTCGTCCTCGCTCGGTCATCTCGCTCCCTCCTTCACGCTCACTTCGGAGCCGGAGGGGGTGTCGGATGTGTCGTGGGGCGAAACCGTACGGAGGAAGGCAGGCTGGGTCCCGTACACGCCGCCCCCGGTGCGCCGGAGCGTCACCGACGCCTCACCGTGAGGCGTCACCGTCCGGGAGGGCCGCGCCGGGTCCGGCCCCGCCGCATCCGAAAGCGCCGCTCCACCCGAATTCCCTACGGGCCCGTGAGGGGCCCGGGGGCGGCCGACGGCGGGGGAACGACGAGCGGAGACAGCCCATGACAGGCGCGCACTGCCTGGTCACCGGGGCCACCGGATACATCGGAGGCCGCCTGGTGCCCGAACTCCTCGACTCCGGACACCGCGTCCGCTGCCTGGCCCGCTCCCCGGAGCGGCTGCGCGACCACCCCTGGGCCGGCCGCGCCGAGGTGGTGCGCGGGGACGTCACCGACCCCGCGTCGCTGGCGGCGGCCCTGCGCGGCATCGACGTCGCCTACTACCTCGTCCACGCCCTCGGCACCGGCCACGGCTTCGAGGACCGCGACCGCGCCGCCGCCCGGACCTTCGCCGAAGAGGCCCGCGCGGCCGGAGTCCGCCGGATCGTCTACCTCGGCGGCCTCGTTCCCGCGGACGTACCCCGCGACGCGCTCTCCCCGCACCTGCGCTCGCGCGCCGAGGTCGGTGAGATCCTCCTCGCCTCCGGGGTGCCCACCACCGTCCTGCGCGCCGCCGTCATCATCGGCTCCGGCTCCGCCTCCTTCGAGATGCTGCGCTACCTCACCGAGCGGCTGCCCGTCATGGTCACCCCCAGCTGGGTCGGCACCCGCATCCAGCCCATCGCCGTCCGCGACGTCCTGCGCTACCTCGTCGGCAGCGCCGCCATGCCCCCCGAGGTCAGCCGGACCTTCGACATCGGCGGACCGGACGTGGTCACGTACGAGGAGATGATGCGCCGCTACGCCGTCGTGGCCGAGCTTCCCAAACGGCTCATCGTGCGCGTCCCCATGCTGACGCCGCGGCTCTCCAGCCACTGGATCGGTCTCGTCACGCCCGTCCCGCGCTCGCTCGCCCGGCCGCTCGCCGAATCCCTGCGCCACGAGGTGGTCTGCGACGAGCACGACATCGCCGCCTACGTCCCCGACCCGCCCGGCTCCCCGATCGGCTTCGACCAGGCCCTCGCACTGGCCCTCCAGCGGGTGCGCGAGGCCAAGGTCACCACCCGCTGGTCCTCCGCCTCCCTGCCCGGCGCGCCCAGCGACCCGCTGCCCACCGACCCCGACTGGGCGGGCGGCAGCCTCTACACCGACGAGCGGGAACTGCCCGTCGACGCCCCGCCGGACGCGCTGTGGCGGGTGGTGGAGGGCATCGGCGGGGAGAACGGCTGGTACTCCTTCCCCCTGGCCTGGGCCGTACGGGGCTGGCTGGACCGGCTCGTCGGAGGGGCCGGCATCCGGCGCGGCCGCCGCGACGCCGCCCGGCTCCGGGTGGGCGACTCCCTCGACTTCTGGCGGGTCGAGGAGATCGAAGCGGGCCGTCTGCTGCGGCTGCGCGCCGAGATGCGGCTGCCGGGGCTGGCCTGGCTGGAGCTGTACGCCGACCCGCGCGCGTCCGGCTCCGCCGCGGCCCCGGGCCCTTCCCCGGCCCCGGGCCCGTCCGCGGCCCCCGCCCCGCCGCGCGCCCTGTACCGGCAGCGGGCCCTGTTCCACCCGCACGGGCTGCTCGGACACCTGTACTGGTGGAGCGTCTCCCCCTTCCACGCCGTCGTCTTCGGCGGCATGGCCCGCAACATCGCCGGCGCCGCCGAACGGGCCGCGTCGGGATCCGGGCCCGCGCCGTCCCCCGCCCCCGGGCCCGCTTCACCCCCCGCAGCCGCATCCGGAACGGCCCCCCGCGCAGAAGAACCCCCGACAACCGATGCCCACAGCCCTGACGCGGAGCCGAGAGCATGAACACCGCCGTGGTCCTGTACACCTCCGACCTGCGCCTGCACGACCATCCACCCCTGCGGGCCGCCCTCTCCTCCGGCGACCGGGTCGTCCCGCTCTTCGTCCGCGACCGCGTCATCGAGGACTCCGCCTTCGCCGCGCCCAACCGGCTGGCCTTCCTCGCCGACTGCCTCGCCGACCTCGACGCCGCCCTGCGCGAGCGCGGAGGCCGCCTCCTGCTGCGCTCCGGGGACGTCGTCGCCGAGGTCTGCGCCCTGGTCCAGGAAGCCGACGCCGACGAGGTGCACATGGCCGCCGGGGTCAGCGGCTACGCCCACGCCCGCGAGGAACGCCTGCGCGAGGCCCTCGAAGCCCAGGGCCGACGGCTCTACGTCCACGACACCGTGGTCACCGCGGTGGCCCCGGGGACGGTGCTGCCGTCGGGCTCCCGAGCCGACCACTTCGCCGTCTTCACCCCGTACCTGCGCCGCTGGACGGAACTGCCCCTCAGGCCGGTCGAGCCCGCGCCCCGCACCGTACGGGTCCCCGAAGACCTGGGCTCCGAGCCGCTGCCCCGCCGCTCCGCCGTCACCGGCACCTCCCCGGGCCTCGCCCGCGGCGGCGAGACCGAGGCCCGCCGGCTGCTGACCAACTGGCTCCGCTCGGGCATCACCCGGTACGAGGACACCCACGACGACCTCGCCGGCGACGCCACTTCGAAGCTCTCCCCGCACCTGCACTTCGGCACCCTCTCGCCCACCGAGGCCGTCCACCGCGCCCGCGCCGCGGGCGGCCCCGGCGCCGAGGCCTTCGTCCGCCAGCTGTGCTGGCGCGACTTCCACCACCAGGTCCTCGCCGCCCGCCCCGACACCGCGAACGAGGACTACCGGGCCCGCCAGGACCGCTGGCGCACCGGACCCGACGCCGAGGAAGAGGTCCAGGCCTGGAAGGACGGCCGCACCGGCTACCCGGTCGTCGACGCCGCCATGCGCCAGCTGCGCCACGAGGGCTGGATGCACAACCGGGGCCGCCTGCTGGCCGCCAGCTTCCTCGCCAAGACCCTCTACGTGGACTGGCGCACCGGCGCCCGCCACTTCATGGACCTCCTCGTCGACGGGGACGTGGCCAACAACCAGCTCAACTGGCAGTGGGTGGCCGGCACCGGCACCGACGCCCGCCCCAACCGCGTCCTCAACCCCGTCCGCCAGGGCCTGCGCTACGACCCCGAGGGCCGCTACGTCCACCGCTGGGTGCCCGAACTCGCCGACCTGCCCGCGCCCCGCGTCCACGAGCCCTGGCGGCTGCCCGGCCTGGAACGGGCCCGCTTCGACTACCCGGACCCCGTCGTGGACCTCGCCGACGGCCTCGGCCGCTTCCGCGAGGGGCGGCCCGGCACCGTATCGTGAGCCGGGTGGACCCCGTGCCGGCCCCCGTGCCGCCGCCCCCCGAACCCGCCCTGAGCACGGGCGCCGTCGCCCGCCGCCTGGGGGTCTCGCCGACCACCCTGCGCTCCTGGGAACGCCGCTACGCCATCGGCCCGGCCCGCCGCGAGGACGGCCGGCACCGCCGCTGGACCCCCGAGGACATCGCCCGCCTCGACGAGATGTGCCGGCTCACCGCGCGGGGCGTGCCCCCGTCCGAGGCGGCGCGGGCCGCGCTCGGCGAAGCACCCGCCGCCCGCGCGGGGGAGGAGGCGGCGGCCGTGACGCCGGGCGGGCCCGGGGCCCTCCCCCTCGGGGAGGTGCGGCCGGAGGCCAGGGGGCTCGCGCGGGCCGCCGTACGCCTGGACGCGCCGGCGGTGGCGGACCTGCTGGAGGCCGCTGTCGCGGAACACGGCCCGGTCACCGCGTGGGAGGAGATCATCGCGCCGACCCTGCACGCCGTGGGCCGCAAATGGGCCTCGGCGGGGGAGCGGTACGTCGAGGTGGAGCACCTGCTGTCCTGGCACGTCTCCGCCGCCCTGCACCGGGTGCGTCCCGCCCCCGAGCGGGCGCACACACCCCCGGTGCTCCTCGCCTGCGCGCCCGGAGAGCTGCACAGCCTGCCGATCGAGGCACTGGCCGCCGCGCTCGGGGAACTGGGCGTGCCGGTACGGATGTTCGGCCCGGCCCTGCCCGCCGAGGCGCTGCGGGACGCGGTACGGCGTACCGGGCCCTGCGCGGCCGTGCTCTGGTCGCAGTCCCGTACGACGGCGGACCGGACCCTGGCCCGTTCGGTGGCCGGCATCGCGTGGGGGCCGCCCGGGGCGCGGGGCCAGTCGGCGCTGCTGCTGGCCGGACCCGGCTGGGACGGGCCGCATCCGCAGCCGCGCACCGAGCGGCTGTTCGGGCTGCGGTCGGGCGTCGCCGTCATCGCGGCGCTGGCAGCCGGGCCGGGACCGGGGCAGCGGGCCGGTCGGGGTCCAGCGCCTGCCGCAGGACGCGCAGCGCCCGCCGCATGTGGCTCTTGACGGTGCCCAGCGGGAGCCCGGTGCGGGCGGCGATCTGGCTCTGGCTCAGGTCGGCGTAGAACGCCAGCCACAGCACGTGCCGCTGCGCCGACGGCAGCCGGGCCAGCTCCCCGGCCACCAGCAGCCGGTCCAGGGCCTGTTCCGGGCCGGGCCATCCGGCCGCGCCGTGCGTGCCGGGGTGCGGGCCGGGCGGGTGCGGCCCGTCGGCGAGGGCGACGGCGGCGGCCGCAACCGTACGGGCCCGCCGGGCACGGGCCTCCAGGGCGTCGGCCACCTTGTGCCGGGTGATCCCGGTGAGCCAGGCGCCGAGCCCGCCCGGACCGGGCCGGTAGCCGTCGCGGCCGCGCCAGGCTGCCAGGAACACCTGCTGGGTCACGTCCTCGGCCTCGCGGTCGTCGCCCAGGGAACGCCGGGCCAGGGAGTGCACCAGGGGCCGCCAGCGCCGGTAGACCGCCTCCACGGCGCCCTCGTCCCCCGCCGCGAACCCGGCGGAGAGGGCGGTGTCCCGTTCGATGGTGCGGGGAGGGTCGTCCATGCCACGAGCGTCGCCACCACCGGGGACGGAGGAAAGTTGCAGCGTTTTCGCAGCGAATGACGGCAGGGGCGCGAACGGGCCGCAGGGGCCGACGGTGCGCGCACGGCCGCAGGGGCGCGGTCGCCGGGCTACCGGGTGTGCAGCAGCGGCAACAAGGACCGGTGCACCACCGTCACCCCCGCCACCACCACCGCCGCCGGGAGCAGCACCTCGCCCACGCTCCATCCGGCCCGCACCAGCAGCGCCCCCGCCAGTCCGCCCGAGAACATGGCCAGTACCGCCAGTCCCCGCCGCGCCCAGGCCCCGCTCCCGTATCCGAAGGCACTGTCGCGCCCCAGCGCCGAGCCGGCCATCAGGCCGGTCATGGACCGGGTCACCAGCGTGGTCGGCACACCGGGCACGTTCACCCGCATGCTCGTCACGTTCCGGATGCCCATGGCCACCGACAGCAGCCCGGCCTCCACCAGGTGCGGCGCCCCCGGATCGCCGAACCGCGGGGTCACCCGCCACCCGGCGACGGCCGCGGCGACGATCAGCGCCGTCTCGGCGTACAGCCCCAGGCACATCCAGCGCCAGCCCCGGCCCTCCGCGGCCGACTCCATCCGCGCCCCGCACACCGCGCCCAGCGCGAAGGCCACCAGAGAGACGGCCGCCGGCAGCGAGGGCAGGTTCCCCTGATGGGCCGCCCCGAAGGCCAGAAAGAGGACGTTGCCGGTCTGCATCGCCGTGAACACCGGTCCCAGGGCGAGCAGGCTCACCGCCTCGATCAGTCCGGTGACCGCGGTCAGAGCGAGCATGAGCGCCGTCAGGGAGGGCCGCAGCGCCCGCGCGTCCACCCCTCAGCCCCCGGCCCGGGCGGCACGCGGGAGGGGCCGGCGGGGGTTCACGTCCATGACGCCCGACGGTGGCACGGCCCCCGCCCCGACAGAAGACGACATGCGGGAGCGGGTCGGGGACTTCGCGGAGATGCCCTAGGGTCCGGAGCATGAGTGATCTTCTGCTGGTGCGTCACGGGGAGACGGCCTGGAGCGCCAACGGGCGGCACACGGGCCTCACCGACGTGCCGCTGACCGCGCGCGGGGTCGAGGAGGCCATCTCGCTGGCGCCCTTCTTCCGCGACCGGCAACCCGCCCTGGTGCTGACCAGCCCGCTGAGCCGGGCCGTGGCCACCGCCCGGCTCGCCGGGCTCCACGACGGGGTCCCCGACCCGGACCTCCACGAATGGGACTACGGCGGCTACGAGGGCGTCACCACCGCCGAGATCCAACGCACCGTGCCCCACTGGTCGCTGTGGACCGACGGGGTCCCGCAGGGCGACGCCCACCACCCCGGGGAGAGCGCCGCCCAGGTCGGCGCCCGCGCGGACCGGGTGCTGGCGCGGGCCGGCACGGTGCTGACCGAGGACCGGGGCGACGTGGTGCTCGTCGCCCACGGACACTTCCTGCGCGTCCTGACAGCCCGCTACCTCGGTCTCTCCCCGCAGGACGGCCGGCTCTTCCTGCTGCGCACCGGCACGGTCAGCGTGCTGTCCACGGAACACGGACTTCCGGTCGTGGCCGGGTGGAACACCCGCCCCTGAACCGCGGCACCGCGCGTCCCCGGCCCGGCCCGTCCGCCTCGCGCGGCCGGGCCGGGTGCGTGACGATGCGTACATGGACGACGGCGACCACGGCGCACCGGGCAGCACCCTCCCCGACGCCGACGCGAGCCTGAAGGCCAACGCCATCGGCTTCCTCGACGCCCTCGTCATCGGTCTGAACTCCACCTCGCCGGCCTACTCCCTGGCCGCCGTCATCGGACCGATCGTGGCCCTGGTGGGGGTCTACGCGCCGGGCGTGATGCTCGCGTCCTTCGTCCCGATGCTGCTGATCGCCGCCGCCTTCTACTACCTCAACAAGGTCGACCAGGACTGCGGCACGACCTTCTCCTGGGTGACCCGCGCCATGGGCCCCTGGGCGGGCTGGCTCGGCGGCTGGGCCATCACCATGACCGGCGTACTCGTCATCGGCTCCCTCGCGGACGTCGCCGTCCACTTCGGCCTGCTCGCCGCCGGGCTCGACGGCCTCGCCGCGAACCAGCTGGTCCGGCAGGGCCTGAGCGTCCTGGTGATCCTCGCGATGACCGCCATCTGCGTCATCGGCACCGAGATGTCCGCCCGGCTCCAGGACGTCCTGATCCTCGCCCAGGTCTTCTTCCTGCTCGCGTTCGCCGTGGTCGCCCTCTACCGCGTCTACGCCGGCACCAGCACCCTCGGCGGCACCCCGCCCTCCCTGAGCTGGCTCAACCCATTCGGCGCCGGCGGCACCGCGCTCACCGCGGGGCTGCTGCTCGGTGTCTTCATCTACTGGGGCTGGGAGTCGGCCGTGAACCTCACCGAGGAGGTCGAGGACTCCGCCACCGCGCCCGGCAAGGCGGGCATCTGGTCCACCATCGTCCTCCTGGTGACCTACCTGTCCGTCGGCTACGCCGTCGTCGCCTACGCCGGTACGCAGTTCCTCGCCCAGAACGCCGGCGAGGAAGAGGCCGTCTTCGCCGTCCTCGCGCACGAGGTGATGGGCGGCTGGGACTGGATGGTGCTCCTCGCCGTCTGCACCTCCGCCCTCGCCTCCACCCAGACGACGATCATCCCCGCCTCCCGGACCGCCCTGTCGATGGCCCGCCGGCACGCCCTCCCACCGCACCTCGCGCACATCCACCCCCGCTTCCGCACCCCCGACGTGAGCACCTGGTGGGTGGCCGCCATCGCCATCGTCTGGTACCTCGCCGTCAACCAGATCAGCGAGAACGCCCTCCTCGACTCCCTCACCGCGCTCTCCCTGCTCATCGCCTTCTACTACGGCCTCACCGGTGTGGCCTGCGCCGTCTACTACCGCCGCCACCTGCTGGAGAACGCGCACAACTTCCTCCTCATCGGCCTCGGCCCGCTGGTCGGCGCGGGCCTGCTGACCTGGCTGCTGGTGGAGTCCGTGGGAGACATGTCGAACCCGGCGAACTCCGCGGGCGGGGTCTCCTGGTTCGGCCTCGGCCCGCCCCTCGTCATCGGCATCGGGATCGCCGTCGCCGGCTTCCTCCTCATGTGCTTCTGGCGGATCCGCGACGGCCGGTTCTGGCAGGAGCGCCGGGGCGTGGTCGACCCGGCCCTCGTACGCGGCAGGAAGTCCTGAGGAGGCCGGATGTCCGTGGTCCTGGGTTACGACGAGTCCCCCGGCGCCGAACGTGCCCTGCGCGTCGCGCTGGAGGTCGCCACCGCCTTCGGGGAACCGCTGGTCCTCGTCTACGGAGCCGCCGCGCCCGGAGCCACCGGCGAGGAGTACCGGGCCCACCGCGAGGCCCTCCTCCAGGCCGGCCGCAGCGCCCTGGCGCGGGCCGTCGAGGCCGCCGACGAGGCCGGGGTCCCCTCCACCGTCGAGGTGGTCGACGACAAGCCCGCCCAGGCGCTGCTGGACGCCGCCGCACGCCACGACGCCCGGGTCATCATCGTCGGCACCTGGGGCGACAGCCCGATCCGCGGCGCCCTCCTCGGCTCCACCCCGCACAAGCTGCTGCACCTCTCGCCCGTCCCGGTGCTCTGCGTGCCGACGGCGGACGAAGCGTAGGCCGGGGGAGGGCGCGATGGCGAAGCCGGCGGGGGCGAGCGGGAGGCGCGGGCTCTTCCACGGCCGGGACCGGGCGGTGATCGCGGCCGCCGCGATCTCGATGCTGCTGGTCCAGATGGACTGGTTCGCCCTCAACCTGATGCTCCCCGTCATCGGGCGCGAGTTCGACACCCCCACCACCAACCTCCAATGGCTGGTCAGCGGCTACATGCTCACCCTCGGCGCCCTGATGGTCACCGGCGGCCGGTCCGCCGACCTCTTCGGCAGGCGGCGGGTACTCGTCTGCGGGCTCACCGGCTTCGCCCTCGTCTCGGTGGTGTGCGCCGCCGCGCAGAACACCGCCTGGCTCACCGCAGGACGCTTCGTGCAGGGGTGCACCGCCGCACTGATCCTTCCCGTGTCCGTCGCCGTGGTCACCGCGTACTTCCGCGACGAACGGCAGGGCCGCGCCGTCGGCACCGTCCTCGCCTTCAGTGCCATCGGCACCGCCCTGGGACCCTTCGTCGGCGGGGCCTTCGCCGAACACGTCAGCTGGCGCGCCGTGTTCCTGCTCAACGTGCCCTTCGCCCTCGCCGCGGCCCTGCTCCTGCTGCGCTTCGTTCCCGAGACGCGGGACGAGGAGGCCGGACGCGGCCTGGACCTGCCCGGCGTGGTGACGCTCGCGGGCGGCCTGACGGCCCTGATGACCGGCGTGGACCAGGGCGCGCACTGGGGGTGGGGCTCCCCGGCGACCCTGTGCTGCCTCGTGGGCGGTGCGGTCCTGCTGGCCGTGTTCGTCCTGGTCGAGCGGCGCAGTCCGCAGCCCCTGCTGGACCTGGAACTCCTGCACAACGGCCCCTTCGTCGCCGTCACCCTCGCCGGATCCCTGTCCAACGTCGTGTACTGCCTCGTCGCCGTGTTCTCGGCCCTCTACCTCCAGCAGGCGCGCGGGCTCTCGCCCCTGGACTCCGGGCTGATCTTCCTGGCCCTGTCCGTCGGCGCCGGAGCCGCCAGCTACTGGTCCGGCCACCTCGCCCTGCGCGTGCGCCCCGAGCGGCTGATGGCCGCCGGGATGCTGCTGAGCGGAGTCAGCCTGTTCGTCCTGACGCTGGTCACCTCGCTCGTCGTCTACACGGCCGTGTTCGCGGTGGTCGGCGTCGGCGTCGGGCTCGCCTGGGCACTGACCAACGTCGCCACCCAGTCCTACGTCCCGCCCGGTCGCCTCGCGGCCGCCTCCGGGCTCGTGCTGACCTCCCTCGTCCTGCTGGGGGCCGTCGCGGTGGCCGTCGCCTCCACCGTCCTGGAGGTGATCAGCGGCTCCGTCGCGGGGGCCGCCTCGGACGGCCCCGCCATCGAGACCGTCCTGCGCGCGGCCGCCCTGCTGGCCGTGCTGGGCGCAGCCGGGATGGCCGCCGTCGTCCGCCGGGTTGCGGCCCCGGCCGTGGTCCCGGAGAGTTCCTAGGACCGCCACCGGGTGACACGGCTCCGGTGACACGGCTCCGGTGACACGGCCCGGGTGGCCCGGCCCCGCTGACACGGCCCGGACGGCCCGGCCCCGGAAGCTCAGCCCCCGGTGGCTCGGCTTCCGAACACCCCCGACAGGTACGCCGACAGCTCCCCGGCCGTCGGCGGGCACAGCCGGGCCCCGAGGTGGCCGTCCGGCCGGACCACGAAGGCGGTCGGCTCCCGGACCCCGTAGACCCGGCGGAACTCGCCGAGCCCGTCGAGGTACACCGGCATCGGGGCCCAGGCGGGCGCGGTCCCGCCCTCGGTGAGGACCGCGTACGCCGTGAGCCGTCCCGCGGGCAACCCGCCGGTCAGTGCGGCGAGTCCGGGGACGCAAGGGGCCTGCGGGCCGTCGGCGCAGACCAGCAGCACGTGCTCGCTGCCGCGCAACAGCTCGTACAGGCGCAAGGGCCCGCTCTCGATGCGCCCGATCAGCCCGGCGCAGTCGGGGGCGCGATCGCCGGGGCGCGGTCCGGGGCCGGCGCCGTCCGGATCCGGCGGGCGCACGAGCGGGCTGTCCGGGTAGCTGACGAGCAGCTGCGCCTCGCGCATCAGTACGGTGGTCAGGTCCTCGCCACCGGCCCGCACGCCCTGGCCGGCGTGCCGAACGGTCCGCCCGACGACCTCCTCGCCGACCGGCCGGCGCTCGGCGTCGTAACTGGCCGTCAACCGCGGGTGCGCGGCCCCGTCGACGGCCAGGGCCAGCTTCCAGGCCAGGTTCCAGGCGTCCTGGATACCGGTGTTCATGCCCTGCGCGCCGGTCGGCGGGTGGATGTGCGCCGCGTCCCCGGCGACGAAGACCCGCCCGTCCCCGTACCGGTCGACGATCCGGTGGCTGATCCGGAAGATCGAGGACCAGCGCAGGCCGGAGGCGGTCACCGGCTGCGGCGAGAGACGGTCCAGGACCGCCTGCACGTGGGACAGCCCGGGAGCCCGGCCGCCCTCCAGACCGTGAGCCACCCCGTCCTCGCCGACCGACGGGGAGGACAGCTCCGGCGGCACCAGCATCGACGCCCGGTACCGGCCCGGACCCGGCAGCGGAATGCACACCAGCAGGTCGTCCAGGGCGCCGCCGGCATCGTGGTGCAGGGACCGGACCCCGTACGCGTGGGGCAGGTCCCAGTCCACCACCACGTCGGCCAGCATGTACTCCTCGGGGAACGCCGCGCCCTCGAAGGTGAGTCCGAGCCCCTTGCGGACCGTGCTGTGGGCCCCGTCGCACCCCACCAGGAACCGGGTGCGCACCTCCTCCTCGCCGTCCGGTCCGACGAGCCGGCAGGTCACCCCGTCGGCGTCCTGCGCGAAGGAGACCAGTTCGGTGCGCCGCTCGATGCGGGTGTCGAAACGGGCGAGGAACTCCTCCAGGATCCGCTCGGTCTCGTTCTGCGGCAGCGCGGCGAAACCGAAGGGGACGTCGGCCGGCAGCGCCAACTCCAGCCGGTCCTGCTCGCGGCCGTCGACGTACACCAGCTGTCCGCGCATCGGGATCGCGGCGTCCAGCACGGTCCGCACCAGCCCCATCCGGTCCCACAGTTCCAGCGTGCGCGGCTGGATGCCCACCGCCTTCGCGTACGGCATCCGCTCCGGCAGCCGGTCCACGAGCCGGCAGCCGACCCCGCGCCGGCGCAACTCGATCGCCGCGGTCAGCCCCACCGGGCCCGCGCCCGCGACCAGAACGTCCACCGGTGCGCCGTGCACCCTCTCATGGTCGCCGCAGCTGCGGCCCCCGGCGACCGGGGCGGCGTCCGGCCTCCTGGAGTCCGGGTCGCGTTCAGACCTCGTCCTGTGTGCGGATGGCCTCCCGGAGCCGGCGGGCCGCCCGACCCGGCTCGCCGCGCTGCTGCTCCAGCAGCGCGGCGGCGATCGCGTCGAGCTTCTGCTGGATCGCGTGTTCGGCGCGGCGTTCGGCGTTCTTCAGCAGGGCCAGCAGCAGCAGCGACACGGCCGCCATCGTGTCCCCGGCGAACAGCTGCCAGCTCAGCGGCAGGCCCGCGAGGTGCACCGCCACGAATCCGCCGACCAGCACCAGGCACACGGCGGAGAACGCCGCCGAGCTCGTGAAATTGGAGGCGAGCTCGGCCATCTTCCCGAAACGGCCGATCCGCCCGTCGCCGTGCCTCTCCGCCGGATGCTCGAAGCTCATACCCGGCGGCTGCCCGCGGCGGAGCCCGGTACACCTCGCACGGGCCCCGGGGGCGATCGCGGCCCGGCGGGGGCGGGCCGCGGGACCGCGAGCGCCTCCGGCCCGGTTGCCGGGAGCCGCGCCGGGTAGCCGCGGACCAGGGGCGAAACCGCCGACCGAGGGGTGGCGCCGTGACGGGGCTGGATGCCTTCACCGACGCGCTGGACGGCCCGATGTACGTGGTCACGGCCGCGGCCGACGGCGCGAGGGCGGGCTGCCTGGTCGGCTTCGCCTCCCAGTGCTCCATCGCCCCGCCGCGCTTCGTCGTCTGGCTGTCCACGGCGAACCACACGTACCGGGTCGCGCGCGGGGCGGCGTACCTGACCGTGCACCTGCTGTCGCGGGACCAACGGGCACCGGCGGAGCTCTTCGGCGGGCGGACGGGGGACCGGGAGGACAAGTTCGTCCGGACCGGCTGGCGGCCGGGACGGGAGGGAAGCCCGGTGCTGACCGAGGTGCGCCCCTGGTTCACCGGCCGTGTCGAGCGGTGCGTCGGGGGCGGGGACCACGTGGGCTTCGTCCTGTCGCCCGTCGAGGAGTGCCCGCCTGGGCAGGGTGCGCCGCCCCCGGTGCTGCGCTACCGGGACGTCCGTGACCTGCGTCCCGGTCACCCCGCCTGACCACGGTTCGGTCACCCCGCCTGACCCCGTCCCGGTCACCCCGCCTGACCGGCGGGCCTCTCCACCGGGGCGCCACACGTGCCATGCTCGTCGCATGGACAGCGATGCTGCGTCCGTCGGCAGCGGCACGGCACCCGAGGTCCTCGCACTGGCCAGGACCGTCGCCAGGCTGCGCTCGGAGGTCGTGGACCTGAAGGGCGCCATCGCGACCGCGGTGGTCGTGGAGCGGGCCGAAGGCGTGCTCATGGGCAGGCTGGGGATCTCCGCCGAGGCCGCCCACGAGCGGCTCGTCGAGCATGCCGCGCTGCGCGGCCGGAGCGTCCTGGAAGAGTGCTGGATCACCCTGGCACGGGCGGGCGCGGACTCCCCGCCGCCGTCCCCGCCGTCCCCGCCGGATCGGCCCGCGCCGGTGCCCGTGCCGACGCCGGCCACGTCGTCCCGCCGTGACCGCGCAGCCCCCGGCCCGGCAGCCGCCGCCACGCTCCTGGCCCGGCTGGCCGAAGGGCTGGTGGGCGCGCGCACCGGCGACGACGTCGCCGAGCTGCTCCGCGGGGAGCTGGCCCCGGCGGAGGTCCCGGACCTGGACGGGGTGATGATCTACGTGACGGACCCCGGCGGCGCCCTGGAGCTGGTGGGCCACGCCGGCGTGGGCGACGCGGTGGCCGGTCAATGGCGCCACCTCCCGCCGATCGGAGGGCTCGCGGCCCTCCAGGCCCTCACCACGGGCGAGCCGGTGTGGCTGCAGGATCCTGTCCGCGACGCCCGGAGCCACCTGCTGATAGGCCCACCGGACCGCTGGCCCGCGCGCGCCTGGCTGCCCGTGTCCCGAGACGGTGCGCCCGGAGCCGTCATCGGCTTCCTGCTGACCGGACCGGGGCCCTTCGACCCGTCCACCAGGGACCTGCTGCGGCGTGCCGTACGGCTCTGCGGCGGCCCGCTCCGCGCGTTCGGGCACTCCGGCCCCGCCGCGGCCGACGGCACGGCGGAGCCCGCCGGGGCCCCTGCCGACACGGACGCCGTCCAGCGGATCCTGGACGCCCTGTCCGGGCCCGCCGTCCTGCTCACCCCCCTGCGCGGGGCCTCCGGCGAAGTGGAGGACTACCGGATCGACGCGGCCGCCCCCGGCTCGGTCGACGTGGCCGGACGCCGGGGCCGGGAACTCGTGGGCCTGCGCGTCCTGGAGACGTATCCCACCGTGGCGGGCACCGCCGTGTGGGACGGCTACCTGGACGTGCTGACGACGGGGAGTCCCTACGAGGGAGAACCGTTCACCTACGAGGAGGTGCTCGCCGGGGTGCAGAAGCGGTCCGTGTACTCGGTCCGGGCGACCGCGCTGGGCGAGCGGCTGGTCGTGTCCTGGGTCCGCCACGACGTCGACGAGCGGGAAGTCCGGCGCCTGGCGGACATGCAGCGGCTGGGCAACCTCGGCTGGGCCGGCTGGAACCCGGTGACGGGCACCGCCGTCTGGTCCGACCAGGTCTACGCGATCTTCGACCGCGACCCCGCCCTGGGCCCCGTACGGCTGGAGGACCTGTCCCGGCACCTGCCGACCGCGGACCGGCCCGCGGTGAGCGCGGCCCTCGCCCGGCTGCTGGGCCGGGGGGAGCCCGTGGACGAGGTCTTCCGCATCACCACCGCCCACGGCGTGCGCCACGTCCGGATGGTCGCCGAGGCACAGGCGGACGCCCACGGTCACCCGGTCGAGGTCCACGGACTCCTCCAGGACGTCACGGCCCGGCAGGACGCCGAACGCGCCCTGGTCGAGAGCGAACGCGACGTCCTCGTCCAACGCGGCAGGTTCGAGGCGGAGCGCGCGCTCGCCGCCAGCCTCCAGAACACCCTGCTGCCGATCCCCGAACAGTCCCTGGAACTCGCCGGTCTCTGCGTCGATGTCGCCTACGCGCCCGCCGACAGCGGCATCAACGTCGGCGGGGACTGGTACAGCGCCATCGAACTCCCCGACCGCAGCGCCCTGTTCGTCGTCGGGGACGTGGCCGGCCACGGGCTGCCCGCCGTCGGCACCATGGCCCAGCTGCGGTTCACCGCCAAGGGAATGACCGTCACGGGGTCGGCGCTGCCCGACGTCCTGGCCAGGCTCAACCGGCTGCTGCTCCACACCGCCGCCGACCCGTCCGGGGGCGCCACCGCCACCATGGTGATGGGCCGCTACCGGCCCTCGGACGGGCGCCTGACCTGGGTGCGGGCCGGGCATCTGCCGCCCCTGCTGATCCGCGGCGACGAGGCGGGCTTCCTCCCGCAGCCCAGGGGCGTCCTCCTCGGCGCCGCCTTCGGGTCCGAGTACGGGCAGTCCGTGACCGATCTGCTGCCCGGGGACCACCTGCTGCTGTACACCGACGGCCTCGTGGAGGATCCGGGGGAGGACATCGAAACCGGCCTCGCCCGGCTCGCCGACACCGCCCTGCGCCTCGTGCGCGAGGGCCGGGGCGAAACCCTGGCCCGGACCCTCGCCGCCCTGCGGCCGCCCCACCGCGACGACATGTGCGTACTGCACCTCCACGTCCCCGACGACGCCTGAACGGGCTGCCGGGGGTCAGGTCTTGAGCAGGCGGTTGAAGAAGGAGCGGTAGCGCTGCAGCGCCAGGCGCAGGTCCTCGGTCGGCACCCGCTCGCCGCGGTCCCACTGCCCCTCCAGCTCCCGCTTGTGCGTGGAGAAGCTGCTCGCCAGGGTCCGCATGACCTCCGCCACCAGGTTGTCCGCCGATTCGACGGCCTCCTTCGGGTCGTCGACGAAGCGGCCCTGGATCTCGCTCCACGACGTGCGGTAGGCGTCCGCGTCCGCGGGGGAGAGCAGCGGCTCGTCGGCGGTGCCGGGCTCGTGGGCCTCCTCGGCGGCGGTCCCTTCCACCGCGTCACCCGCCTCGGCCCCGTCCGTCCCGCCGGTGCCCGCCGGCCCGTCCGCCCTGTCCTTCCCGTCCGCCCCGTCCGGTCCCACCGACGTGGCCTCGCCCGGGTAGACGGCTGCCTTCCGCTCCTCCGTTTCCGCGCCCGTCTCCGGACGGGCCAGGTCCTCGGTCGTCAGCGCTCCCGGTTCGGGAGCCCGGATCTGCTTGCCTTCGTTCGTGTGCATGTCATCGACTCCTCTGGTCCGTCAGGAGGTCGTCGAACAGGGCGCGGTAGTGCACCATCGCCCCGCGCAGCTCCTCCGTCGTCGCCCCGTCCGTCCCGCTGCGCACCTTGACGTCGTGCGCGGCGCGGTAGTGGTCGAGGGTGCGTCCGTGCTCCACCGACAGGTCGCGCAGCTGTCCGTCGTACCCCTCCGTGGGGTAGCCGCGCTCGCGCATCAGCCGGGAGACCAGCGCGTCGGCCTCGGCGACCGAACCCTCGGGGCGGTCCACGAAGTGCTCCTGGACACTGCCCCACGAGTCGGTGTACTCACGGCGCCGCTCGGCGGGCAACTCCCTGATGTCGAGCCGGTCGTGGCGTTGCTCGCGGGCGTGCAGGTCGCGTTCGGCGGCCAGCGCGCCACCCTTCTCCTCGACGGTGCGTTCGTACTCCGGCCCGAACCGGTCGCGCAGGTGCCGCCGTCGGGCCAGCACCCACATCGTCGCGGTCACCGCGATCACCAGGACCGCCGCGACGACGATCACCACTGTCAACGTGCTCGTGGACATCTCCGGCCTCCGATCCGGGGCCCCCGCGCAGGGTGCGTGCCCCACGTGCGTGTGATGGTTCGGCTGCCCGCGTTGCCGCCCGGCAAACCCGGGAGGGGCAACCGGGACGGGCCGGAAGGCGGCGGGAAGGTGCCGTCGGGAGCCCCCGTCGGGGCGTCTCGCCGGGGACGGCGCACGCAGGGGGCCCGGACACCGGGGACCTCCGGTGTCCGGGCCCGTGGGGGCTCGACGGCTGCGGCGGACGCGCCGGGCAGGCCGGCTACGCGGCTTCGGGGCTCAGGGCCTTGTCGCCATGGGCCTGCACCGCGGAGCGGAAGGCCGTCATGCAGGGAGCGCAGTAGCGTTCGCCGGTCGTCTCGACGGATATGGCGGGGACGGCGGGCGGTGGCGGGGCGTGTCGGCCGCAGAGGGTGCCGGAGGAGGGTTCCTTGGCGAGGACGTGCCACAGGAGCTCACCTCGGCCGTCCGGGGATTCAGCGCGCATTTCGTACATGAGGACGCCTTTCCGCGCTTGCGTGGGTGGGCGGAAAACCGCCCGCTGTCCCATGAGAGCCCCCGATCGGCCGAGCGGCCACCGGACTTCGGCCGACCGGGGGAATCCGTCACGCGGGAGGTTTGACGCCGGTCCGGGGCGTCCCGGTCCGGAGGCCCCGCTCCGCCGTCCGGCCCCCCGGTCCGGGGGTCAGACGGCGAGGCCGGTCCCGTCCATTCCCCGCGGAGCGTGGTGGGCGCCGTCCGCGAGGCGGAGTTCCGCGGCGCGGAGGGCCTCGTGCGCCGTGGGGCGGCCCATCAGCACGCACAGCGTGTACGTGGCGTCGTCCATCGCCCGGCGGGCACCCGCGTCCGCCGGGTCGGCCCACAGCCACGCCCGGCATCCCCGGAAGCGGCCGAGGGCCTCCTGCGTCCGCTCCCGGCTGGGCACCAGCGGCCGGGCCGGAACGGTCCCCGCCCCCTCGGCCCCCGCCGTCCTGGCCGCCTCGACGGCCCGCCGCAGGGCCCGCTCCACTCCCTTGGGAGCCTTCACCCCCCACGCCGCGGCGGCCATCGCCGCCGCCAGCCCCTCGACGCCGATGTGCGCCGCCGCGGCCGCGGCGGCCAGTACGCGGTGCGCCTCCCGTGCCGGACAGGGAGTCACCACCATCACCACGCCCACCGCCCACGCGGTTGC